>JBAYRL010000002.1:0-300000 GCA_041676705.1 Acidimicrobiia bacterium
TCCCCAAACAGCTCGGGAACCTTGTTTTTAGCTTTAGCCAAAACCCGCACATGACGACCAGACAACACCCCAGCACCAAAACCGTTTTCGGTTTCAGGCATCTCGCGTAAATCACGACCGGTTCTAAAGATCTGGTTGGTTTCTTTACGATCACGACCACTTTGACGTTCTAACCAAGCCCCAGCTGAGCGTGACCCATCGGTTGACCAAAACATAGAAGCATCCACCAACCCAGCCAGCTGAGAAACAACAGCCTCGATCTGGGTTTGGAAACCCAACAAACCAACCAAAACCTCAGCCTGGGCCGGCGCTGACCACAAACCAACATCAACCCGCTCAACAAGCCCAACCACCTCAGACACCAAACCCAAAAACCGTTGATTCACCTCATCCGACAACATCGCCTCAAGGTCGACATCCAAGGAGCGAGAACTTGGGGAGACAGGATTTGGAATGGCACTAAATACCGGTGTGGAGAGACCTGGCGTCGAACTGTTCGCGACCGGCGTTGGGGGGTTTGGCGGGGATAAAAACGCGGACGGCGGATGCTGGGGTTTGGGTGGGGTTTCACCTCCTGGTGGAGGCGGCGGTGTGGGGTTCATTGCTTCATTGTATCGTACGGTTGTTCTTGTATCAACACGTTTTCACGTGTTTTAGCTTTTTTAGGCTGTTGTCAGGTGTTTTAGATGTTTTCAAAAGATCCAGTGTCTATTAGATGTTGTGTATACGGTCCCACGGAGTGATTCGATGCAGAGCGCCCAGGGACCCTGGTAAATGGACGATAGACAAACAAGGCCTTAATCAAACGGGACAACCGCAGGCGGATATTCCCAAACGCCACAATGCCGACAACCAGTGACACTTAGCGCCGCGCAACACCCCAACCAAGTCTGAATGTCACAGTCAGCAAGTATGGTTACACCACTTCCCTCGCAATCTGATTAGCACCGTGGAGCGCTGCCCGGGACTGCCACTGGGCACTACATCTAGCGGCTATCACTGGCCGACGAACGAATGGCGCGTCACAGATGTGGCACGAAGTTTCGTTAAATGTCAGCCATTCCCAAGCGAGCGAACGCGACACGATTGGACCTAAAGAGTAAGGTTTAGCGCCAGGAGGAAGGCCACTTTGGGCGAGCATAACTTGTTTACGCGAGTATCTAATAACGAAAAACCCGATAGAGAAACGCCCGCCAAACAACGCGGAACGAGCACCTCAAACTTTGGAGCAGGGAAACGAGAAAGCCATGACTCCAGTGCCTTCTATCGGCGTTTTCGTGCCCCGGTCATCTCAAACGACGATCACGTAGCGCCAGCGTTACCAGTAGCGAACCCGTTCGTGCTGGGCGACGCCCGCCACATGGACGCAATAGCTGATAATTCAGTGGCGCTGGTGGTTACCTCTCCGCCATATTTCGTCGGCAAGCAGTACGAAGAAGAACTGGCGCGAGACGGCATTCCCTCCACCTATCTCGAATATCTTGAAATGTTGCGAGACGTATTTGCCGAGTGCGTGCGAAAGCTGGAACCGGGCGGGCGCCTGGCCATTAACGTGGCCAACCTTGGCCGCAAGCCGTACCGCAGCCTGTCATCCGACATCATTCGGATGTTTGAAGATGACTTAGGCCTACTGCTTCGAGCAGAACTGATTTGGCAAAAGGCCGAGGGTGCCAGCGGTTCATGCGCCTGGGGCTCGTTTCGAAGCGCCGCCAATCCAGTCATCCGTGACGTGACCGAGCGCATCATTGTGGCAAGCAAAGGCCGCTTTGACCGGGCTCAGCCGCCCAAAGTCAGGGCCGCCAAAGGACTACCACACAAGAACACCTTGCCCGCCGACGACTTCATGTCACTCACCCTCGATCTGTGGCAGGTTCCACCCGAGAGCGCCACCCGGGTAGGCCACCCTGCCCCGTTTCCTATTGAACTCCCAGAAGCACTAATTCGCCTCTACACCTACGAAGACGATTTGGTGCTTGACCCGTTTATGGGCAGTGGATCAACGCTGGTGGCAGCAGCGCGGCTAGACCGGCGCTATATCGGCTACGACCTTGACCCCAGCTACGTTGAACTAGCGCAAAGACGAGTGGCCGACGCTACTGTCTCAGCTGCACAACAGCAGGAACAATCGGCGCATCACGCTTTGTCAGCGATCAGCAACAATCCTACGGGCGCGTCGGCAATGAACCTGGCCAAGTCGACCCTCGAAGAGGCTGGCTTTTCAATCACTCACACCAACCGACGGATTCCCAAGACCGGCGTTAGCGTAAGCTTTGTTGCTACCGATAAAAACCATCAGACCTGGTATTTTGAGGTAGCCGGAACTGCAGCTTCGACTCGGGGAGGCATGTTGCCAAACGATGTAGTTTGGCGGAGTTTAGGCCGAGCTCATGCTTTACGAGGTGCTGAACCTCTCACGCCACTGGTTATTCTCACCACCCAGTTGCCAAAAGCACGTAGTGAAGGTTCCCAAGCACTATTAGCTGCTGGTCCGAAAGCATTTTTCGATCTCATCACACTGGGTGATCAACCAAGCTCAGAGCGTTTGGCTATGTACGCCAGCGGTCACCACTATCAACAGCCACTCATTGGGTTCTGGAGCGACGCAGAATTATCGGCCGCGATTGTACAAGGCTGAACTTCTTGGGCCGTACCTAGAAGCGACGGCGCACACGGCAACCACCTTATACGGGCTAGTCAAACGCCATGTTTGAAGCTTGTACCGGACGCAATCGCAATGAGATTCCGCTTGCAACTTGGGTGGCAACTGTGGCCACTAACGGCACAACGATCACCAGTAGCACCACTTGAAACCACGGAAATACCACCTTGAAACTCATTCCATTACTCATGGCCGCCTTAGCGACCACGAAAGTAGGTATGAAGCCGAGCGGCACCCCAATTAGCGTGCCCGAAGCAGACAACACGGCAGCTTTGGCACCGGCTAAGCGGCCCATCGTTCGAGGCCGCGCCCCAATAGCCACCAAAACGTCACGCTCGTCTTTGGTTTCGGCCGCCGATAAGGCCAAACCCAAGGCCACCACTCCCAGTGAGAACAGAGTCGCCACTGCCACGATGGCCGAGGTGATCAGTCCTTCTGGCGGTTCCCAACGAGGCACCTGATACGAGATCCAGCTTGATAATCCACTGAAATCTCCCCATAAGCCTTCTTGAAGATCTATAAGGGCATCGGCTTGATCATCGTCAATTGGCTCCGGTGCCACAAAGACTGTCTGGAACGGCCGAAACTCGAGATTGAGCCGCCTGGCCATTGAGGGGCTGGCATATTCACCGGTGCTATCAGGCAACGGATGGGACAAAATCGTGACTTCAAATTCGTCTCGTTTATTCCCAGCTTCGTCGTATACAGATACGGAAACATCTTGGGCTTCCTTACTGTCGCCAGCACTAAGGCCCACTCCGAACATGTCGGGTGAGATTATGTAACCAGTGCGAGCTAGGCCTTCTTGAGCTTCTTTTGAAAGACCCAGCTCTTTGGCAGTTTCGGCATCTAACACTGGCACCGCCTGCCAATTCCATTCTTGTGTGAAATCGCCATCGGCTTTGAACAGCCACAGGCGCTGATCAGCCTCATGGTCGCCATTGCCAACACCTGGAATCCAGGCCTGTTCTAGCCGTAGCACGGTTGCATCGGGTACCACGGTGGTGATCTCTTCAAGCACTTCATCGGGCACTTCGACTGGTATTGATGGGGCCCACGCCTCAGCATCGGTGTCGTCAAAGGGCAGCTCTTGCGAACTAGAAACCACAACCTGGTTGGCTGGCAATGACGAGTCATAGCGCTGCCCATCACGGGCGTCGATGGTTAGCCAGGTTGTCGAGGCCGCCACCGCACCCGCCGCTACCACTGCAACCGCTGCCACGACAGCACCAGTACGTGTTCGTTGACGAGCAATGCTACGAGCCGCTAACCGGGCGGTACCCCGTAGATGCGATGCCAATGGTTCCAACTTGCCAACGATGGCGGGCGACACCGCACATGTCCCCAAGATCACACCCAAAGCACCAACTACGCCAGTGACAACAAACAGCCAAAGGCCCGAATCATTGCCGCCATTTAAGCCCTGCGCCCCAACCGTTGCCACGGCTAAAAGCACCAAACCCGCGGCTACCGCAATACCACCCCGTGCCACCAACTTCGCCGGGTAAGGACCTACCGGACGACGACCGGACAACGCTTGTAGAACCGAGGTACGCAAGGCCACACGAGCTGGAATCAAAGCAGCACCGGTGGCGGCCAATGTGGCCAAAACAACTATCGGTAGCAGATCGAACAGGTGAACATCGTAACCGTTAAGGCGATAGTTGACGGCCCGTTCCACCAAGGGTTGGAAAAGATGCAGGCCACCTAAGGCCAGCGCCACTCCAATCACGCCCCCAACAAGACCAATCACCGTGCCCTGTAAGAACAGCGCAGCTCGCAAAGTCCCGACGCTCGCCCCATTCCCCATCAGCTGCCCAATCAGCAACAACTGTCGCCGTGCTGTTACCGCAAAGGCTGCGGCGATCACCACCCCCACGATGGTGAAAGCAAGAGCACCGCCCATCCATGACCACACAATGGTCTCTTGGGCCACCGAAACTTCTTCAAAATGGTAATAAGGTCGTTCAAACGGCCCGCTACTCACCAAATTAAACAGGTCAGGATCCGCAATTTTTGGGGTATCGTCATCGAATCTGGGTCCGTTCCAGCGGATAAGGGTGATGAGATTGGGCTCGATATTCTCCCCGAGCATTTCGGCCATAACCTCAGCGCCACGGGCCGAGTCAACCAGAATGGCACGCCGAGACAGATCACCATTCCAATTAATGGTGCCAACTACTTCTGCGGAAAAAGGCTGGGGTCGTGTCAACTCAAGCCGATCACCCACACCAAGATGCAAAGCCTTGGCCAATGATGCCGACAATACAACTTCATCGGTGCCACTTGGCAAACGGCCACTTAGATCCCCTGTCACCCCCGACACCATCGGGTCATCCACTGGCAAATCAGTGACCACGGCCCAGGACCGCTGCCCTTGTCCGTCTCGAATCCGAAACCACCAATTTCGAAACTCTAAGCCAGTGGAGTTCTCCTCCAAGAGCGTATAAAGCTGCGAATCAGCAGTGGAGACCGAACCGTCGGAGTTGAAATCGGAATCGGACACATCACGCCAACGTTCGTAGTCGCTCATGGAACCTCGCACCACGAAATCGGCGCCACCCCAATTGCTTGCAAAGCGCTCCGCCGATGTGCGATCGGTGGTGCGAACCATCACACCAAAGCTGGTTAGCACCAGCACTGGCGCAATAACCAGCATCATGACGATCAAAGTTCGCCAAGGTCGACGAATAACTTCTCGCCGGGCCAGTCGGGTCGCAACTCCCCATGAGGTCATGGCAATACCGTTCCTTCTGCTATAGCCGACGAGCTCATGATCGATTCGTCAACCACTTGTCCATCACGTAGGTAAATAACGCGATCGGCCCAAGCGGTAAAGCGGGGTTCGTGGGTGACCAACAAGATGGCAGTACCGCGATCTTTTGCCAGACTGGCCAGCAAGTTGATCACCGCATCTGCAGCCAACGTGTCAAGGGAACCGGTCGGCTCGTCTGCCAAGAGCACTTTGCGAGTACCCGTAATAGCTCGAGCGATAGCAATACGTTGTTGCTGACCGCCTGAAAAGTCATCGGGATACCTGCTTAGGCCATCGCCCAATCGCACCCGCTCCAGGGCTTCAGCCGCTTGGTGGCGGGCTTGGCGACTACCCAAACCATCGAGCTCGAGGGGTAGCATCACGTTCTCCATTGCGGTCAAACTTGGAATGAGATTTAGCCGCTGAAACACGTAACCCACGTCGTTTCTACGTAGACTCGCCAGCTCTTGGGCCGAGATGTCACCCAGATTGCGCCCGGCGGTGACAACTTGGCCTGAAGTGGGTCGCTCAAGTCCGCCCGCCACATGCAACAAGGTAGATTTTCCACAGCCCGACGGTCCCATTACGGCCACCAGCTCACCGGGAAATACGTTGAAGGTAACGTTGTTAAGAGCCCGAATCTCGGTGCTCCCGCTGCCAAAAACTTTGGTGACGGCCTCAAATGAGACCACAGCATTTGAATTCATCGGCGGTTCCTCCGCATCAATCCGAGACGATTAGGTCGGGGTGGGTTCGTATCGGCTCTATGGCCTGGGTCTGCCCCGGCTTCGGGGCCACCGGTCGTTGTTAAATCTTTCAGGTCAGCAACAATCCGGGCCTCACATCGGTCGAGCCAGCGCAAATCAGCCTCGGTTCGCATCAACACGGCGTCGTCTAATAACGCAGCCGCAAACGTGGTCGGACTTTGGCCCAACTCACCAGAGTGGTTAGCCCCAGTTGTAATGGCGGCCTGTCGACGAGCGTGAAGAATTTGTGCCAAGGCACTTCGTTGTCGAGACAGCACCGCCAGCGCATGTTCTTTGCCGTGGGGAAGCGCCAGCAACAACTTGATCAACAACTCATCACGCGGCGGGGGCCCATCATTGGGTACCGCCTCCCACCAATCTTCCAACTCATCATGGCCAGCATCGGTAAGGCGATAGAGCTTCTGGTCATCGGTTTCTTCCATCACCACTAAACCGTCTCGCTCAAGTCGATCGAGGGTGGTGTAAACCTGGCCGACGTTAAGCGGCCAAGTCCCGCCGGTAGCGGTTTCAAAATGTGTTTTCAGGGCGAACCCATAACTCGGGCCTTCCGCCAAGAGGGAAAGAATCCCTTCACGCACGCTCACATACTCAGTATGCATACTCAGTATGGTGGCTGTCAAGAGCTCGTATGTGGCAACCCTGGCGAAGGTGGGGTAACGTGCCAGTGCCTGGCAACCTTGCCAGGTGATTTGAGATAAGCGAAGTCCGGTGAGAATCCGGCGCTGTCCCGCAACTGTGATTCCTTTTTGGATAAGCCAGGTCGCCTGATCTCATTTCTACGAATGCACCCTCGGAGGAAGGGCAAGTTCGTCCGGTGCTTAGGCGTCGGCCGGCTCAACCTCCGCTAGATGGAGGTTGAAATGAAAAAACTCCCGCTGTTAGCAACAGTTCTAACAGCACTGGCGGCCCTGCTACTCGCAGCTTGTGGCACGAACGACAATGGCAATAGCAGCGCCAATAACGCCAGCACTAGCGCCAGCGCCGACGAGCAAACCACCAACAGCACCGCCAAAAACAGCGCTAACAACGAAAACGGCGACGGAGAATTCCCAATCACGGTGGTCGGCAGCAACGGCCAAGTGACCATCGAGGCCCGACCTGAAGCCATCATCTCGCTATCGCCCACCGGTACCGAGATGCTCTTCGCCATTAGTGCGGGCGACCAGGTAATCGCGGTAGATACCTACTCGTACTACCCCGCCGAAGCTCCGGTCAGTGATCTCTCGGGTTTCCAACCCAACGTCGAAGCCATTGCCGCCTATGAACCTGACTTGGTGGTGATGTCAAAAGACCCCGGCGACGTGGAAGACGCCCTAGGCCAAATTGGTATTCCGGTCTTGGTGCTTTCCTCAGCGGTAGAGCTAAATGACACCTATACCCAAATCGAAACCTTGGGTGCCGCCACTGGCAACATCGCAGACGCCGCCGCACTGGTGGCCAAGATGCAAAGCGAAATCAACGAAATTGTGGCGTCGCTGCCAGCCAATCCACCAACACAAACCTATTACCACGAACTCACCGACGGCCTTTATTCGGTTAGCTCGAACACCTTTATTGGCCAGGTTTACTCGCTGCTTGGCCTGAAAAGCATTGGCGATGAAGCCGAAGGCGTGGCCGCGTCGGGTGGATATCCGCAGCTTTCCGCTGAATTCATAGTGAACGCCGACCCCGATTTCATCTTCCTGGCCGACGCCTTGTGCTGCGATCAAAACCTCAACACCGTTGCGGCCCGACCAGGTTGGGACAACCTTGCTGCGGTCACCAACAGCCGTGTTATTGAACTAGATGATGACATCGCTTCGCGTTGGGGTCCTCGCATTGTTGACCATCTCCGCCTCGTGGCCGACGCCGTCACCACAGCGCTGGCTGAATCGTAGATCTATCACCACCTAGGAGACGCCGCCATGATTTTATTTGGTTCCAACGTAGACACTGAGCTGCTGGCCTTGCGGTCAATCATCGACGATCTGCCAGAAGAACTTGGCCCAGTTGATTGGTTCAATCCCGACCGCATTGAAGGGTTACCACCACTAGATCAAGTTTCAATGGTCGTGCTTAGGCTCTTAGGTGGTGAAGAGGCCTGGTCTCCTAACTTTCGACAATTACAGCAGGTATGCCAAGAGCTAAACATTGCGTTGGTTGCAGCTGGTGGGGAAAACCACCCTGACGCCGAGCTGTTGGAAGCCTCCAGCGTGCCGAGTGGCGTGGCCGAAGAAGCACATCGCTACCTAAGCGCTGGTGGGCCCGAGAATGTTGGCAATCTTCTCCGTTTTCTTTCCGACACCGTCAACATGACTGGAGTCGGCTTTGACCGGCCAATCGAAATTCCCGAATACGGGGTTTGGAATGGGGCGGGATTAGGCAAAACCGGTCTTCCTCGAAACCCTTCACGGCCTTTGGTGGCAGTGGTTTTCTACCGTGCCCACTTGGTGGCTGGCAATACCTCGTATGTGAGTGATCTTTGCCGGGCCATAGAAGATGCCGGAGGCGAGGCCATCGCGATTTGGACCTATTCACTTCGGCGAGACAACGCCGATGGCACCGTTGCAGCCTTAAGTTTGTGTGTTGAATACGGGGCCGATGTGATCATCACCTCAACTTTGGCGGCTGGTTCGGCGGCCGATGACGGCGACGACTGGTATGTACCTGGTTTGGCCGAAGTCTCGGTGCCAGTGATTCAAGCCCCAGCCACCAGCAGGTCCCGTCAAGAATGGTTAGAAGACGACGCTGGCCTCCCGCCCCACGATGTTGCCACCGGGGTTGCCATCCCTGAATTCGATGGTCGAATCATCGGGCCTACCTACGCCTTCAAAGAAGTTGTGGATGAAGGAAGCCACCCCGGTGCCGAAATTATTGCCACCCGGGCTGACCCCGAACGCAGCGCACACCTGGCCCGACTCGCCATTGCCCATGCCGAACTCGGCCGGGTTGAAACGTCGCAACGCCGTATCGCCATAGTGCTCTCGGCGTATCCCACTAATCGTTCTCGTTTAGGCAACGCCGTAGGGCTAGACACTCCCTCATCTACCATTAGCTTGCTAAACGCCCTGGCTAGTGAGGGATACCAACTCAACATCATTCCAACCAATGGTGATGCGTTGATGGATGAACTTGCCACCAACTTTACCTACGATCAGCCCCAACTAAGCGCTGCCCAGCTACAAGCCGCCGCCGGTTCGTTTAGCGCTACGGACTACCAAAATTGGTTCCGCACCCTGCCCGATGACGCCCAGTCGCTGGTAGAAAACGTGTGGGGTGACGCTCCAGGTGAGGTGTATTTTCACGAAAATGCTCTACATTTTCCCGGCCTCGACCTTGGAAACGTGCTGGTTAGCATTCAGCCGCCCCGAGGTTTTGGCACCGACCCGATAGGCACTTATCACGCTCCCGACCTACCCCCACCGCACCACTATCTAGCGTTTTATCGCTGGCTCGCCACCCCGCAGGACGAAGGTGGTTGGGGTGCTCACGCCATTGTGCATCTTGGTAAACACGGCAGCCTGGAATGGCTACCCGGCAAGGCGCTAGCCCCAGCAGCTGGGTGTTTCCCATCAGCGGCCTTGGGTGAAGTGCCGTTCTTTTATCCGTTTGTGGTTAACGACCCTGGCGAAGGTGCCCAAGCTAAGCGCCGCACCCATGCTGTCATCATTGACCACCTGCCACCGCCGCTGACCAGGGCCGACACCTACGACGATTTGGCTCGGTTGGAACAGCTGCTCGATCTTTACGCCCAAAGCCAAGGCATGGACCCGGCGAAACTGCCTGCACTGCGGGCCCAGGTGTGGGATTTAATGGTGCAAGCCGAAATTCATAGAGATTTGGATTTGGGTGACCATCGGCCCGACGACACCGACTTCGATGACCTGTTAGTTCACGTAGACGGCTACTTGTGCGCACTCAAAGACGCCCAGATTCGCGGTGGTTTGCACACCTTGGGTCGCGGTCCTAGCGGTGATGAACTTGTTGAAACCATTTTGGGGGTGACCCGTCTGCCCCAAGGTAACGTACCGTCGCTGCGTGAGAGTGTGGCTGCCAAACTCGGTATCGATCTCACCCAAGAAATTCGCAGTGAGATAGACCTGGTTGAGGCCGAGTGTCGCCAGCAGGTTGAGGCCTTGGCCTCCAATGGTTGGGCCTGCGAGGAAACTGACAATGAAACGTTGCAATGGGTTAGCAAAACTCTGGTTCCAAACTTGGCCCGAACCAGCGACGAGGTTACCAACCTCATCGCCGCCTTGGCAGGCCGTCCAGTACCCAGCGGGCCAAGCGGCGCACCTAGTCGAGGGGCGGCCCATGTGCTTCCCACCGGACGGAATTTCTATTCGCTCGACCCTAAAGCGGTGCCGTCACCCCTTTCGTGGGAGGTCGGTAACGCCCTCGCCAACAAGCTGCTAGAGCGTCAGCTCAAAGAAAGTAACGAGTACCCCCGCACAGTTGGATTGGTGCTTTGGGGAACCGCCGCCATGCGCACCGCGGGTGACGACGCCGCTATGGCCTTGGCCCTGCTGGGCGTAAAACCCGAATGGAACCCAGAGAACCAACGCATAACCGGCCTTCGTGCCATACCGATAGAAGAACTGGGCCGCCCCCGGGTAGATGTCACGCTGCGGATAAGCGGTTTCTTCCGCGATGCCTTCCCCCATATGATTGCTTTGTTGGATGACGCGGTGGCGCTGGTGGCTTCCCTCGATGAAAGCGACCGCGACAACCCTATTCGGGCCGCTGGAGTTGAGGATGCTCGCCTCTGGGGTCCACCACCTGGTGGTTACGGCTCGGGTTTGCTTGAAATGTTGGCGGATCGGTCGTGGCGTAGTGAAACCGACCTGGCCGAGGTGTATTTGGCCTGGTCGGGCTTTGCCTACGGTCGTAACCGCTTTGGTGAAGCACAACCCGAGGGTATGCGTCGACGCTTCGGTGCCATCGAAATAGCCGTCAAGAATCAAGACAATCGTGAACACGATATTTTCGATTCGGGAGACTACGCCGAAGAACATGGCGGCATGGTGGCAGCGGTAAAGGCGTTACGCGGTGAAGCCCCCAAAGCCTGGTTTGGTGACTCATCGAACCCGGCCAATCCCCAAGTGCGGTCATTGAAGGAAGAAGCCGCCCGGGTAGTACGGAGCCGGGTCCTTAACCCGAAGTGGATTGAGGCCATGCAACGACACGGATACAAAGGCGCTTTTGAGTTGGCCGCCACGGTTGATTATTTGTTCAACTACGACGCCACCACCCAGGTCGTAGATGACTGGATGTATGAACAGGTGACCCAGGCCTATGTGGCTGATCCGGCCATGCGAAAGTTTTTCGAGGCTTCGAACCCCTGGGCGTTGACGTCGATTGCCGAAAAGCTGTTAGAAGCCGACGAGCGTGACTTATGGGACGCCTCTAAGGAAGCCCGCCAAAATTTAGTCGATGCCATTCTCGAAGCCGAAGGTTGGGAAGAGTCCCGATGAGCGCCAAATCCTTTGGTTTCCACCGAGTAGTCGGGCAAGAGGACGCCAAACTGGCACTCACCCTGGCCGCGGCCGACCCCAAAATTGGTGGCGTTTTGCTGCGGGGTCACAAAGGTTCGGCCAAGACCACCTTGGCGCGGGGCCTGGCCGAGCTGTTACCAAACGCGCCGTTCGTGGAATTGCCCTTGGGCGCCACCGAGGACCGATTGGTGGGCACCATCGACACCACCGCCGCCCTAAGCGGTGAGGGCATAAAGTTTCAGCCCGGTTTATTGGCCGAGGCCCATGGTGGGGTGCTGTATGTGGACGAAATAAACCTGTTAGCCGACCATTTGGTTGACACCTTGTTAGACGTGGCGGCTTCGGGTGAAAACATTGTGGAGCGCGACGGTTTATCGCATCGTCACCCGGCTCGATTTGTGTTGATCGGGTCGATGAACCCTGAAGAAGGCGAGCTGCGGCCCCAACTGCTTGACCGCTTTGGTTTCTGCGTAGAAATTACTGCGCCCACCGAGCTTGCAACACGTGTACAGGCTGTTGCTACCAGGCTTCACTTCGATGGTTTGAGCCTGGGCAACCCGCCCATGCCAAACGAGCACGAAGCCCGACTCCTACCCAAGCCGGGCCAAAACACCGCTCGGGCCGCCATTTCCCAGGAAATACTAGAAGCGGCGTCACGCTTAGCACTTGAAGTTGGGGCAGAAGGTTTACGGGCCGACATTGCATTGTGTAGGGCTGCAGCCACGCTGGCTGAGCTGCAACAACAACTAGAGGTAACCGAAGAAGAACTCCGCCGAGTGGCCCCACTGGTGTTGGCGCATCGCAGCCGCCGAGGGCCGTTCGATCCACCTACCCTTGATGAAGAACGGTTAAACCAAGCACTAGAGACAGCCTTCGATCAACCAAGCGAAGAGCGCAATGAGGAAACTTCTAGTGAACCCCACAACACCAGCGACGAATCAACCGACGGCAACAATGAGGCACCAGTAGACAACCGTTCATCGTCGCAACCCCAGAAACCCATGGCGCTAGGCCAGGCCCGCACTATCGTTTCTCCACCACCACGTGAGGTTGCATCGAGCCGAGGTCGTTTTGTACGCGACCTAGAACATCGCCCCGGAGACCCGGTGGCCGTGCTATCAACCGTTCGTTCCTTCGCCCAACGCCGTAGTGCCGACCCCACCGCAGAAATATCGGCCCGTGATCTTCGGAGTGAGCAACGCAGCGAACCAGCCCAACAGACCATTGTGATTTGTGTTGATCTAAGCGGATCTATGGGCGCACAAGAGCGCAGCGAACTTGCCACTGGGGTGGTACTTGGGCTGTTAGGAAGCGCCTATCAACAGCGTTACCGCGTGGCGCTAGTCACCTTTGCTGGCGAGGGGGCCGACTTGGCACTTTCGCCAACCTCCAGCGTGGAAGTAGCACGCAACCGCCTCCACAATCTCTCAACCGGCGGCCCTACCCCGCTCGCCGAAGGTTTATCGCTTGGCCAACAAACCTGCCAAAACGCGGCTCGAAGTGGAAGTGAAGCCCACCTCATGGTCATAACCGATGGGCGAGCAACAGGAGACGCCAACGCCATGGAGGGCGCCTTAGCGGCCGCCCGCAAAATTCGGGATCGAGGAATTCAGTCCACCGTTTTGGACTGTGAAAGCGGGGCCGTGCGTTTGGGGCTCGCCGAGACACTTGCTACCGCCATGGGCGCCTACTACCAGCCAATTGATCAGCTTGAAAGCGCCAAAATAGTCGACCTAATAACCACAACCAACCAAACCCATTAGGAGCCAAAATGCCAGTACGTGAACCTGACGACATTCCAACGGATGACCCTCGACCCGATGACCTACGCCGAGCACCTTCGCTGGTGTTGGTGAATACCGGGAACGGGAAAGGTAAAAGTTCAGCTGCGGTAGGAGTTATCGTGCGATCTATCGCCCGAGGGTGGAAGGTGGGGATGATTCAGTTTCTGAAATCGGGCACCTGGAAAACCGGGGAAGAAAAAATCTGTCAACAAATAGGGGCCGAATGGTGGGCTATGGGCGAAGGGTTCACTTGGGATTCAGAAGATTTGACCCTGGACCAAGCCGTGGCTGCCCAGGCCTGGGAACACGCTAAAGGCCTTATAAATGCGGGCGACCATAACCTTATTGTGATGGATGAGGTCACGTACCCGCTGAACTGGAAATGGATCGACCTAGACGATTTCATCGCAACCATCGTCAATCGGCCAGAACATGTAAATATCATCTGCACCGGTCGCAACGCTCCCGAGGCGTTGGTGGAAATAGCCGACACCGTGACCGAAATGAAAGAAATCAAACACGCTTATGCCCAAGGCATCCGGGCCAAAAAAGGCATTGACTACTAGTCACCGGGCCCTGGCTATTTGGGGCACTAGTTCTGGCGCTGGGAAAAGCCTGATCACTACCGCGCTAGCGCGTTGGTACCAGCGCCAAGGCCTCAAAGTCATGCCGTTCAAAGCCCAGAACATGTCGAACCATGTAGCGATTATCGATGGCGGCGAGATGGGGGTTGCTCAATGGCTCCAAGCTTTAGCTGCCAACCAAACGCCTCGGGTGGAAATGAACCCGGTGCTGAGCAAACCACGTCCCGATGGCACCAGCCAGGTGGTGCTCTTGGGCCAGCTAAGCGAAAAGCTAACCCAACTGCCGTGGCGTGAGCGAGCATCACAAGTGTGGGACACCGTTCGGAAAGCCGCAGACGGCTTGGCCGAAGAAGCTGACCTTTTATTGGTTGAAGGGGCAGGTAGCCCGGCTGAAATTAACCTGGCCGATGTTGATTTGGCCAACCTCGCTATTGCGCGCCATCTGAATGCACCGGCACTGTTAATTAGCGATATTGACCGGGGCGGCGCCTTCGCTCATATCTACGGCACCTGGTCACTTCTGCCACGAGAACACAGAGCCCGGATCAAAGGCTTTGTGATGAACGGTTTTCGAGGCGATGCTTCCCTTTTGGCCCCTGGCCCGCAACGCCTAGGCCAGCTAACCGGGGTAGATAGCGTGGCGGTTATGCCATGGTTGGCGCACGAGCTACCCGAAGAAGACAGCGCCGGGAAACAGCGTAAAACCCCAGGGGAGAATGGCGCTACCGATTTGGAAGCAACCTTTGAGCTGCTGGCCGATGCTGTGGAAGAACATCTGGATTTGGATCTGTTACGCCGCTTTGGTGGGTTGTAACGACGGCCGCTGCCAAAAGCAAAGCACCGACACCTTGGTGCGCAACCCCAAGACCTACCGGAACTGCATTAATGAGAGTGAGAACACCGAGCAGGAACTGAGTAGCAACAACTAGCTCTAACATTAGGGCCAGCTTTGTTTGGCCGCTCCGGTATATCCGGTAAGCAACGGCCAAAGAAACGGCCGCTACCACCACCGCCATCCAGCGGTGCAAAAACTGTACGGCGACCAGGTTATCTACGGCGTTCGACCACCAAGGCGACAAATCGCCTAGGCCTGACGGCACCCAGGCCCCGTTCATTTTGGGCCAGGTGTTAAACATAAAACCAGCGTTTAACCCGGCGGTAAAGGCCCCCAGGGTGAACTGCACAAACAACAACACCATAAAGCTCACCATCAGCCAACTAGGCCGCCACACGCTGCGGTCGTCGCCGCGGTGCAGGCTTTGAAGATCTAAGGCGGTCCACACCAAAGCGGCCAAAAGAACCAAGGCAGTTATAAGGTGCAGCGCCAACCTTTCGTGCGCCACATCGGGCCGATCGACGAGACCACTTGCTACCATCCACCAGCCAATTGCGCCTTGTAACCCTACTAACGCTGCTAGTAGGGTTAGCCGTTTGCCATAGCCTTTGGGCACCGCTCGGCGATACAGAAACCAAAGCAGCGGCACCACTAGGGCCACTCCGATTAAACGACCCAGTACACGGTGAATGTATTCCCACCAAAAAATGCCTTTGAACTGTGACAAAGACATTCCGGTATTAACCAAAAGATATTCTGGGGTCGCCCGATAAGCGTCAAACTCGGCGTTCCAATCTGACGCACTAAGGGGTGGGATAATTCCACTGATGGGTTCCCATCGGACCATAGAGAGACCCGATTGGGTAAGACGGGTCGCCCCACCTACCACCACCATCACAAACACCAACCCGGCCACGGCCCAAATCCAGCGACTCAGCGCCAAGGGTTTTGCTGTTGATGGCGTTAGCGGCTCAGCCACAAGAACAACCGTTGTTTACGGCACGGCACATGGCAAGGTTTCCGGGCAGGTTATAGCGTTCAACTAGTGCGGGAGGGGGGACTCGAACCCCCACGGGCATTTCTGCCCAGCTGGGTTTAAGCCAGCAGCGTCTACCATTCCGCCACTCCCGCAGCACTCATAATGTAGCGCTTAGGTGGCGTAACGGCGAGATAGAGAAAAAACCTTATGCCGCCACGTGGGGCACCTCGGAAACGACAGCCGACCACAGCGAGCTGCGTGCCGCCATCGCCGCTTTGCCGACCAACGCATTGGCCACAACAACCCCTTCAACCAAATCGGCCAACACGGCTTGCCAGGGTCGACCTTGTAAACGAACAGAGACCGTAGAACCACCATCGGGACGACGTTTAATACTGCGATCGGCCTGAGCCAAACGGGGTGGGCTACGAAAGGCGGGCACGGTTAGGCCTAATGATCGAGCCGCTTCGCCGAGGTGCGCCACAGCATCGGCAAAGCGCAGCGCCGTAGCCGTGGTGGCGGTAGCCGTGGTGGCTGTAGCCGTGCTTGCCGTGGCCGTTGTGCTACTGGAATTGGGGCCACCAACACTGTGGTGGAATTGTGCTGGTGAAGGACGGATGCGGTTAATGGGAAGAGCTTGCACGTTTTTCATAACCCCATTATCAAGACCAGCTGTGACATTTTAGGGTTGGCCTAGGTTACCTCGGCTAAGAATTCACGCCCCGCTTGGCATTGCGCGAGCAACGGACACCAACGACAAGCCCGGCTGGGCGCTAAGCGAGGTTCCACAACGCCCGCAAGAAGGCCAAAAACCTCTCGGGTACCATGCAAAGCACGCGCCAAAGCGGCTTCTAATACGGCCACGGTGACTTCCTCAACGGCCAATTCCCCAGAATCTAGGTAGTAAGAGGCCACCAACCGAGGCGGGACCTGAAAACGAAGCGTTTCCACCAAGGCATAAAACCGTAGATCGTCTACGTGGTTTTGGTTGGTGCCACCAGTTTTGAAATCGATAATGGCTTTGCCTGCTTCGAGACCCCGTGACTGACCTAAGGTGAGATCGAACTTGGCTGACCAAACCAAACGGCCATCCAACAGCTCAACCCGCCGCCTACTTTCAAAATTTGGCCGCCATTTTGGTTTGAGGGGCGGGAACCCTTCGAAGAATGCCGACACCGAATCAAGCGCCAAGCCTCGCAGCTCTGCCGATTCCAGCTCGCTCAACGAGGCCAAGAAGTCACCAATGCTTTGTTCGGTGTCAACCAGTGAGGTGAGGGCCTGGTTCACTAGTTCTATTGGCGAGGCTTCCGGCATGAAATTCGATAATTCGAGGGCTTTATGAGCCACCGATCCTCGTGCCATTGGCACCGACCAGGCAAAGCCCAGGTCTTCTTCTCCCAAGAATCTAACCTGGCACCCAAGCACGCTTGAAAGCTGGTGTTTGCTCACAAACATAGGGTCGAATGGGTCGAGATCAGGAATTAGATCACCCAGTGCAGCGTTAGCTTCGGCCCGCAGGTTGTCGGCTAAGTCGGCGTCGAAGCTGGGCCGCCCAGCATCACCGGGTTGCAGCTGGGCCAAGATCTTTTCCTGAGCCGGATTAAGCAGGCGTGAGGCCGACACAACCTAAACCATTACTAAAGCCACTCACGAGCGAGCTCGTTGCGACGCTTCGACCATTCCTCGGCGGTGATGGCATAGCGGATGTGGTCTTCCCATTTTCCGTTGATTTCAAGGTACCGAAGAGCAATACCTTCATCACGTAGATCCAACTTCTCAACCACACGACGGCTGGCGGAATTGCGGGGAATTATCGACACCTGGAGTCGATGCAAATACAGCTCATCAAAGGCGTAGCGTGCTACGACCACCAACGATTCGGGCATGTACCCGTTACCGGCTTGACGCTCGTCAATCCAATAACCCACATAGGCGCTTTGAAACGGCCCACGCTGCACCGATGAAAGGTTAATCTCACCGGCGAAGATACCGTCCACAAAAATACCGAAACCGTAGCCACTGCCAACCTGGGTTTCGCGCTCTCGCGCCTTGCAGCGCAATTCAAAAACGTCCCTGTATTCGACTGGGTCGGGATAGCCTTCAATCCGCTGAGGTTCCCATTTGAGAAGCCAATCGGCGTTACGAATTCGAACTTCTCGCCATGCCGAGAAATCGGCAACAGTTAATGGACGTAGCGTGACTCGGCGACCGAACAAGGTGGTCATCGATCAAAAACCTCGCTTAAGGCACCCAGTAACAAAGTCACGTTCCGCATTCTGGCGGTATGTCCCATCAGACCAATCCGCCACACCGAACCCGCATACTTACCTAGGCCACCACCGATTTCAATCTCATATCGTTCCAGCAGCTCCTGTCGAATTTCGGCCTCATGCGACCGATGCGCTTCTGGTACCCAGACCGTAGTGAGCTCGGGTAGGCGGCAAGCAGCGTCGGCAAACAATTTCATACCTAAATCTTCGAGGCCTGCCTGTAGCGCCCGACCGGTTTCATCATGACGTTGCCACGCTTGCTCCAAGCTCTCTTCTAAGATCGCACCCAAACCGGCATGCAGCGCGTAAATCATAGAGATGGGTGCCGTGTGGTGATAAGCACGGGCGGCTTCACCGGTTACATATTGGGCAATGAGATTAAGGTCTAGATACCACGACTGGGGTCGTTCGACAATACGAGCTTGGGCCTTTGGAGAAACGGTGATCGGGGCCAGACCCGGCGGTACACCCAAACATTTTTGGGTACCGGAATAAGCAATGTCAACGCCCCACGCATCAATCTCAACTGGTATACCACCGAGCGAGGTGACACAGTCAACCAGCAACAAAGTACGGTCATGACGTTGTGCCAACGGCTCTATGTCGTTGCGCACACCAGTAGAGGTTTCAGCATGTACCACCGCCATTATGGCGGGCTCGGGATGGGCTGCTAAGACTGCTTCTGGGTCTAAGGCTTCACCCCACGGGGCTTCAACCGCTACCACCTGGGCACCAGCGCGCCTAGCCACCTCACACATACGTTGGCCGAACACGCCGTTCACACCAACCACCACCACATCGCCCGGGTTAACCAGGTTTACAAAGGCAGCTTCCATACCCGCCGATCCGGTGCCACTAACGGGGAAAGTCAGCGGGTTGTCGGTGCGCCAAATCGAACGTAGCCGGTCATTGGTTTCGTCTAGCAACTCGATAAATTGCGCGTCTAGATGGCCTACGACCGGACGGGCTAGCGCTGCGGTGACCTGCGGATAGGGGTTGGACGGACCTGGCCCCATTAACACTCGATCTTGAGACATCATTGGCACCAACATTACGCCAAAGAAGCGATCAAGCCGTCGAGAAGATCATGTTCTGAAACCACAATCGAGCTCATCGATAAGTTGCGCATAATGGCCACCAAGATTGTGGCACCAGCCACGATGACCTCAGCACGCTCAACTGGAAGACCCGGATTGTGGATTCGGTCAGCTAAGGGTTCCACCACCAGGTTTCGATAAACATCCTCAGCGGCCTCACGAGTTAGTTCCAGGTGGTGGGTGATCTCACGGTCATCCACCGACGAACCCAGCTCTACAGAGGCCATGGTGGTGATGGTACCGGCCACACCAATGAAGGTGGCCGCATCGAGGATTTGGGGCATTTCACGCAGCACATCTGAGGTGTGCGCTTCTACCAGTGAAATGCAGTTGTACAGCTCGGTAGCCCAGGGTGGGTCGTGTTCGATGTACGCCTCGGTGAAGCGTACCGAGCCCATTTCGGTTGACATAACCGCTTCCAGCTTGTCAGTACCGATGGCAAACTCGGTTGAACCGCCGCCGAGGTCGATCACACAAAAAGGCCCTCGGGTTCGATCGAAATCGGCAGTGGCCCCAATAAAGGTCAGCTCACCTTCTTCCTCGCCCGAAAGGAGCTCGGGAGCTTGGCCGAGAATGTTCTCTATTTGGTCAAAGAATTGCTGCCGATTCTTAGCTTCACGGGCGGCTTGGGTGGCCACTACCCGCAGCTTTTCAACCTGGTGTTGATCTAGCAGCTCTTTGTATTCACGCAGTACCTCTAGGGTTCGTGTTACGGCATCATCGTTGAACCGCTTGCTGGCGGCTACCCCCACCCCGATGCCCGTCACAACAGCTCGACGCACCAGGTCTCGACCGTCTTGGCTGATTAATAATCGGACAGTATTTGTTCCGCAATCAATAGCGGCCACCGGTTCAGACATTGGTCTCCTCACTGCCATGGTCCGCCGCGACCGGCGCTGCTACCTGTTCACCAGGCTCGGTTTCAGCGGCTAATTGTTCTGCGACCCACCGACCTACCGGGTCGTCTCCCCCAGCCAGATACCAGGCGTAATGGGCGTGTAGGCACTTCACGCCCTGGCGGGTACCACCCACCCCACCGTATGGTTTCGGTCCGTTATGGTGTGGCGGAATGGCACTGTCTCGTTCTCGGGCATAGGCCTGGTGGGCCTGGACCAAGGTATCGGCGTCGACTACCGCCTCGGCTTGGCGCACACCACCGGTTGATTCTAAGCGGCCTACCAAGACCCGATCTCTGGGACTAACCAGCCAATAACGCGTAGGCATCGGGGTGCCATCGTTGAGCAGTGGCGCGTTTCGAATCACCCGGGGAACCCCGGCTTCGTCGCGCACCACTACTTCGAATCGGCCTTGCGGTTCTCGACCGAGCAGTTCGGCCACCACCTCGCGATCATCGTTTTGGCTATCCACTTGTTAGTGCCACCTAGTTGTTGCGGTTCCGCAACCACCGCCAGATGAGCAGCAGTACCAAAACACCCACCACGGCGGGCACCACGCGTTTGGCAACTGGAGCGCCAGCGGTTTCAAGTAAATCCACCGGTTCGGGTTCGGGCTGGTTTATTACCTTGACACCGCTTGTAACGGCAGCTTCGTCGCTCTCGGTATCGGCATCAACATTGTCACTGGCGGTTTCATCAGAAGTTTCGAGAGGGGCTTCGTCAGCTTCCAGCATGGCTTCAAGGTTCTCCACGAACTGGTCGAGCAACTTGGCACTCACATCAGCCATCACCCCCCGACCCATTTGGGCCACTTTGCCTGTCACCGCCAAGTCAGTATCGACCGTTACCTTGGTACCGGTTTCCGTGGAAGCCAAAGCGGCCACAATGGTGGCATTAGCATTGCCCTGACCTCGGGTATCGCGACCGTCGGCTTTTAGCTCGGCTCGATAGTTATCATCGTCTTTTTCAACAAAGGTGGCCTTACCTTTGTACTGAGCGGTGATTGGCCCCACCTTGACCTTCACCAAACCTCGGTATTCTTCGCCTTCCACTTCTTGTAGCTGGGCCCCGGGCATGCACGGCGCGATGCGCTCCAAATCGGTGAGCACCTCCCACGCCTTAGCAATCGGTACCGCAACCTCAAATTCGTTCTTTAAGTCCATTCCGCAAGATCCTCCACGGTGTCAATATCGACCGGCGCTCCGAAAGCGGGCACCTCAACTACCAAATCTGGCCGGGCTTTAATCAACACCCTGGCACCAGCGTCACCTTCCCGGGGCAGCAGCCCCCAAACCTCCCGATGAAGTTTCACCGGATTACGACGCAATCCATCATAGGTAGCAACTGCAATGGGGCCTAGGGCAGAGGCCAGGTCTTTCCAGGTTTCGGGCTGGATAAAAGGCTGGTCACCCAGCCCAACCACCACCGCCTCATAGCCTTTGCTCTCAGCATAGGCAATAGCGGTTTGCAACGATGTGGCCTGACCTTGTTGCCATGCCGGATTGTGAACCAATGTCACCGCTGGCGGTAGCACTTTTCCCAGTTCAACCGCCCCAGTCACCACCACCACCTCGGCAAAACCTGCTGCCAGAGCGTTAGCTACCGCCTCGCCAATGACGGTGTGCCCGCGAAAGCTTGCCAAGAGTTTATGGTTCTCACCTTGGAAACGGCTGCCAGCGCCGGCGGCCAAAATCACGGCCAACACTGACGAAGAGGCTGGGCTTCTGAAACCACTGGAGTGTTGGGTTTGCCTCGACATTAGCGATGCACCGAACCTTCAGTTTCAGTGAGCGGACGACCAGTACGTCCTGAGCGCAACAAAATAATTTCCGCCA
Organism: Acidimicrobiia bacterium; assembly: GCA_041676705.1. Lineage (NCBI taxonomy): Bacteria > Bacillati > Actinomycetota > Acidimicrobiia > Acidimicrobiia bacterium. The sequence goes on from JBAYRL010000002.1 coordinate 21,936, forward strand.
TCGTGGCAACACCGGTTTCTTCGGGCGTGGCGGCCCCAATGTCGAGACCAATAGGGCCTTGAACCCGCTCAAGCTGAGCTTCAGTTGCCCCGGCGTTACGCAACCGTTCACGCCGATCAATATCGGTGCGTCTAGAACCAAGAGCGCCTATATAACCAACGTCGGTTCGAAGCGCCGCCATAATGGCAGGAACGTCGAACTTAGCGTCGTGGGTTAACACGCAAATAGCATCGCGAAGCCCCAACAATGCACCGCGTTCCTCGATTAAGCGATGCGGCCAATCGACGACGATTTCATCAGCCATGGGGAAACGCTGCGCAGTGGCGAAAACCGACCGGGCATCGCAGACCACCACCCGATATCCCAAGGTTTTAGCAACCCGACCAATGGCCGCCGTGAAGTCAACGGCACCAAAAAGCCAGATTTGGGGAGGTGGGCCGAACGCTTCAATGAACACTTCAACTTCGTCTCTAGCGACCTCGCCTGCTAATCCGTAATGACGAACCCCCGAACGTCCCGCCGCCAACTCGGCTTTCGCGTCTCGAGCCACCACCGCGTCCAAGCGCTCGTGGCCAAGCGTGCCCAGAACCGCGGCGTCGGGCGACACCAACATTTTGGCACCCACATCGCCCCCGCTAATGACCGTCGCCAAAGCTACGGGTTCTTCATCCCGAATTTTTTGGGCCATTCGACGAAACAGCGACACCGACTGCTACCAGTCCAGCTCTTCAATAAAAAGATGCACGGTTCCACCACAGGTGAGACCAACTTCCATGGCATCGGCATCGCTATAGCCATAGGTCACCATATGTGGAGGCGCACCGCCAAGCACCGCCAAAGCTTCACTCACCACGGCACCTTCCACGCAGCCACCAGAAACCGAGCCGGCCACGGTGCCATCTTCGGCAACCGCCATGGCGGCACCTGGCAAACGGGGCCCTGAACCTTCAACGTCAACCACTCTCGCCAAAGCCACCCGCAGACCCTCGCCTTGCCATCGCTCAATGTCATCCAGAATGTCCTTCATGCGGCTATCTCCTTGGCTAGCGATTCGAGGGCGTTTAAGGAATGACCTTCGATGAAGGTGTCAACAAACGGTAAAGCAGCCGCCATGCCTCGAGCTAGTGGTTCGTATCCCGGTGAGGCTTTTAGCGGGTTCACCCAAACAATTCGGTGGGCAACCCGCGCCAAACGCGCCATTTGTTCGGCCAACAGTTCGGGGTCACCACGGTCCCAACCGTCGGACAAGATTGTTACGATTGCTCCGCGAGCCATACCTCTCACCCCCCATTGGTTATTAAAGTGTAAGAGCATCTCACCCAAGCGAGTACCGCCCGACCAATCTTCAACCTCGGCGGCGGCCAAAGCCAAAGCCTCGTCGGGGTCACGGGAAGAAAGCTGGCGAGTGACCCTGGTTAGCTGGGTGGCCATGGTGAACGCTTCAACTTTGGTTCTACCAACGACGGCCGCATGCACGAAGCGAAGCAAGGACCGAGCATACGGCTCCATCGAACCGCTGATATCGATTAACAAGACCAGCCGGCGGGGCCGAACTCCACTTCTTTGGCCCACTAGCGAAACCGTTTCGCCGCCCTGTCGCAGTGCCTTTCGAAGCGTGTGTTCCAAATCTAGGCGGCCGCGACCACCTAGGTCGGGGTGGAAACGCCGTGCCGGTCGAGTGGCAGCACTGAAACGGATTTGGGTCATCAAACGGTGTGCTTCGGCCAATTCTTCGGCACTACAGGCCGCGAAGTCTTTGTTGGCAAGTACCTCCTGCGCCGAATAGCGCAATGTGACCACTGGATTGTTAATAGGCCGTAACTCTTCATCGGAAGCAGGTGGCACGGATTCGGAATCATCGCTAAGCACCGGTAACGGTGTTGTTTGTACAGTTAAAGGTAATCCCGTGGGCAAACGGTGCAGCCAAAAGTTCTTGAACACCTGGTTGTAAAGCTCGAGGTCTTCAGGTTTGGTCACTAGGGTCGCCGAGCCCGCCCAATACAGATTATTTAGCTTGGCCGAACCTAGAGTTGCCACGGCCGCCAGGAACGACAAACTGGCCGACACCGGGACCGACAAGCCAGCGCCACGCAATGATTCAACAAATGAAATCGCCTCGCTAACCACAGCTTGGCCATCTAGGCCATCATTTACCTTGGCCTCGCAATTAGAGACATTGGCGTAGGCGGCATCACGTTGTGCATGGTGAAAGCCCGCTCCCATAGCCGCGCAATCGCCTCTAGCGTGCCTGCGCTCGAGCAATGGCATCGGCCACCAAGGCTGCCATACCGCCACTAGCACGAACTCGTTCTTGGTCTTCACGGTATTTGATGGCGGTTCCCAACGTGGCGTTGGCACGCTCCATGCTTAACGACGTCTCACCCAAAAGATGTAGTGCTTGAGCCCAGTCGATGGTTTCCGCCACGCCGGGTGGTTTATACAATCCCAGGCCTCGAACCGCTTCGGCCATGGCAGCCACCTGGCGAGCTAGGGCCTCACTCACCTCGGGCGCTCGCAGCTGCACAATTTGGACTTCTTGTTCAAAACTGGGATGGGAAACCCAGTGATACAAGCACCGTCGTTTCAAGGCATCATGCAAATCTCGGGTGCGGTTCGACGTTATAACCACCACCGGTGGCACCTTCGCCCCAATCGGGCCGAGTTCGGGAATGGTGACCGTGAATTCGGATAAAAACTCTAATAGAAATGCTTCAAACTCGTCATCGGCGCGGTCAAGCTCATCGATTAAAAGCACCGGAGGCACCTGGCCGACGCTCTCTAAGGCTCGCAACAAGGGTCGTCGAATTAAGAACCGTTCGTGGTAGAGCTGGCTCTCAAGCTCTTCCACACCAACCGAAGTGGCTACCCCCGCAGCTTCGGCCGTGCGAAGGTGAACCAGCTGACGGGCGTGGTCCCACTCGTACGCCGCCTGGGCTAAATCGATACCTTCATAGCATTGCAGCCGGATTAATTCGCTGCCGCTCCAGCGAGCCAGCGTTTTAGCAACTTCAGTTTTACCCACGCCGGCGTCACCCTCTAGCAACAATGGTCGATGCAGCCGGAGTGACAGATACACCAGGGTGGTTAGGCCTTCATCAGCCAGATAGTCATGTTGGGCGAGCGCCCGTTGAACTTCTTGTGGCGAAGTGACGGCGGTGAAATCGACTGGTAACGAGTCGGTGACTTGTGTCATACACCTACAAGGGTAGGCTATTTCGCGGTCTGTTCTAGGGGCTGATCGGTGAAAGGCCACCCCGAGGGAATAGACATTGGTGGCAGAGGTTCGGGCAAGACCCGATAAGCCTCTTCACCTGGCCGTACGAAGCCGTACTGCTCGCGTGCGATTCGTTCGATCTCGGCGGGGTCTCCCAGTGCCTTAACCCTGGCATTCAACTCGGCCAGCTCTTCGCCAAGCTCGGTACGTTGCTGGCGTGCCGAGGAAATATCGCGACGCTGATCGAGCCAGGTCCGGGTGGGGAAGGTGGAGAGGAAGAAGGCAGCAATCACACCCACTAGCACCAAAGCGACCCACAGGACCCGACGCGAACCTTTTTGGTCGGGGTTGTTAGCCATGACGTGGAATATGACGCGGTGTGAGTGCTGCGGAACCCCAGAATCGGGCGCTGTTACCCAGATCTTCTTCTATCCGAAGCAGCTGATTGTATTTGGCTACGCGGTCGCTGCGAGCAGGGGCCCCGGTCTTGATCTGGCCACAGTTGGTGGCCACAGCTAAATCGGCAATGGTGGCATCTTCCGTTTCGCCGGAACGGTGCGACATGACCGAACTGTAGGAATGCCTGGTTGCTAGCGCCACAGCGTCGAGCGTTTCGGTCAGGGTGCCAATTTGGTTGACCTTCACCAAAATTGAGTTACCAACCGAAGCCTCAATACCGCGGGCCAAGCGACGACTATTGGTTACAAACAGGTCATCACCCACCAGCTGAATTTTTTCGCCCAAAGCCTGGGTTAGTAGGGCCCAGCCTTCCCAGTCTTCTTCCGCCAGGCCATCTTCAATCGAGACGATCGGGTACCGTTCCGCCCAATCAGCCCAAAACTCAACCATGGCTTGCGCGCTTAAGGTACGGCCTTCGCCTTCAAGATGATATTCACCGTCACGATAAAATTCGGTGGAAGCTGGATCGAGAGCGATGGCGATGTCGGTACCGGGGGTGAAGCCCGCAGCTTCAATGGCCTCTACCAGAAGCTGAACTGCTGCTTCATTGGTGGCGAGGTTGGGGGCGAAACCACCCTCATCGCCAACGGCGGTTGACAACCCACGGTCGGTAAGAACCCGCTTCAAGGTGTGATACGTCTCAACACCCCAACGCAGCGCCTCGGAAAATGAGGCTGCCCCCACCGGCATGATCATGAACTCTTGCACGTCAACGTTGTTGTCGGCGTGCTCTCCCCCGTTTAAAACATTCATCATCGGGACCGGTAAAACATGAGCATTGGTCCCGCCAATGTAGCGATAGAGGGGAACACCCACCTCAGCCGCGGCCGCATGGGCCACCGCGAGCGAAACTCCTAAGGTGGCGTTGGCGCCAATACGACTCTTGTTTTCGGTGCCGTCAAGATCGATCAAAGCGGCATCAACGGCGCGCTGGTCCAGAGGATCAACCTCGATCAGAGCGGCGTAAACCTCATCGTTGATGGCATCTACGGCGCGCAACACTCCTTTGCCGCCGTAACGATCACCACCGTCTCGCAGCTCCACCGCTTCGAACGCCCCGGTAGAAGCCCCCGAAGGTACCATGGCATGGCCGTGGGCCCCCGACTCAAGAATTACTTCCACCTCAACCGTGGGATTCCCACGAGAATCAAGCACTTCTCGGCCAACCACCAGATCGATCGCGCTCATGTTGTTGTGTACCTCTTTGGGTTGAATGGATAGTAAGACCTAGTGTGGCACGCCTAGGTATCGGAACGCCTCTCGCGGTCAGCTTCTGCTTGTCGATACCGGCTCTCACGCTGGCGGACGAATTGACGCAACGCGGCCTCAGCATCGATACCCGCTTGGCCGGCTTCCACGACCAACGCCATCAGCCGCGACGCCAAGGTAGAATCGGTTAATTCTTGGGGTGCTAGACCAGCCCGAGCGGCCTTGGTCTCTATCTGGGTAGCCAAGACCAGGGCCGGAAGATTTGCCACTACTCCGTCAAAGACACTTGCACGTTGTTTTTCTTGCTGCTTAAGCAACTCCCAGCGGGCCTCTTGGGCTTCCACGGTGTCGGATTCTGACATCGCATTCGCTTCACCAACCTCACCTCGTCCCGCGGCAGTGACTTCAGTGAATGCGGCGGTGTTATCACCAAATAGCTCGATGTTTTCACCAAAGATTTGTGGGTTGCGGCGCTTTAGCTTTCGGCTGATGCCACTAGCCACATCACCGAGGTTGAAATAACCTTCTTCGCTGGCAATTTGGGTATGAAAAACGATTTGATACAAAAGGTCGCCCAGCTCCTCTTCCAGCTGGCTGTAGAAATCATCGAATTGGTCGGCCCGGGCATCGGCCATCGGCACGTTATCCAGAACTTCTAAGACCTCGTAAACCTCTTCAAGCAAATACGGGGTTAGCGAAGCGTGCGTTTGCTCACGGTCCCAAACGCATTCGTCTCGGAGCATGGCCACCACTTCGGTGAACTCAGCCACCGACCACAGGCTTGGTGGTGGCAAGCTTGGTATCCAAAGCGATGTTAAATGGTCAGGTTCGAAGCTCCGATCGAGCTCGGTCCAAGCCACCTCGAATACCGCTTCGTCATCTAAACCTAAGTGATACAACACCACCACCGGTTCTGTCGGTGGTTCATCCACGCAGAGCTTGATGTCACTCAAGACTGCTTTGGTGTCACATTGGGAAACTAAAAATGGCCCACCTGATGTGACGAGAAATTCGTCAAAACTTTGTCCGTCAATTACTTGGGCACCTTGGGCGATTGGATCGACGCCCAAGCGCACCCACGCTAAATCGATAAAGGAAAGCGCTGGTACCAGTTCCACCGAAACTCTTGGATCGGCCACCAATAGCTCGACGGTGTGTTCGGCAACCACCGGCGAACCCGGTACCACATAGCAGATTTCACCATTCGATAAGGCCTCGGCTACCAAGCTTTCCACAATGATCTCGTAGACTTGCTCGATGGTATGGGCCGTCTCGTAGATCGAATCAAACGAGACAAAATCGAGCCCGTTAAGCACACTGGCTGCCGGGTGGCGCAAGGTTCGCACAAACAAGTTTTTGGCGGTTGCCAACCGCTCCATGGTACCTGTGGTTACAAGCCGAGAGTCACTTGGACCAAGGCCGATCACCACCACTTGCGGCGTCATGACAACACGGTGGCGTTAGGCCTAGCCGAGAGGTAGTAAATCTTGACTGGTGCTGGTGGGTGTGACGGATGGACCTTCAGGTGGTACCACGCCCCCAAATGAGGCATCCCAACGACCGTACTTGGCGTTCACGGTGATGGTGGAGGCGTCAACCAGGTTTTGGATGGCCTCGGCAAAAGCAGCCTGGGGCCCGGCCTCGCGCTGTGACTCTAGATTGGCCCGAATGTCCTCGGTAGCATCTTCAAGCGACACCCCACGGGAATCCACCCGAATCACGTGATAACCGAAATCGGTCTGCACAGGACCAAGCACCGCACCAACCTCACCGGTGCTGATGGCGTCCGCAAATTCTGGCACGTATCGACTAGGCGAGCTGCAACCCAAATCCCCGCCGTTTTGGGCGGCACTCGGATCGGTGGAAAAGTCGCGGGCTAGTTCCTCAATATCGCCATCGGCTTCCAGTTGGTCGATCAGGGTCAGCGCCTCATCTTCGGTATCGACCAAAATATGGTGGGCGCAAACCTGGTCGTTGAAGAGCTCTTGGTTCTCATCGTAAAACGCTTTGATCGCATCGTCGCTGATGGGTTCATCGGTGCCGCCAAGCTCGGCGGTCACATGGTCACGAATCAGCTGCAGTTGGGCGTTCCAACGAATGAACTGCTGGGAGTCTTTCGTCGGAATCTCATCCAAAATGGCCATCACTTCAGCCGGAAAGCTTTCAGTTACGTTGGCTAAATCAGTTTCTGCCACCACTAGTGAACGGTTGGCGGCCTCTTGATCAATTAGCTCGAACAAGATGACGAGCCCCAAAACTTCAGCGGCGAAGGCACTATCTACCTTGGCCTCAGACCCAGAGGTTGAGGCTGGCTGGCCAATAAGGGCCTCGGCGTAGTTTGGGTGTTCAACGAACATTTCCAGCATGGAGCGGAAGTCGCTGTCAGAAATTTCTTTACCGTTGATGGTGGCCGCGGCTGAAGAAGAACCACCGCTCGAGCAGGCCGAGAGCACCAACAGCGGGGCCAGGACTAAAGCCAAGAAATATCGAAATCGTGTCACGGAGGGTACAGGCTAGAGCCGATTGGGCCCCGCGCTCCAGTCACCCTAGATACGTTATTCCTCTGGCACGATGGTCTGTAGAAACAGAATTATTGCTTCCACCAGGTCAACGCCGCCTTTTACCCCAACTTGAACCTGAGAAATCTCTTCTTTGTAAATAGATCCGGGGAAGAGCCGGTTGAACTTCATCTGCTGGCTCACTCCCAAATGCAATGGGCTCATTCGCACCATGTGCTTGGGCCCACCGAAACCAGTGCCTTTACCAACAGTAAGTTCTTTGATCCCGACCCTTCCGCATTCGGCACGAAGTAAAGCTACCGCCAAGAGGTTTTCAGCTGGTGGAGGAATCGGCCCGTAACGATCCACCCACTCTGAGCGGATGTCTTCCACCTCGTCGCGGCTAGTAACCACCGCCAAACGGCGATATGCCTCAAGTCGAAGTTCTTCTTTCGACACGTAATCGCCGGGCAGTGAAGCCGCCAGCGGAACATCGATCTTGATTTCAGCCGGTTCGGGAATGGTTTCGCCTTTAAGCTCGGCCACCGCTTCAGTCACCATTTGGCAATAAAGGTCGTAACCAACGGCCGCTATATGGCCCGATTGTCCGGTGCCCAACAGGTTGCCAGCACCCCGAATTTCGAGGTCACGCATGGCAATTTTGAAGCCCGAACCTAACTCGGTCGCCTCGCCAATGGTCTTAAGCCGTTCGTAGGCTTCTTCGGTTAGCTCGCGGTCTTTGGGGGTGAAGAGATAGGCGTAGGCACGTTGCCCGGCCCGACCTACCCGGCCTCGCAACTGGTGTAGCTGCCCCAGGCCCAACATGTCGGCACGGTCGACCACCAAGGTGTTTACGGTGGGAATATCGATACCCGATTCGATAATGGTGGTGCACACCAGAACATCGAATTCGCCTTCCCAAAAGTCGATAACAACTTGTTCCAGGGTGCCCTCGTCCATTTGACCGTGGGCCACCGCCACCCGTGCTTCGGGTACTAATTCACGCAGCCCTTCAGCCACTTGATCAATGTCGCGAACTCGGTTGTGCACAAAGAACACTTGGCCTTCGCGCAACAACTCTCGGCGAATAGCTTCGGCCACCGCACGATCGTCGTATTCACCGACATAGGTCAGAATCGGCTGTCGCTCGGCCGGAGGGGTGTTAATAACCGTTAAATCACGAATGCCGGTGAGGCTCATCTCAAGGGTGCGGGGAATGGGTGTGGCGGTCAGGGTGAGTACGTCGACACCCACTTGTAGTTGTTTAATGCGTTCTTTGTGTGAAACTCCGAAACGCTGCTCTTCATCCACCACCAAAAGACCAAGATTCTTGAAGCTCAGGTTTTCGGCTAGCAGGCGGTGCGTACCAATCACCACATCCACTTCGCCACTCGCCAATCCGGCTGTTACTCGCTTCGCTTGGGCGTTGGTTAGAAATCGGCTTAACACTTCCACTCGGATCGGGAAACCGGCGAAGCGGTCACTAAAGGTCTGAAAGTGTTGCTGTGCTAACAGCGTGGTTGGCACCAAAACGGATGCTTGTTTGCCGTCTTGCACAGCTTTGAACACCGCTCGCAGCGCCACTTCCGTTTTACCGAAACCCACATCACCACAGACCAGTCGGTCCATAGGATGGTCGGCTTCCATGTCGGCTTTTACTTCGTTGATGGCCTGCAGCTGATCAACCGTTTCTTGGTAAGGAAACGCGTCTTCTAGTTCACGCTGCCAGGGTGTGTCGGCCGCAAAGGTATGTCCTGAAGTATTGACCCGTGTTTGGTAGAGCACCACCAGCTCTTGGGCAATTTCTTGGGCGACGGAACGGACTTTGGCCTTGGCTTTTTGCCAATCGCTACCACCCAGTCGGCTAAGGGAAGGGTTCTCACCACCAGTGTATTGACGAATGGTGTCAATTTGGTCAGAAGGAATATAAAGCTTGTCGTCGCCGCGATATTGAAGCAGCAGATAGTCACGCTCTACCCCACCAATCGAGCGTTTCACCATGCCAGTGTATTTACCGACCCCATGTTGGAAATGCACCACGTAATCACCGGGTTTGAGATCTTCAAAAAATCCGGCCGTGGCGCGGGCTCGGGGGCGCGCAGCGCGGTGGGTACGGCGGCGACCTGTAAGGTCGCGTTCCGCCAATACTGCCAGTTTCAGCTCGGGCAGAATAAAGCCGCGTTCGAGCGGGGCGATGACCAAATGGCCCCCAGGCTGCAACAGCTTTGGGCTATTTGGATCGGTGCTATTTAGCCCCACGCCATGGTCTTGTAACAGATGATCCAGACGTTCGGCTGAACCGATACCATCGGCGGCCGCAATTACTGAATAGCCTTCTCCTAACAACTTTTGAAGTTGGGCAATTAGGGCCCCGCCATCGCCAACCACCGGGTTCCAACCCGTGGCTGAAACTGTGGGGACATCGGGGGCGTGTGGCGTGTTGGTGATGGTCCAAACCGGGGTTTCGGTTAAGGCCAACAGACGATCAAAAGGCACATGGAGGGAAGGGAAACGGTCGGTAGCGTCTTCCTCTTCACCAATAGCGCCCCAGGTTCGAGCCAAAGTAGCTGCTAGGTCGGCCTCTTCAGCGGCTATATCACGAGCACGATCGCGCATACGTTGCGGTTCAAACAACAAAACCTGGGCCGATTGGTCCAACAAGTCGAGCAATACGGTTTCGTCGTCTTCGCCACTTAGCCAAGGCAACCAAGATTCCATGCCATCAAAGGTGAGGCCATTGGCGAGGCGCTCCCATTGCTCACGACCCCAAGGCTCTTTCGCCACTAAGGCTTCGGCACGCGCCTGAACTTCGGGGGTAGCTAGTAGCTCACGGGCTGGAAAGATTGTGACCTCGGAAATATCGACCGTTGAACGCTGATCGGCTACCGAAAATTCGGTTAGGCGATCAACCTCGTCGCCCCAGAGGTCAATTCGCACTGGCACGTGGCTGGTAGAGGGGAACACGTCAACAATCGAACCCCGCAGCGCCACTTCCCCGCGGTGCTCAACTTGGTATTCACGTCGGTAACCATTGGCCACCAACCGAGCCACCAGTTCGTGGGGGTCAACTTCATCACCCACCCCAACAATCACTGGCTCAGCTTCAATAGCCCCCGGACCTAACCGCTGCACCAATGCCCGCACCGAGGCCACCACCACTTTGGGGGCACGTTCGGGGTCTTGTAGGTGCCACAGCACCGACATGCGTTGGCCCATGGTTTCCACACTCGGGCTAACCCGTTCAAATGGCAGTGTTTCCCAAGCCGGGAAAACCGCCACCTCGCTAGGGCCCAAGAAGGTTGACAAGTCGGCACTTAGCCGGTCGGCGTCACCACTACTTGGCACACAAACTACAATTGGGGCTCGGCTAGAAACAGTGGCCAGACCAGCCACGGTGAAGGCTCGTGCCGGTTCGGACATCGCCAAGAAAGCATTGGCACGGCCCAGCACTCCAAGCAGCGCCGGTTCATCTCGCAGTAGAGGTAAGAGTGGTTCTAACGCCATGGGTTACTTCGGTTCAAGTGCGCTTTTTGCGAGTGTTATAACGATTCATGGTTGGAGCGAAACCTTGCTCCAACATCATCTCAATAGCGTCAGCGGCTTCTTCCACCACGATGTTCAGCTCTTCACGTTCTGCTTTGGACGGCGCCCGCAAAACATAGTCGGCACCGCTTTGGGCTGATGGTGGCCTTCCGATCCCAATTCGAATTCTCGCGAATTGATCGGTTTTCAGATGCTCCTTGATCGACCGCAAACCGTTATTGCCAGCCAACCCACCGCCCAACTTCAACTTGAACTGGCCAACCGGCAGATCAAGCTCATCATGCACCACCACAAGCGCTTCAGCTTGGCTAACCCCGTAACGGCGTACCAAACGGCCCACTGAATCGCCCGATTTGTTCATATAAGTTTGAGGACAGGCAACAGCCACCCGTTTGGAACCGATTCGTAGCTCGTCCACTAGAGCCAGTTCTCGTCCTAGCTTCAAACGTCCGCCATGACGTTCGGCAAAAACTTGTGCTACTTCGGCACCCACGTTATGGCGGGTGCCGACAAATTGTGATCCGGGGTTGCCAAGACCGACCACTAAGAGGTCGATTGGGGTACCGCGCCTCTGGCTAGCACCAAAGGCAGCACCAAGTGCGCCCACGGAGAACGAGCTTATTCCTCGTCGCTAGCGGCTTCCTCAGCTGGTGCCTCTTCGTCAGTTTCCTCATCCTCGGTCACTTCAACTTCGGCCCGAGTTATAGAAGCTGTTACCACAACTTCTTCAGGATCAACTTCAGTACGAGCACCAACCGGCAAGCTCACATCAGCCACGATAATAGTTTCGCCAATTTCCAGTTCGGAAATATCAACGACAAGCTCGTTGGGAATGGCGTCAGCCTTGGCATATACCGCCAAATGATAGAGAACCTGGTCGACCACACCTTGTTCAGATAGGACTTTACGAGGTTCACCTTCGAGCACCACTGGCACATCGATCTGAATTTCGGCGTGTGCATCGACCCGTACGAAATCGACGTGGATGACTTCGTTGCGAACTGGGTGACGCTGTAGATCACGCACGATGCACAGTTCGTTGTTGCCATCAACCGACATGGTGATAAGAGCGTTTAAACCGGCATCGGTGGTTAGAGCTTGACGCAGGGCACGGTATTCAACCGCTACCGATACGTCGTCTTTGCCCAAGCCATAAAGCACACCCGGCACTTTGCCTTCGCGGCGAAGTCGGCGTGACGACCGAGACCCGGTGGTGCGACCGACAGCGGCCGAAAGAGTAACGTCCATAGTGGGTAATGCTCCTGGCGACAGGTTGAGAAGAAATACTGGTGCCGATCGGCACTAAGCAGTCGACCATCTTACGCCGGAACGGTGAAAAAGCACCAAATGAGCGAAATGGTCGCTTAAAACTAGGTTTGGTTTTGTCCGCCGAAGATCTCGCTTACTGAGGCGTCTTCGAAGACTGCGTCAATGGTATCGGCGATCACACTTGCGATCGACAAGACCTCAATTTTAGGGCTTCTTTTTTCGGGGGGCAAGGGCAAGGTATTGGTAATCACCACCCGTTCGATGCAAGAGGCATTGAGCCGTTCAATAGCGGGTGGGGAAAGTACACCGTGGGTCGTGGCGGCCATAATGCGCGCCGCGCCACGGGCTTTTAGCTGTTCGGCGGCCGCCACAATTGTGCCCGCAGTATCGATCATGTCATCGATCAAGACACAGGTGCGGCCATCCACATCGCCCATCACATCAAGCGCCTCAACCTGGTTTTTTACACCTTTAAGACGACGTTTGTGGATGGTCGCCAAATCGGCGTGCAACTGATTCGAATATCGCTCGGCTACCTTCACTCGGCCAGCATCTGGCGACACGATCACCAAGTCGTCCCCTAAGTGACGCATGTAGTCAACCAACACCGGCATAGCCGTTAGATGGTCTACAGGGCCTGAGAAAAATCCCTGGATTTGCCCCGAGTGCAAATCCACTGACATCAGCCGTTGGGCCCCAGCCGCAAGAAACAGATCAGCGATCAACCGAGCCGTGATGGGTTCGCGACCTTCTGATTTGCGGTCTTGGCGGGCGTAACCAAAAAAAGGCATAACCGCCGTGATCCGTTTGGCCGAGGCCCGCTTGGCAGCGTCAACCACAATCAGCTGTTCCATAATCGAATCATTAACCGACGCCTCGGAAGTTGAAACGTGGCTTTGCATGATGAACACATCGGCACCACGAACCGAGGCATCCAAACGGCAGTGCAACTCACCATTAGCAAAAGCAGCCAAGTTCGCATCTAGCAGCGGAACACCAAGCTGCCCAGCCACTTCTTCCGCCAATGCCACGTTCGATCGGCCAGCGATAAGCGCCAGCTTCTTCTTAGTGACCAGTTCCATGTGCGATCAGTTCCTTAGTGGTCGCATCATGTTCAACGACCATTGCTTGCATTGCCTAGGGGGAAGTGTAGAACGCGCCGGTGTGCTGGCCGAAAGCCACACGCGAACCGGGGCCTAAATAGGCAAACGGGCCTACCACAGCGCCAGCTTCAACAACCGCGCCGTTGCCAACGGTTTGATCGAGGGTCACGTCACGGTCGATCTCACAATCGATCAAGTGTGAGTTGGCACCTATTTGGGTGTTGGGCCCTACCACCGTGTCGCCTTGTAGCAACACACCTGGAAACAAAGTGACGTCGCTACTTAGCCGCACGGTGGTATCGAGATAGGTGGTAGCTGGGTCAACCATGGTTACCCCTTGGCGCAGCCAAAACTCGTTGGTGCGTCGACGCAGGGCCGCTTCAGCTTGAGCCAACTGGAGGCGGTCATTCACCCCTTGGGTTTCATAGGCTTCCGGGGCGGCATAAGAACCCACCTGATAACCCGCTTCGGCCAACACCTCAACCACATCAGTTAGGTAATACTCACCTTGGGCGTTGTCGGGCGTAAGCCGCCGCAAAGCCGGTGCTAACAACGCACGCTGAAAGCAGAAAATACCGGTGTTGATTTCATTTATTTGGCGTTCGTCATTGGTGGCATCGCGCTCTTCCACAATACGAAGAATGCTTTGGTCGCGTCCCCTTACCATCCGCCCATAGCCAGTGGGGTCGTCCATGACCGCGGTAAGCACCGTGGCGGCCGCTCCACTCGAGCGATGTGCGTGCACCAATTCCGCCATCGTTTCAGCACGCAGCAATGGGGTATCTCCCGGAAGAACCAAGAGATCTGCCTGATCGTCGCCTAAATCGTTGGCAAAAGCACTTAGACCCACATTTACGGCATCACCAGTACCATTTTGAGACTCCTGCAGCACGAAGTTGAGCGGACTGGCGGCGGTCGTGGTGGCTAACTTGGCGGTCACCTGTTCGGCACCATGGCCAACCACCACCACAATTTTTGTAGGTGAAGCTTGTTCCAACGCTTCAACCACATACGACAACATGGGTTTGCCACAAAGCATGTGCAGCGGTTTGGGGCGGTCCGACTTCATTCGGGAACCTTCACCGGCAGCCAGAATGACAGCTGATAAATGCCTCTGCGACATGGGAAAACCTGGCCCTTAGGTATTAATACCCTGCACTTCGGGTTGCTAGGTCGCTCGCGGGGGAGGGCTCGAACCTCCAACCTCCTGATCCAAAGTCAGGCGTTCTGCCAGTTGAACTACCCGCGACCGGAAGAAAGAGAATAGCCCACGATTTCCCATTGGCACCATCTGGCACTACCGTTTCTTCCCTCATGGGATCGCTTATTAAGAAGCGCCGCAAGCGCATGCGTAAGAAGAAGCACCGCAAGATGTTGAAGCGCACCCGCTTCCAGCGTCGAGCTAAAGGCAAATAATCAACCGGCTACGTGCGGTGGGGCCCCGGCCTAGCTAGGGCTGCACCGTACGTACCACAACGCGTCCGTCTCCGGGGTAAGCCCCTTCGACGAACCACGTCGAACCGCTACCCGCCAAGACCGGAGTTTTACCTGTCGCGTCTCGAAGCTGGTTACGCCAATGCGCCAAGCGCGGCTCTACATGCAGTGCCGCAGCCTCAAGGTCATTAGTGGCACCGGTAGGGCCCCCAAGGGCATCCCAGGCGGCGTAAACGGCTGGGGTGGAACAGCCAAAGGGTGGTATCAGCAGAGTGTAGACACGCTCTTCAAACGGTAAGGGCTTAATTGTCTCGCCCACCCCGCTTACCTGTGCACGACCACCAACCATACAAAACGGCACGTCGGCACCTAGGGTGGCAGCCGCCTCCAAATCCCTAAACTCGGCCCAGCGAAGAATGGCTGCGGCGTCGGCCGACCCGCCGCCTAATCCTGCGCCCGCGGGAATAGATTTGTACAATTCAACGTGTGCTTGACGCCCCACCAGAGCTAGGGCCCGCCGCACAAGGTTGTCGTCGTCACTAGAGACAGACAGCCCGGTCGTTTCGTGAACCACCAGAGTGTCACCAGGGCCCACCAACAGCTGGTCGTGCAGGTCGATGGTTACCATTTCCGCTTCGATGAAATGGTAACCATCGTTGCGAATCCCGGTGATATGCAAAGAAACGGTGAGTTTGGCCCACGCTGAAAGTTTCTGGGGCACGAAGTCAGTCATTCGTTCTGGTCTCGGCTAATCAGCCCGGCTAATCGGCCCCAATCTTCAACGCTCAGCTCTTCGGCGCGGGCTTGGGGCGAAACCTCAGCCTTCTCAAAATCTTCGAGCTTCACCAGGTCGCCCAGCGCTCCTCGCAGCATTTTTCGGCGGTGGGCAAAACCGGCGCGAACCAACGCAAAGAGGCGTTCGGGATCAGCCGTGGTGGCAGGCTGTTCTCGTCGAACAATCTCTACCAGGGCTGAATCGACTTTAGGGCGGGGCACAAACACACTGGGCGGCACCTTGCCTACCAATTTGGCCGAAGCCCAATACGCCACCTTCACCGAAGGGATGCCATAGGCCTTGCTACCTTTTTCTGCCACCAAGCGCTCACCCGACTCAAGTTGCACCATCACCAACATGCGTTTGATCTGCGGCACGTTGTCTAACAGGGTCAACACCAAGGGGGTAGAGACGTTGTAGGGCAGATTTGCCACCAAAGTCCACTCATCACTGTCGGCTAGCACCTCGGGCCAGTCAAGCTCCATGGCGTCGCCCTCAACGACCACCACGCCCAACGGTTCCACCTGGTCTCGCAGAACAGGTAAGAGGTACCGATCGAGTTCAACCGCTTTTACGGTGGCACCCGTCTCAATTAGTGCCAGGGTGAGGGAACCCAAACCAGCGCCAATTTCAAGTACATGGTCACCGCTCGACACGCCAGCCAGCTTGGCAATACGGCGAACGGTATTGGGGTCGACCACAAAGTTTTGACCCAAAGCCCGACTGGGGCTTAGGCCATGTTGTGCCAACAAGTTCTTAACATCGCTGCGTGACAAGGTCACCGCTTCGAAACCGAGCTAATGAGGTTCGCTAGCGAAGATGGCGACCGCACACCGGCCATGGTGACGAGCCGCGCTGCCCGTAGAGCACTTGGGCTAGATGGTCTTGGCTAGCTGGGTCGGCTTGATCCGGTCGCACGCCGACCAAATCTCCACGGCCAGCGGAACGAGCAACTTCGTCCCAAGTGGCTTGGTGAAATTGGTAGGCCCCCGTGTAAAGACCTGAGGGGTTAATTGCACCGTAGTTGCCACCTGACTCACAGTTTCTGAGCGCGGCCCACTGCGCTGCGCTAGGACCAGCAGGGTTAGGCGCTGGTGGCGGCGGTGGCGGCGCTGTAGTGGTTGTAGTCGGAGGCGGAGGCGGCACCGTCGTCGTGGTGGTGGCGGCCGCTGCAGCCTGGGCCGCTTCTAGCTCGGCTTGTTGCCGCTCAGCCTCGATTCGCGCTTCGATAGCCAAAGAACGCAGCTCTTCGCCGTTAGACAACGTGGAGAGCAACAGTGGCGGTGCCACCTCATCGCTTGACAAAGTACCAATGGCACGGCCCGGCAATTCAGCACTTAGCGCTGCGGTGGCGGTGCCAACTTGGCGGTAAGAATTCGACTCGGCTTGTGCCTGATTGCCACCTGAGCTGATGTTGAACCACAACATCGGAGCTACGAGCACGGTACCCACCATGGTCAGCGCTATTTGCTTAGCACTACGTTTTGACGCCCCTTCGTGCTTTGTCACAAAGAAACCGTGGCGAGTTTTGCGATCGGCGCTAACCGATACAGACCCGGAGGTCTGGGTAGATTGATTCAGTAGAGAACCCTTACCTAGGCGGATACGTCACAACAAGCTAACGAGCTTGCGAAAGTAAACGGTGCAACCTTAGATACGGCCGTAACCAAATTGCAACCTCATGTGACTTTCAGATCATCCAACCTGTAGGCCGCCAAGGTGTTAGCATACGTCTCTTTTGCGACGACCGAAGCGGTGGTTCCACGGGCTTGCGCCAAGGCCTCACCCACCGCTGGTAACAGCATTGGTTTGTTCGGTTTACCTCGGTGCGGCACTGGCGCCAGATAAGGTGCGTCGGTTTCCACCAGGTAGCGGTCAGCCGGGCATAGCGCTGCCGCCTCTCTAACATCATGGGCATTCTTGAACGACACAATCCCGCTGAAAGAAAGATAGGCCCCGAGTGCCAGCGATCGTTCTGCCTCGGCAACGCCGCCGGTGAAACAGTGCATGATGGTACGTGGCGGCACACCTTCACCAACCAGAATGTCGAAGGTGTCATCCCACGCTTCCCGGGTGTGTACGACCAGCGTAAGGCCACTTTCGTGCGCCAACTGAATCTGGGCGGCAAATACTTTTTTTTGTGCAGTGCGCTCGGAATAGTTGTAGTGAAAGTCGAGTCCGCACTCGCCTACCGCCACCACTCGCTCGTGTTGTGTCAGCTCGGCAAGACCATCAATGCCTCCATCAGCGTCGTGGGGGTGCACCCCAGCGGTAGCCCAAACCGAATCGAAGCGCTCGGCGACAGTGATAGCGAGACGTGTGTTGGTGACATCGGTGCCCACGTTGATCAAAGTTTCTACACCAACGGCTCGGGCCTCGGCGATGGCCTGATCGGCCGTCTCAACGTCTAGGTGGCAATGGTTGTCAATCCAGCGCATAGCTATTCGCTGCTACTCGTTTGGTTTGATACGGGGGAAGAGACCGTCACCGGTTTGTAATGTAAGACCTCCGGGATACTGACCCCAGGTTGCTGCTGCTGGCAGTGTTTGCATCTCGGGCGTGCCGGTTAAGCCAATGCGTTGCCAAATAGCAGCCGAAGTTGTTGGAATTGCCGGAGTTGCCATGATGGCCACTACCCGAAGCGCTTCGAGCGCATTACCCAATACGGCTTCCACCTCGGGTCCGGGTTCGGCTTTCCAAGGTTCGTTGGCTTCTAGGTAGGCATTGGTTTCGTGCACAATGCGCCACGTTGCTTCTAGCGCTACCGACGGCGCAACGTTCGCCCAAGCACGTTCAGCGTCAACGTAAGCCGCGGCCACCACTGCGGCTAAAGGACTTGCCGGGTCGGGGGCTGGGCCCACACCTTGGCATTTGGTTTGCACCACTTTGGTGACCCTGGACAACAGGTTTCCTAGGTTGTTGGCCAGATCGGCGTTGTATCGGGCCACCATGCGTTCATGAGAGAAATCTCCGTCAGGTCCAAAAGGCGTATCGCGTAAGAGGTGATAGCGAAAACCGTCAACACCGAACTCTTCCACCAAACGAGAAGGAGCTATGTCGGTTAAACGTGCCGGTCCATGCACAGTTTTGGAAAGCTTCTCGCCACCCAAAAGCAAGAAACCGTGAACCGCAAAGTGTGGGAGTGGTTCAATCCCAGCCGCCATCAACATGGCGGGCCAATAAACACAGTGGAATCGCAAGATATCTTTGGCCAAGAGGTGGAGTGTGTGCGGCCACCATTTCGCAAATTTCTCGTCGTCGTCGCCGTAACCAACGGCGGTGGCATAGTTGATAAGCGCGTCATACCACACATAGAACACGTGGCCTGAAGCCCAAGGCACCGGAATGCCCCAATCAATAGAAGTACGTGTTACCGAAACGTCGCGCAGCCCTTGTCGCACCAAGCCCAAGGCTTCGGCTCGTTTCCCATCGGGAATCACAGCGTTTTGAGACGAGGTGAGCCATTCTTCTAAGCGTTCTTGGAAGGCCGAGAGCTTGAAGAAATAGTTCTCCTCGCTAAAGAATTCGACGGGCCGGTTGTGGATGGGGCAATTGCCATCGACTAGGTCGTCATCGTCGTAGTAGGCCTCACAAGCCACACAATAAAGGCCTTCGTACAAACCTTTTTCGATGTAGCCATTGTCGTAGGCGGCCTGCATTAGCGCCTGGACGGCCTTATGGTGGCGTGGCTCGCTGGTCCGAATGAAATCGTCATAGCTGATACCTAGCGAATCCCAAACCTCACGAAAACGAGCTGAGTTGTGGTCAGCTTGTTCCTGCGGTGTGACACCAGCTTCTTCGGCGGAGCGCTGCACCTTTAGGCCGTGCTCATCGGTACCGGTTAAGAAAAAGACCTCTTTGCCTAAAAGACGGTTCCAACGCGCCAACGAATCGGCAATGGTGGTGGTGTAAGCATGACCGATGTGAGGGGCATCGTTAACGTAATAAATCGGCGTAGTAACAAAGAAACGATCTGACACGCCTTCTAGCCTACGCCGGACGCGCCCTCACATTCGACGAGAGCGGAAACGACCGAGGACGATTTGGCGCGCGCTGTCAACTTCTTCTACCCCTAGCAACAGCAAACCAATGGCATAAACAGCACCACCAACTGGCACCGCCACCACGACCTGCCGCAGCACCGTGCCACCAATCATCTCAGCGCTCAGCCAGGCCGCAACCCCACAAGCAACCGCCGCGGCCAGCATCTTCAACAAGGGCCAGGCGTCTTCACCAAGGTTCAATCCACCCACCCGGCGACTTAGCGTCCAAAGAGTGAGCGAACCACCAATTAGATAAGCCAACGAATAGGCACCTGCCAGCCCCGCAACCCCGGCCAAAGCCACCAAAGGAATCGCCAGTACCACGTTCAGGCCATTTTCAACCAGGTTTAGGTAGAAAGGACGTTTGGTGTCTTTACGCGCATAAAAGGCACGCAAACCATAGAGGTAAACGGAAAACCCGATGAGACCAACCGAAAACGCAGCCAGCACCTTGGCGGTGGTGGCCGCTGAGGTGTCACCCAAGGGCAATAGTGCCACAATCTGAGGTGCTAAGGCGGTGTAACCAGCCGAGGCTGGCAAAATTACCAGGGCCATCAACCGCAAGCCCAGGTTGAAACGCTCGCGGAACGCTTCGGCGTCTTGGCGTTGGGCTGCGATCGTAAGCTCGGGCATAAAGGTGGTCATTATCGAAACTGCGAACAGCCCATGGGGAAGCTGAAAGAACGTGAAAGCCACGTTGTAGGCGGTTACATCACCCCCGATTTGGGCAGTAGCCAAGCCCAACACGATGTATAGGGCAACTTGGTTGGCAGCAACATAGCCCACCGTCCAGCCCGAAAGGCGAAGCACGGTTGTTACTGCCGGGTGCCGCCAATCAAGGTTGAGTCGAATGGGCACGCTCTGGCGGGCCAGCGAGGGCAACAGCGATAGCGCCATTGCTGCTACCCCGACGGTGGCCCCAGCACCCAGAATTAGTGTTACGCGGCCGTTGGTCACGGCCTCGAATAAGGCACCTTCACCCTTCATGCTGTGGCCCACAACGGTGGGCAAAGCGAACAACAATCCTGAAACAACCAGGTTGTTGAAAACCGGGGCATAGGCGGGGGCCGCGAAAGAGCGTCGAGAGTGCAACAATGCCGTAATTACGGTTATAAGTCCGTAGAACAGCACCTGTGGCATGAGGAAGCGCAACAAGGTGGTACCCACCTGGCGATAGGCCTCTACTTCGCCTGGTTCAGGGTTCGAAATGAAACCAGCAAAAATATTTATGACCCACGGCGCGGCAATAATTCCGATAGCCGTCACCACCACCAAAGCAGCCGCTGTCACCGAGATCACGGCCGAAGTGCCACCGTCTTCTTCTTCGGTGCGCTCGGTGAAAACCGGCACCAAAGTGGCCGAAAGAATTCCGCCAAGCAGCAGTTCGTAGGTGAGATTAGGCAGAGTGTTGGCGATGGTGAAGGCGTCAGTAAGCCGGGTTTGTCCTAAGGCATAAAGAAGCGCCACGACTCGCAACAAACCAGTAATGCGCGAGAGCGACGTGCCTACCGCCACTACGGCGCTAGAACGCACCAAAGCTGATCGGCTGGGCCCAGATTCTGTTGTGCCACCCGATGCGGTGGGATTAGCGGCCTCGGCCATGGCCTACCACTTTGGCGCAACAAAGCCAGCTACGAAAAGACGAAGCACCAAGCGCGCGCTTTATTGAAGGCTTGCATGAGACGCCGACTATCACTCGGTCACAGCGAAAGAGCTCGACTGTAGACCTCACGTTTCGAGACCTTCAGCTCTTTGGCGACCTCATTAGCAGCGTCACGTTTGGAAAGCCCGGCGTCTAGCCGTGACTTCAAAGATGCATCGATTTCATCTGAAGTGGCGGGCGCTTTGGGAAGAGCGCCCGCTACCACCAATACATATTCTCCACGAGGCGCAACGCTGTAGAGGTGTTCCACGGCCTCACCCAATGTGCCCCGCCAAGTTTCGTCATAAAGCTTGGTCAGTTCACGGGAGATTGATACTTGGCGCTGCGGTCCAAACGTGGCCACTAGATCGGCAATCGTTTGCGCCACCCGATGAGGAGATTCATAGAGAATTATCGTGCGCTCTTCAGTGGTCAAAGCTTCCAGCCGCTCGGCGCGAACCTTGCCTTTGCGGGGTAAAAACCCTTCAAACACAAAGCGACCAGCGTCTAAACCACTGGCGACTAGCGCCGTCACCGCAGCGGTTGGGCCTGGCACCACCTCAACGGTGTACCCGGCTTGAGCGACCGCTGCCACCAGCCTCTCGCCCGGGTCAGAAATTCCTGGCATGCCAGCATCGCTCACTAGGGCAATCTTTTGGCCTCTACTAAGCCGCTCCAAAAATGCGGGGATACGTTCGGTTTCGTTGTGCTCATTCAGGCTTTGCAGCTCTTTGGCAGCGACACCCACGGTTTTGAACAGTCGGCCACTGTGGCGGGTGTCTTCGGCGGCAATCAGATCCACCGCGTTCAGCACCTCGATGGCTCGCGGGCTCATGTCACCCACATTGCCAATCGGGGTTCCGACCAAAACTAGACGGCCATCACTCATCGGCGAATCTCGAGCTCATCGCCTACGGCTAGCTCCCACGAGGCGAAGGTTCCTGCTTCGGCCTCTACCACCGAGCGAGCTTTCCAATAGGGACGGGAGAGGCGGTTAGGCCGCATTTGCAGTACACGAATCACCACCTGATCAGCATCGAGAAATGCGACGTCAATACTAAAGCGCATACCAAAGGTGTGGACCGAACGGCATGGATGTATCCAAATAGCACCGCGGATTCCTCGCCGGCCTAACAAGCCTTTAAAACGGGCGCGGAAATTTTGGGCGACCTCGAGCGACGACAGAACCTCTTCATCACGTACCAGCCAAGACATCGCCGTTCACCGTTTCACCAAAAATCGCTCCACACCACAAAAGATACGACCTTAGAAACTGAAGCGACATTTGTCCATGGGTCAGGGTTCGGGTTGACGTCGAAGGCAGGGCTAAGAGTCCATGAACCCGTGTCGGCAAGGAAGCCGTGGTTTCGCAGATGGTTATCGGGCACGCTTCTTGGCTAGGCGACCCGCCCGCAGTCGACCAATGTCACTCTCAAGCGGATCAATAGCGTGGACGGTCTGGTCGAGCAGGCCCAAAGCACGCAAGACCTGGGCTACGTTACCAAAGCCCACACCTGGGTCGCCGGACTCAATCTTACGGAGGGTGTCGCGGGTGATGCCCGCTCGCTCGGACACCTGCTGCGCCGTCAGACCCAGGACCATACGCCACCCCCGCACATGCGTGCCGAAGGCGTTCATCTGCTCGTCGATACGGTAGCCAGCCATAGACCATCTTCCCCTTTATGACGATGACGCTAAGCTCAACATACCATTATGGCGATTATATTAGGCATAAACCTCTTGGCAGCTCTCCGCATCACATGCCGCCACGACCCGATCGACCGAGGGGTCACACGTTAAAGCGGATCTCCAGCACATCGCCGTCTTGGACCTCATAGTCTTTGCCTTCCACGCGAAGCTTGCCAGCTTCACGGGCTTTAGACCATGAACCCAACTCTAGAAGTTCATCCGAAGCGATCACTTCCGCCCGAATGAAACCTCGTTCAAAGTCGGTATGAATAACCCCAGCCGCCTGCGGAGCTTTCGATCCTGCCCGGAACGTCCAGGCGCGGGTCTCCTTTTCGCCGGTAGTAAAGAAGGTACGCAAACCCAAGGCGTGATATGCCGCCCGCACAAAACGTGGCAACGCACCCTCGCCCAAACCATAGGCATCAAGCATCTCTTGGCGTTCTTCGGCGTCAAGCAACGCTGCTTCCGCTTCCAGCTGGACGCAAGCCCCAATCACTTCGGCGCGGTCGCCCAACTCGGCTCGGATCGGTGCCACAATCTCCTCAACATCATCGAGGGCTTCCTCATCAACATTCACCACCGCCAGCACGGGTTTATTGGTCAAGAGAAACCACGGTCGTAACGCTTCACGGTGGGCAGCCGAAAGATCACTTCGATAGATCGGGGTGCCTTCTTCTAACACCACCAGGGCCGCTTCCAGCGCTTCTACTTCTTCTACCAAACTCTTATCAGCACGGGCAGCTTTACGGCGTTTCACAATCTGGTTCTCGACCGTTTCCAGGTCGGCCAGGGTCAGCTCAATTTCCACAATCCGCAAATGTTCAAGCGGATCGGCAGGCCCGGGTACATCGGGGTCGCTGAAGGCTCGCAGCACATACACAATGGCATCCGACTCGCGGATTCCGCCTAGAAAACGGTTGCCTAAGCCCTCACCTTTGCTAGCACCTTCCACCAACCCGCCAATATCGGTGAACTGCACACTGGCATGCACAATGGTTTTGGTATTGCTCATTCTGGCAAGCGCCAAAAGGCGATCATCAAAAACTTTGGCTACTCCCACGTTGGGATCGGTAGTGGCAAAAGCGTAAGGTGCTGCTAACGCCCCACCCCCAGCTAAAGCGTTATATAGCGATGATTTACCAGCGTTGGGCAAACCCACAAAGCCGAAACGTTCCATTGCCACCACACTAGTTGCGCTGCGTCACGGCCCTAACTTTGGCCGGTTCTTAAAGCGGAAGTGGTGTAATCCACCTAAGCGGCGCTACCATCTAGCGCCTATGTCAAAGAAGACTTCTAAGCGCAAAGTGAACGCCCGACGCAAGAAGGCAAACCACGGCCGCAAGCCCAATACCGGTCGCGGCTAAAGCTTCTTACCAATCATAATCCTTTGAGGTAGCAGGCCGAATGCCCTGGCACTTTAGAGTCGCGTCTTGTTCTTTCCAGCACGCGAACAACCGCAAGCGTGAATCGCAACCGCCGCCAGAGGGCCGCCCAATCCCCTAAGCTCTCATCGCGCCAGTCGCGATGCGATAACGCCCCACGGTGGGGCATTCCACGTCCAAGGAGGAACTGCGTGCGCAGACACCTAAAGGGAGTACGCCTGCTAATAGCGCTACTAGCCATTTTTGGTTTGGTAGCCGCGGCTTGTAGCAGTGACGACGACAAGTCGTCTAACGACAACACCAGCACTACCGCAGGCAGCGGCGATAGCAACGGCGACGACAAGGCCGACGGCTCCGACATTCGAGTAGGCATGGTCTACGACGTGGGCGGTCGTGGTGACCTCTCCTTCAACGACGCTGCCTATGCCGGGTTGGCGAAAGCCGAAGCCGACTTCGGGATCGAAGCTAAAGACCTCGAGCCGAAAGCAGGCGGCGAAGACCGCGCCGAGCTGCTGCGTCTACTGGCCGACGAGGGCTACGACTATATCGTGGCCGTTGGTTTCGCTTTCGAAGACACTGTCAAAGACATCGCACCGGATTACCCTGACACCATTTTCGCCGTAGTCGACGGTGCCGTCGAAGAGCCGAACGTAAAATCACTGCTCTTTGCGGAAGAGGAAGGCTCGTTCTTAGTGGGTGCCGCCGCTGCCCTCACCAGTGAAACCGGTCATGTGGGTTACATCGGTGGCGTTGAGTTGCCTCTGATTCAAAAGTTTGAAGCAGGATTCGTGGCCGGGGCCCGTGAGGTAAACCCCGACATCAAGATCGATGTTACCTACATCACCCAACCTCCAGATTTCGGTGGCTTCAACGACCCCGCTCGCGCCAGTGAAATTGCCAGCTCGATGTTTGAAGATGGTGCCGATGTGATCTACCACGCCGCTGGCGGTTCTGGCGGTGGACTTTTCGAAGCTGCATACAGCCTGGGCGATGTTTGGGCGATCGGCGTTGACTCTGACCAGTATCTAACGGTTGACGCTCCTCAGAACGAGCGCATCCTGACCTCGATGCTGAAGAAGGTCGACGTGGCGGTTTATGCCGCCATCGAGGCTTTTGTCAACGGTGACCACTCTGGTGGGACTATGGTTTACAGCCTTGAAGATGGCGGTGTGGACTATTCCACGTCAGGTGATTTCATTACCGATATCATCGATCAGCTAGAAGAGCTGAAAGCCAAAATTGTTGATGGCAGCATCACCGTACCGTCAACGCCCTAACCGCTAAGGTTTTGATGTGTCCGCAGCCACTAATGCTGTAGAGCTGCGGGGAATCACTAAACGCTTCCCCGGGGTTATTGCCAATAACAATGTCAACCTGGCTGTAACCCCAGGGGAGATACACGCCGTCGTCGGTGAAAACGGCGCTGGTAAATCAACCCTCATGAAAATCCTGTATGGCATGCAGGCCCCAGACGAGGGTGAAATATTTGTGGACGGCACCGCCCAACGATTCCGTTCACCAACCGATGCCATAGCAGCGGGCATTGGCATGGTCCATCAACACTTCATGTTGGCCGACAACTTCACCGTGGCCGAAAACATTATCTTGGGTGATGAACCCACCCGAGGACCGGTCTTAAACCTCAAAGCAGCCCGCCAAAAAATCCGTCAATTGGCAGCTACCTATGGTTTCAACTTGAACCCCAACGCCTTGGTAGAAACTCTGGGTGTAGGTGACCGTCAACGAGTAGAGATTTTGAAGGTTCTCTATCGCGGTGCCCGGGTGCTGATTTTGGATGAACCAACGGCCGTGTTGGTGCCCCAGGAAGTAACCGAACTTTTCGAGAACCTACGAGTTCTAGTCGATGAGGGCGTAACCGTCATCTTCATAAGCCACAAACTCGATGAGGTGCTCAGCATTGCTAATACCGTGACCGTGATTCGTGCGGGTACCACGGTCACCTCGGTGCCAGCAGCGTCTGTCAACGCCCACCAGCTGGCCGAATTGATGGTGGGGGCCGAGCTGCCGACCCCGGAACGAGGCAAAAGCACCGTTACCGAGCACCAGTGCCTCGCCCTTAATAACATTCGCGTGGTTGCCCCAGATGGCCGTCAGCTGCTCAAGGATGTGTCGATGACGGTGAACAGCGGTGAGATTGTGGGGATTGCCGGGGTTGAAGGCAACGGCCAAAGCGAGCTAATCAGCGCCATTTTGGGCTTGGAACCCATTGTGGGCGGCGACATCGTCTTAGAAGGAGAATCGATCGCCGCGCTTTCCACCCGGGCTCGCCGACATCGTGGTATTGGCTACATTCCGCAAGATCGCCATCGTGAAGGTCTGCTTCTAGAAGCACCGCTGTGGGAAAACGCCATGCTTGGGCACCACCACAAAGAACCATTTTCAAAGGGTTGGTGGATCAATGCGGCGGGGGCCAAAGAACGTACCGAGAACATCGTGCGCACCTTCGATGTGCGTACCCCGAGCGTTGATGTAGCCGCCTACGCGCTTTCCGGTGGTAACCAACAGAAACTGATTGTGGGTCGCGAAATGAGCGCTGACCCAACGTTACTGATAGCAGCACACCCCACCCGCGGCATTGATGTTGGCGCGCAGGCCGCGATCTGGGAAGAACTCCGGGTGGCACGCAGCCAAGGTCTAGCGGTGCTGCTTATCTCGGCTGATCTGGAAGAACTTTTGGGGCTATCCGACAAATTGTTGGTGATCTATAGCGGTGCCATTGTGGCCGAGCTGGACCCGGCCGAGGTCACGCCAGAAATTTTGGGTTCTTACATGACTGGCGTCAGAAACGAAAGACCAGCCTCATGATCAGGCGAGCCGCGGTAGCAGTGGTGGCACCTGCCTTGGCCATTGTGTTGGCTTTGGCCATCTCATCACTTTTTTTGTTGCTGGCAGGAGTTTCCCCTGCCGAGGCGTACAGCTCAATGTGGAGCTACGGCACTCAATCTGACTCGTTGGTTTCCACGGTCAACCGGGCCATCCCCCTTTATATTTCGGCACTAGCCGTAGCGCTTGGTTTCAAAATGGGTCTCTTCAACATCGGTGTCGAGGGCCAATATCGTATTGCTGCCGTTGTCTCTGCCGGGTTAGGAGCCAAGTTGTCGCTACCCGGTCCGCTGCATGTTGGCGCGATCTTGGTGATTGCGGTGGTGGTTGGCATGATGTGGGTGCTGATCCCCGCGGTGCTACGCATCACTCGTGGGGTCCACGAAGTGATTGCCACCATCATGATGAACGCCATTTCATTTGGTATCACCGCCTGGCTCTTAACCGGACCACTTCAAGGTAAAACCAGTGGAACTAGCCTCATCCTTGGTACTGACCGGCTACCGGCCTCGGCTCATTTCCCAAACCTGAACCGATTGGTAGAGCTCTTTGGTGTGGAGCTCCGACGAGGCTCCAACCTAGATGGCTTCTTAATCATCGCCGTTTTGCTAGGAATTGGCTATCACTTGTTAGTTAATAAAACTCGCTTCGGCTACGAGTTGCGAGCCACCGGGTACAACCCCATCGCCACACGAGTTGCCGGCGTTAATTCGAATGCCACCATTCTAAAAACACTGTTGCTCTCGGGTGGGGTGGCCGGTTTGATTGGGATGGCGTACCTGCTTGGCTCTTCTCCGTACCGCTATGACACTGGCTTTCCCCAGCAATACGGTTTCACGGGAATTGCGGTGGCCTTGCTTGGTCGAAACCACCCGGTTGGCATTGCATTCGGAGCGCTGCTTTTTGGTTTCATGGACCGCTCGTCACAAA
This sequence comes from Acidimicrobiia bacterium, assembly GCA_041676705.1. Taxonomy (NCBI): domain Bacteria; kingdom Bacillati; phylum Actinomycetota; class Acidimicrobiia; species Acidimicrobiia bacterium. The sequence continues at coordinate 49,970 of JBAYRL010000002.1, forward strand.
TTTTGGATCTACACAACATTCCAAAAGAGATTGTGGTGATCATGCAGGGCGTCATTGTGATATCGGTGGTAATCGCCTACGAACTAGTGCGGCGCTACCGACAGATCCAAGAAGAAAAAGCTGTTAGCCGGGAACCAGTAATGGCAGGCGTGGAGGCAGCATCGTCGTGAGCTTGGCTGAACCTTCTCTACCATCAGGCACTACGGAAACAGTCACACCGAGGCGCGCCGTCGCTCCCCTACGTCGCCTCCAGGAGATGCCCGCTCGGCAGCGAGCCTTCGTCTATGCCATTGGCGCTATTTTGCTTCTGTCGCTGACCCGAGTTCTCTCTGACGCCCATCAACTCACCTCGCCCGGCACCTCGGGTGCAGCTCTGCGACTGGCGGTACCTCTTGGAATGGCCGCCTTAGGGGGCGTGTTTTCCGAGCGGGCTGGGGTAGTCAATATTGGGCTAGAGGGCATGATGATTTTGGGCACCTGGTTTGGCGCTTGGGGCGCTTGGCAGTTCGGCCCTTGGCAGGGTATTGCTCTGGGTATTTTGGGCGGTGCCATCGGCGGGCTGATTCATGCCATTGCCACCGTGTCATTCGGAGTTGACCAGATCATTTCAGGCGTAGCCATCAACATTTTAGGTCTTGGGGTGGCACGATATTTGTCAGTAATTACCTACACCGCTGGCACCGGTGGCGGCGCAACTCAATCGCCTCAAATAACGCAGAAAATTTCTACGGTGAACCTGCCGTTTTTCGCGGGCGGCGAGCTTCTCGGTTGGAAATCACCCAATATTTTAGGTTGGTTAGACCGACAAGACTGGTTTTTTGTGTCAGATGTGGGCGGACTTCTCCAAGGTTTAACCTCCAACTTGTCGCTGGTAACTGTTTTAGCGATGGTGCTATTTCCAGCTTCCACCTGGCTCCTTTGGAAAACCAGGTTTGGATTGCGGCTTCGCTCGGTCGGTGAAAACCCCACGGCGGCCGAGTCGTTGGGCATCGCTGTGTACCGGGTGAAATACGTTGCGGTTGTGATTTCAGGCGCCTTCGCTGGTTTAGGTGGAGCGTATCTGTCATTGGTGGCCTCTAACATCTACCGGGAAGGCCAGACCAACGGCCGTGGTTTTATCGGTTTGGCGGCCATGATTTTCGGCAACTGGAAACCCTATGGCGCCGCGGTCGGTTCAGGCTTATTCGGATTCGCCGACGCTTTACAGCTTCGCAACGCAAAAGCAGTGCACGCCTTATTACTTTTGGTGGCCATGGTGGCATTAGTTTTCGCGATCAAGGCCTTGTTAGAAGGCCGATTGCGCCAAGGTCTGTTTTCACTCTTAGCGGCCATAGTCTTTGGCCTGTGGTATCTCACCTCGGAAGAGGTACCCTCACAGTTCACGAGTTTCACGCCGCACGTGGTGACACTGTTGGTCCTGGCTTTTGCCACTCAACGGCTACGTCCACCCGCCAAAGTTGGCGAACCCTATCGACGTGGTGAGGCCCATTAATGACAGCCTTTGATGTTGTTGACATTATTCGCCACAAGCGCGACGGTCACCGGCTAGCCGATGAGGCCATCGACTGGTTCATTTATGCTTACACCAATGGTGAAGTGGCCGATGAGCAGGCAGCAGCCTTGTTGATGGCCATTGTTTGGCGGGGCTTGAGCTCATCTGAGCTAGCGCGCTGGACCGACGCCATGATCCGCTCGGGTGAACGCCTCGACCTCTCGGCAGTCAAACGACCCACGGTTGATAAGCACTCAACCGGCGGGGTGGGCGACAAGATCTCATTGATTCTGTGTCCGTTGGTGGCGGCTTGTGGTGCGGCGGTGCCGCAACTATCAGGCCGAGGCTTGGGCCATACCGGCGGCACGCTCGACAAGTTAGAGTCGATTTCGGGCTGGCAAGCTCACCTCTCAAACCCCGATTTGGTAGAAATTCTGAATCGAGTTGGGGCTGTGATCGCCGGGGCCAGCGCCACGCTGGCACCGGCCGACCGCAAACTTTACGCCTTGCGCGATGTTACAGGTACGGTGGAATCTATCCCTCTCATTGCCTCATCGATTATGAGCAAGAAAATCGCTGAGGGTACCGAATCGCTGGTGCTGGATGTAAAAACCGGTTTCGGTGCTTTCATGGCAGAAGAAGCCGACGCCATAGAGTTGGCGCGAACCATGGTCGAGCTGGGCAAGGCCCACGGTGTGCGAACCCGTGCGTTGGTGACCAACATGGACGTTCCCTTGGGCCTAACCGCTGGCAACGCCCTCGAAGTTCAAGAATCTATTGAGGTGCTACAAGGCGGTGGTCCGCCGGACGTGGTCGAGTTAACGGTCGCCTTGGCCGAAGCAATGGTGGCACTAGCCGGTCTCAATGTGAATCCACGCGACGTTCTAGCCAGTGGAAAAGCTTACGAAGTTTGGGAAGCCATGATCGCGGCACAAGGGGGTAATCCCCATGCGGCTCTACCCGTAGCTCCCCACGTCGAAACTATTACTGCCCAAACCTCAGGGGTGCTACAGCACTTGAATGCCCGTGATGTGGGGGTAGCTGCTTGGCGGCTAGGGGCCGGTCGAGCCCGCAAGGAAGACCCTGTTTCAGCAGTAGCAGGGGTGGTTTTGAAGGCCAAGGTAGGTGATGAAGTTAAGATTGGTGACGTACTTTTCGAGCTTCATACAGACAAGCCTGCCCGTTTTGTGAGTGCCAAAGCAGCCCTGGACGCTGCAGTGCATATTGGCAAAGAACAGGTTGCTATGCGACCGTTGGTGATCGCCGAGATTTCTTGAACAATGTCTGACCCGCACCCAAGTATTAACACCAATGCTCTCTTGGTGGCGGCCCGCCAAGCGGCAAAACAGGCTTATGTCCCCTATTCATCATTTCGAGTGGGAGCAGCCGTGCTCTGTCGCGATGGCACGGTGGTCGGCGGGTGCAACGTAGAGAACGCCAGCTATGGACTTTCGAATTGTGCCGAGCGTACGGCCCTCTTCACAGCGATTGCCCAGGGCCAAAAGAACTTGGTGGCGCTAGCCGTTTCATGCGTCGATGGCGATATGAATCAACCCGCCACGCTGATGCCCTGCGGCGCTTGTCGTCAGGTTATGAATGAGCTTTTACCTGCCGATGCGCTTGTGCTGGTTGACCAGGTAGGAAGTTTCAAACTCGGGGAGCTTTTGCCCCGTCCCTTCACCTTGTAGGTCGGGTCATCGACATTACTCATCGATGGTGCGCCAAACACCGTGCACAGGTAGTTCCCATCTAGCATGGGGGCATGAGTTTAACTGCCGAACAAGTAGCTTCATTTGAACGCGACGGTTATCTGATAATCGAAAACTTTGTTTCACCCGAGACCACCCAGTCGCTAATAGAGCGTGCCACACAACTAGTCAACCGATTCGACCCCGACACCACTGATGTTGCCTCAATTTTCTCGACTCGGAATCAAGCTCAAACCACGGATGAATATTTCCTAGATTCTGCCGACAAAATCTCGTTCTTTTTTGAAGAAGAAGCCTTCGACGAAACCGGCCAGCTTCGTCAGGCCAAAGCACTTTCTATCAACAAAATTGGTCATGCGATGCACGACCTCGACCCGGTCTTTGAACCATTTTCACATTCGGCCGATTTAGGTGCGATTGCCGCCGGCTTGGGCATGGTCGACCCGGCAGTTCTGCAATCGATGTATATCTTCAAACAGCCCAACATTGGTGGCGAAGTCGTTTGCCACACCGATCACACTTTCTTGTGGACTGAACCAGTATCAGTTATCGGTTTTTGGTTCGCGCTCGAAGACGCTACTGAAGAGAACGGGTGCATGTACGCGCTGCCGGGTGGCCACCATATACCGGCTAAGAAACGCTTTGTTCGCCACGACGACAACTCCACCGAACTAGTGGTGCTAGACGAAAACGACTACACGCTCGACGGTTTGGTTCCTCTTGACGTGCCTGCCGGAACGCTGATTGTGCTGCACGGGTTGTTGCCACATCTTTCGGGGGCCAACCGCTCACCGAATTCTCGTCACGCCTACACCTTGCATGTAATCGACCAGGCTGCTCATTACGCCGAAAACAATTGGTTGCAGCGGCCAAACCTTCCGGTTCGAGGTTTTGACCAGAACTGAAACGAAAAGCCCTTTTCTATCAATGAATAAGGCGATCCTGTCGAAAGGAATCATGTGACTCTGAGCCCAACCTTTGAAGCCATTCGTATGGCACCCAAAGTGCTGTTGCATGACCACCTTGATGGTGGGCTACGGCCTCAAACTGTTGTTGAGTTGGCGAAAGAAGTTAATTATCGGGGCTTGCCAACGTATGACGCCGATGACTTAGCCACTTGGTTCACCCAAAACGCTGAAGGCACCGACCTTGATAAGTATCTGGAAGCATTTCACCACACCACCGCCTTGATGCAAACACCCGAGGCTTTGGCTCGCGTAGCGCAAGAGGCCGCTCAAGACTTGGCCGCCGACGGGGTGGTTTATGCTGAGGTTCGCTTTGCACCTGAGCTGCACTTGGAAGGCCGGTTAAACCTTAATGAGGTGGTGGAGGCGGTTCTGGCAGGCTTTGCAGCTGGATCCACCAAGCACCCCATTACCGTGGTCACTTTGTTAGGGGCCATGCGTACGGCCGCCAATTCCACAGAAATCGCAGAGCTGGCCCTCCGTTACCGCGATGCGGGCGTGGGTGGCTTCGACATTGCAGGGCCCGAAGCCGGTTTTCCACCTTCGCGGCACATGGATGCTTTTCAGCTAGTGCAGCGGGCTAATTTCCACACCACAATTCACGCCGGGGAAGGTTTTGGCTTGCCATCTATTTGGGAGGCATTGCAGTGGTGCAACGCCGACCGGCTTGGTCACGGCGTTCGCATCGTGGATGACATCACAATCGGCGAAAACGGCGAACCACAATTGGGTCGATTGGCGGCCTTTATCCGCGATAAGCGGATTCCACTTGAAATGTGCCCAACCTCAAACGTGCACACCGGAATCTGCCCCAGTATCGAACTTCACCCAATTAAACTTCTGGCCGACCTCAAGTTTCGAGTAACTGTAAACACCGACAACCGCTTGATGAGTAATACGTCGCTAAGCCACGAATTTCACGAGCTGGTGCAGGCGTTTAACTACGGTTGGAACGAAATTGAGTGGTTCAACATTAACGCTGCTAAGAGCGCTTTTTGGCCCTTCGAAAAGCGATACGACCTGATCAACAATGTGCTGCTGCCGGGTTTCGCAGCAATTCGTGAACGTGAACAAGATCAGCTAAATATCGGCGAGACAAATCGAAATCTCGACGCGGGCCAAGGTCTCGAGAAGAACGACGCCACCGAAATTTAGAGGTTGTGAGCCGGTGCCTAATTTGTTGATAATCCATCACACGGCATCACCCCCGCTACAAGACCTGCTGGAAGCTGTGCGTGAAGGTGCCACTAACGATCAAATTGTCGGCGTTTCGGTCACCACTAAACCGGCCTTATCGGTAACCGCAAGCGACGTGTTGGCGGCCGATGGTTACCTACTTGGGACCCCGGTCAATTTTGGCTACATGTCGGGAGCGCTAAAACACGCTTTTGACACCTTTTACTATCAAGTTCTAGACGCCACCCAGAAAAGACCTTACGGATTGTGGGTTTATGGCAACAATGAAACCAGTGGTGCCGTACGCTCCATTACTACCATTGCTAAAGGATTAGGTTGGGATTTGGTGGCAGAACCACTGGAAATAGTGGCCCCACCCACCGACGAAGCCATGGATGCCGCCTGGGAATTGGGTGCAGTGTTGGCAGCCACCCTTATGGAATAAGGCTTCGGCCACTTAACCGCAAGCGGCACGCAGCAGCGAATATGGGTTTACTGCGTTGCCGTAGCCACCCAGGTGATATTCGAAATGAAGATGGTTAATACCATTGGCGTTGCCCGTGGCCCCCACATATCCAATAACCTCACCTGCACTCACCTGGCCAGAAGCCCCGTAAGCGCTTAGGTGTGCGCCGTAGTAATAATTGCCATCGTCGCCATAGAGGTGCCACGCCAAACCACCCAACGAGTTGCTTCGATGCTCAACTCGCCCACTTACCGGCGCCACCGTTGGGGTCCCTGCTGCGGCGTGGAGGTCGATACCTTTGTGGCTGCGGCCTCCAGATCGAGGTGCTGCCCACGACTCGGGCACAAATGATGAAGGCCGCACCGGACAAACCCAGCCACCCCCTGATGCGGGGGGCTTAGGTGCCGTGGTAGTGGTGGTTGCTGGCACAGTCGTGGTGGTTGTCGGTGCCGGTGCCGTGGTTGGAGGTACGGTGGCGGCTGGGGCCTGGTTGTTAGCATCGCTCACCGTTGGTGTGGGTGTTGTAGGTTGCTTCGGTGCCGCCGAACTACCCTGGTTGTTACTGGTCGAGGTGGCTTTAGCCGCGGCGGCTTCCGCCGCTTCGCGAGCAGCTTTAGCCTCATCAAGACGAACCAGTTCCCCTAAACGTTCCAGTTCTTCATCGAGCTCGGCGATGCTTTCTTGTAGCTCGGCCTGGGTTGCTTGATGATCACGCTGTTCGGTCTCTAAATTTTGGCGAGTGTCGTCTAGGCGTTCATGCAAGGCCTGGAACTCGGCAATGAGTTGGTTCGATTTGTCTTGAGCAGCGCCCATCAACGTGTCCAGACGAGCCGTTTCAAGAGGGTCTGATGACACGACCGAAGGTTTATTGGTGCCGTTAATATACCGTTCGACCATTACCACTCGAACCGCTTCTGACATTTCATCGATCTGCGTCTCGGTGGCCGTGGCCTCAGTTTCAAGCTCGTCAATGCGCTCTTCAAGCCCGACCAGAGTGGTTTCTAGCTCTATTAGTTGGCGGGCTAACGAATCGGCTTTGGCCTGTGCGGCAGCCAAATCATCAGATGAAGACGCCTCTGCTGGCAGCAGCGGCACTAATACGGCCAGCACCGCTAAGACTGCCGCCACCAGTAGCCGAACACCATAGGCATGGCGTTCAACGGTAATGGTGCTGGGGTGGGGCGAAGACTGGGAGATCAAACTACTTATCGTCCTTTGGGATGCCACACGGTCTTAATTTCAGTGGACGCCAAAATAAGCTCGAGACTTTGACTAGTTCCACCTAACCAGTCGTTGTCTTGTGGTTGATGGGTGATTACTTGTGTTACTGCATCGGCCGCCAGCTCTCGAGCTTTAGCGTGAAGAGCGGCTTCGTGTACCCCCACTAAGTCGACCACGTTCACGTCACGATGCGAGGCAAGCCATTCCACCAGTTCGCTTTGGCGTCCGCTCAGAATATTCACCACGCCAGGCGGAAAGTCGGAGGTGGCCAATACTTCAGCTAAAGACAAAGCGGGCAGTGGTGATTCTTCACTTGCCAGCACCACCACGGTGTTACCCGAAACAACCGCCGGGGCCACGCGCGAAACCAGCCCCAAAAGACTAGGAACATTCGGGGCGACCACGGTTACTAACCCGGCGGGTTCAGGCAGTGAAAGATTAAAATAAGGACCTGCCACTGGGTTCGCTCCGCCAGCGACCTGAGCGAACTTGTCGGCCCACCCGGCGTACCAAAGCCAGCGGTCAACAGCGTTGTTCACCTGGGTTTCTGCGGCCATGGTGCGGTCGGTCGACTGTTCAAGCTCGGTGATGAACTGGTCTCGGCGGCCTTCCAACATCTCAGCCACTCGATACAAAATTTGGGCTCGATTATAGGCGCTACGGCTGGCCCAGGCGGGCTGCGCTCCACGTGCCGCAGCCACAGCATCTCGTACGTCTTTGCGACTGGCCAAAGGCACATTCACCCCACCAGCTTCATAAACCCGACCCGATTCGGAACGTGGAAAAGCTCCGTTTATGAACAGCTTGTAGGTCTTGTTGACCTTCAATCGTTGCTCCGCCATCTCTAGCTCTCTCCCCACATTGCACCCAATTGCACATAAGGTGCTAGCCCCGCCCGGCCGCCTTCACGGCCAAAGCCGCTTTCTTTCACCCCGCCAAACGGGCTGGTGGGATCGAAACGGTTGAAGGTATTGGCCCAAACCACGCCAGCACGAAGACGATCAGCCATCCACAAAATACGTGAGCCTTTCTCCGTCCAAACACCAGCAGAAAGACCATAGGCAGTGTTGTTAGCCTTCTCGATTGCTTCCTCGGCCGTGCGAAAAGTAAGAATGCTAAGTACCGGTCCAAAGATTTCCTCTTGGGCAACACGGTGCGAGAGGGCGACATTAGTAAAGATCGAGGGCGGATAGAACCAACCTTCGGTGGGTAGAGAAACCTCGCTTTGGTAAAGGTCGGCACCCTCGGTAACCCCCGCGGCGACTAACGTTTTGATCTTTTCGAGCTGCTGGGGCGAGTTGATAGCGCCAATATCGGTGTTCTTATCGAGTGGGTCACCCACTCGCAGCGTGGCCATGCGGGCTTTAAGCCGTTCTATAAAATGATCGGCGATTGATTCTTGCACCAATAACCGTGAACCGGCCGAGCAAACGTGACCCTGGTTAAAGAAAATTCCGTTAATAACGCCTTCCACCGCTTGGTCGAGAGCGGCGTCTTCAAACACAATGTTGGCGGCTTTTCCACCAAGTTCAAGGGTTAGGCCAACTGGGCGAGCCGCCGTCGCTCGTTGGATCTCTTTACCGACCGCGGTCGAGCCAGTAAAGGCAATTTTTTGCACACCGGGGTGATTAACCAGGGCGGCACCGGTTTCGCCGGGGCCCGTAACCACATTGACTACACCAGGCGGGACTCCCGCTTCCTCCAAGACTCTCACCAGTGCCAGAGCGCTCAATGAGGTTGTTTCAGCGGGTTTCAACACCACCGTGTTGCCAGTAGCCAGCGCTGGGGCCAGTTTCCAAGCGGCCATCAACAACGGAAAATTCCAAGGAATGATTTGGGCCACAACGCCTCTTGGCTGATGTTTTTGTCCTCCAAAGGCGTACACCAGCTTGTCGGCCCAACCGGCATAATAAAAGAAATGTGCCGAAGCTTGTGGCAGATCAAAATCGCGTGACTCTTTGATCGGCTTACCGCCATCCATCGTTTCTAGCACCGCAAACTCTCGGGCACGTTCCGCTAAGACCCGCGCCACCCGGAACAGCACTTTGGCACGCTCGCTACCTGGCCAAGCTGCCCATTCCGCCGCGGCGTTGGTAGCCGCCAGTACGGCCCGATCGATATCGACCTCACTGCCTTGGGCCACCCTCGCTAAGGCTTGTGCGGTAGCGGGGTTATAGGTGGTGAACCATTCACCGTTATTGGGGGCTACCCATTCACCGTTGATGTAGAGCCGATTTTCCTCTTCGATTGGGACTGGCGGTGTGGATTCCGGTGCGGCCGCATATTCCAGGTTGAACTCAGGGTGTGAAGCTTCAGGCGTGGTCATCGTTAAATAGGTGGGCTCCTGTGATCGACTTGTCATAGATGAGCTGACTAGTCAGCCGAAAAATCGGTAGGCCGCTGATAACGCCCGCTGGCCTGTCGTGCCATTTGCATCAATACGTCATTTAACAGGCTCGAAGCGCCGAAACGGAGATAGTTCGGGTCGAGCCAGGCAGCACCCAAGGTTTCTTGAATTAACACTAGATATTGCCAGGCGGCCTTGGCGCTGCGGATGCCACCTGCCAGCTTCAAGCCAATCATTTCGCCACTGACTTCAGCGTGATCACGTATGGCCTCGGCCATACACAGCGCCGTGGGAGGGGTAGCGCTGGTGCCAATCTTGCCAGTGGAAGTCTTAATAAAATCAGCGCCAGCACTCATAGCCAGCATGGAAGCCCGACGAATCTGGTCATACGAGCCCAACTCACCGGTTTCTAATATGACCTTCAGATGCGCCGATTCGGCCGCTTCTTTAGCAGCCACTATTTCGTCGAAAGCCCGACCATAATCACCTGCTAAGAACGCCGCTCGGTTGAGCACAATATCAATCTCATCGGCACCTTCGGCCACCGCCAAGCGAATCTCTTCTAAGCGGACCGACAATGGTCCAAGCCCAGCCGGAAAACTTCCAGCCACGCTGGCAACCTTCACCGTGCTACCGGCTAACTCGGTGGCGGCCACGCCCACCAACGCCGGATAAACACACACTGCGGCCACCGGAGGCACTCGCGACAAGAAAGGGTCACCCTGGAGCGCTTTGGCACACAAAGCACGAACTTTTTGGGGAGTGTCGGTACCTTCCAAAGTGGTTAGGTCGATACATCGCACCACAAGATCGAGGGCCGCGGCTTTAGATTCGGCCTTAATCGAGCGAGTTGCAAAACTGGCAGCCCGTTCCACTAGACCCACCTCATCAACCGGAGTTACGGCCCGAACACGACCTGAAAGGGAAGGTAGGTGAGCCTCATAAGCTGCCAAGGACATAGGCAAAAGGTTAGCCTGCTGGACCACTTATGGAGCTACCGGCCCTCGAAGTGCCATTATCACTAGGTGCAAACTCACGTCGTTAACCACCCCTTGGTCGCAGAACGCCTGGCCACTTTGCGCCACAAAGAATCGAGCGCACCGCAATTTCGCCAAGCTCTAAACGAAATTTCAAGCCTCTTGGTGTATGAGGCCACACGTAATTTGCGCACCATAGAAACGTCGGTGCCGACTCCGGTCGCTGTGGCCGCATCGAAGGGTTTGGCCGCTCAACCTCTTTTGGTGCCAGTGCTACGGGCAGGCCTTGGCATGTTGGGAGCGGCACAAGCCCTGCTTCCTCAGGCCGCGGTGGGATTTATTGGTGTGCGACGTGACGAGACCACCTTGCAACCAGACGCTTACATGTCAACCATTCCCGATTCCGACCAGTCGGCGCCGGTGCTGGTGTTAGACCCGATGTTGGCTACTGGCGGTTCGCTTATTTACACCTGCGAACAGATTTTGGCTCACCAACCAGCCGAGTTGATTGTTGTTTGTGTGCTTGCAGCTCCCGAAGGAATCGATAAGTTTCGTGGGGCTGGGTTTACGGCACCCATTTACACAGCTGCTATCGATGAAAAACTAAATGAAGACGGTTTTATCGTGCCTGGTTTGGGCGACGCCGGTGATCGTCAATTTGGAGTGCAATAACCCCGTAAAAGGGGTACGCCTTCGACCAGCTACGACGTGAACACAACACCATGGGTCACCATCAGCACGGCAACTACCCGTCAACGTAACCTTGTCCTTCGACCCAACGCGACTGGGAGCCGTGCTCATTCGGCGGGGCGACTGGCGGTGTTGGCGGTGTTGGCGGGCTAGCAGATGACGATGGCGGTGTTGTGTGGAGCCCGGCGGGTGAAGGCGGGGTGAATCCTTGGCCTTGGTAAACCTGGGTCGCATCGGGTGTTGGCGGGCCGGGCGGCCGGGGTGCTACCGGCTGGCCGGTGGGCGGGCCATAGCGAGCCGCTGATACTGGTCCTGATGATGCCACCGGGGCTGAAGGTCGATATGACGTTGCATAGGGAACGGCAGGAATAGGGTTCGCATTGCGAGTTGCCGCCGAAGTTGGCCGCGCTCCTATCAGGTGTTTTGACGTGGCACCCCAGATGAAAGAAAGCACCACAGCTACCACACCAGCCGCGACGGCAACGATGGAGGGCATTCGCATACCCTGCGCTGCTACACCCCAGAATCCGCCCACTAAAGCGGCGCTCTCAGGTAGAAACACTGGTGCCGCGACCGGGATAACTACCGCCAGGATCAACCAGAAAGCGGCGGCGCCAATGGCCCAAAAACCCACTCGACGTAGTATTTTTGGCCGATTGTTGGTGATCACAAACGCCACACCAACCAAAATCAAGGCGGCCAGGGCTAATAGGTTCACACCGTTGGCTAGTTTGTCGCGCCAAGAACCCACATCGGGCAGTGAATCCACTGGTAAGTCTACCGAAAGTACGTCAAGCGAGCTAAGAGCGTTTCCAAGCCCCGGAACTTGTTTTCCAAGATCAAATTTAATCTCTTCACCAATTTCTGGGCTGTTCAGTTTCACCGAATCGCCGCTCGGGGTTTCGAGCCCTAGCAGCTGGCGGTGAATGGTACTGAGCGCTCCAACAAATGTGTCTTCCACCTCGGTGCTATCCATGGCCGAAGCGGCTGCCGCCTTGATGTCACGGTTAGCTACCCCCAGCTCCAGTGGCATCTGGGCGGCTACGGCCTGGGCAACACGCTCTTCAAGGAACTCTTTCACGAATGGATCGTTGTAAAGATGCCGGGCAATTTCCTCGGATCGATCAGGGTTGAGCACGGTACGGGACAGCGAGAAACCCGACCATGCCAACGAAGCTAAAATAAGGCCGAACGCTACCAGGGCACCGCCAGCAAGGTTTCGGGTACTCATTTTTCTCCTTCAAATCCTTCTGAAACGGGTAGCGAAAACCTGCTCGTGAGATCTTCACGGATCGCACCAATCAGTTCTTCGGATATGACCTCGGCCTGCGCCACTTCCTCAGCAGATCCGATACTAGTGAACACTTCCAGGTAGAACTTTGCTTTTGGTTCCGTTCCGCTGGGTCGCAACAGTACCCGGCCACGGTCACCCAATTGCCAACCAACCGCATTGGTAGCGAGGCCAACACGCTTACATTCCGCGCTCAAGTAATCAGTGGTTTCGGTAACCGTCAAGCCCCCTAACGTGGTGGGAGGCAAGGCTCGGGCCTCGGTCATTAGTTTGGCAATGTTGGCGACGTCGTGGAATCGAAGCTGCCAGGTTTGTGTGGTGTGTAACCCGTAGCGTTGATAGATGTCACTTAGGCGCGACATGACGCTAAGGCCACTTGCTAGTAGGTCGTTATAAAGTTGGGCGAACATGACGGCGGCTGAAATACCGTCTTTGTCACGGACCTGGTCGGTCACCAAAAAACCCAGCGCCTCCTCGTAGCCAAACACAAATCGCAGCTCAGGTTGGTCGATCGCGGGACGTACAATCCACTTGAAACCAGTCAGCGTGTCTCGATAATGGACACCATGGTCGGCCGCCATTTTTTCTAATAAGCGGGAAGAAACAATGGTGGTTGCCACAAAGCGGTCATCACCGCTGGTGTTTCGAAGCACGTAGTCGCCTAGCAAGGCACCAATTTCGTTGCCGGTAAGTATCCGCCAGCGACCTTCATATTTGATGGCCACCCCAAGTCGATCAGCATCGGGGTCATTAGCCAAAATCAATTGAGCACCTAGCTGCTCGGCCGTGGTTATGGCCTCGTCTAACGCCCCTGGTTCTTCAGGGTTCGGGAAGGGCAGCGTTGGGAAGTCGCCATCGGGCTCAAATTGGGTTGTGACTAAGCTGGGAGTCGCCAAGCCAGCGCGGTTAAAAGCAGCCAAAAGCACCTCACCGCCAACTCCGTGCATCGGGGTGTACACAATTTCTGGGGCTCTGCCACCAACGTTTTCGTTCTTGAGGTTGGTATTGGCAAAAGTCTCTGTCGAGCCTAACGTACCAACCACAGCGGCCAAATAAGCTTCAACGACTTCGTCGCCCAGATACACAATATTCGAATCTGTGGCTTCAGCCAGAGATATATTGTCGATAGATCGGCCACGAATGGCAGCTTCAATAGCTTGGTCATGCGGCGGGGTAATCTGAGCACCGTCGCTTAAGTAAACCTTGTAGCCGTTGTCGTTGCGGGGATTGTGGCTAGCGGTAACCATGACGCCCCCGTCACAGCCCAGCCATTGAATCGCAAAAGCCAGCACCGGAGTAGGTAAAGGCCTAGCTAGCAGAAGCGCTTTTACACCAGCGCAAGCCAGTACCCGGGCGCTATCTTGCGCAAATTCCAACGAGTTGTGTCGACCATCAAATCCGATGACCACCGTTGAACCCGAGCCGAGATAATCAGCTAAACCGGCCGCTGCTTGGCGCACGACTAACCGATTCATTCGTGCGGGACCGGGGCCTAACTGACCCCGCAAACCAGCCGTGCCAAAGGTGAGGGGTGCTGAAAAACATGACTCGAGGGCAGCCAAGTCGCCCTGTTCTAACAACGAAGCCAACTGTTTTCGGGTTTGGGGGTCGGGATCCGCTAAAAGCCAAGCTTCGACAACGCGCTTTAGATTTTCAGGAATATTGGGATGTGCTGTTGAGCGATTGTCTGTCATTGATACGCCCGATCTATGTGCAGGTTTCTTCGACCGTGGCATTGCTTACCAAAGGGCCTTGCTAGCCGAAACCAAGGCCATTCACACGCCTAAATGTGTTCCACTACTTGAGCCAGTATTTCACCCATTTCGCCAGCCGCTGATTCACCTATTTCAACAACCTCGGCATGATCCAACGCGCTGTCGCCTTGACCGGCAGCCTCATTAGTCACCAACGATAGCCCCAGAACTTCAGCGCCTAGGTGCCTAGCAGCCATAGTTTCGAGCACGGTTGACATTCCTACCAAGTCGGCGCCCATGGTGCGCAACATACGAATTTCCGCTGGTGTTTCATAGTTTGGACCGTGCATGGCCGCATACACACCTTCCCCAAGCTCAGGGGCAATTTCTTGTGCTATTTGTCGTAGCCGTGGTGAATAGGCGTTGGTTAGATCTACAAATCGTGAACCATAACGCTCGGGTGGGTTTGACCCCGTCAAAGCAGAAAAACCGGTCAAATTGATATGGTCGGCGATGAGCACGCCAGTGCCGACTTTGAAATCAGGATTGATGGAACCAGCGGCGTTGGTGAGCAAAACGGTTTGGCAACCAGCTTGAATGGCGGTTCGCACGGGGTGCACCACACGAGCTGGGGTATGCCCTTCGTAGAGATGAACTCGACCCTGAAAAATAAGCAACCGTTTGGCCCCAAGCGAACTAGCCCACACCACCGCTTCATGTCCGGGTACCGACGAAGCGGTGAAGCCCGGAACGTCACCCAAAGGAATTTGGCGCTCTAGCTTGCCCAGTTTCCAAACCGCATCACCCCAACCTGAACCTAATACGACCGCCACATCGAAGTGCTCACCACCTAGGTGGTACAGAAGTTCTGAGGCCGCTTGGTCAGCGATATTGAACGGTTCGGCGAACTCGCCTCGACGTCGCTCAACAAAAGGATAAGAGTCGCTCAAGTTGGGATCCTTCTTCGGCCAGCTCGGAAACGCTATCCGAGCTCATTCTTTGTTTTAAGATCGTCACCCTGTGGGGTCAGCTCAATATCTTGGTCGCTCGGAGCATACGTTGCTAACACCATGGCAATTCCGCGAGCCATAGCCGAAACCGTGCCAGCTGTTTCTTTGTCAATAGCATTGTTTTCGAAATTGTTCTGAGCGAAGTACACCATCAGACTCATAAAGGCCAGGCCGTGGTACGCCACCCACGGGTCTGTGGCAAGATCAATCTTGTAGTCACGTAGTTCTTTATTGATAAATCGCGAGAACGCCTCGAAGTCACGCCGAGACGTTTGATCGAGTTCAGCAAGTTCCTGGCGCAGTTTGGCCACCGTCTCGCCCGTGAAATTCCAATCAGGTGTGCTCATACCAACAGGGTAGGTTCGATAAACATGAATGCAGCACTTAGCCAGCTGGCAATTGGTGACAGCCCCGACGCGTGGGAACGGGCCGGGTTTGTTGTTGACGCCAACACCGTTCGAATTGGAAGCGTTAACTTGGCGCTGGTGGGCGATGGCGGCGATCGTGGCGTGCTGTCGTGGGGTTTCGCTGACGAGGCGGTTGTAGGAACTCCAGCCGTAGATGGCTTAGCTACTCACCACTCCCCCAAAACTGAAGCTGCCACGGCGGCCGCTCCAACCCATCCCAACGGGGCCCAACAGCTTGATCATCTCGTCGTGGCAACCCCGAACCTGGGGCGCTCCATTGAGGCCTTTGAAAACTTCGGTTTAGAACTTCGTCGGGTACGTGACACTGGCACTAAGGAACGCCCGACTCAACAAGCATTCTTTTGGATCGGTGAACCAATCTTGGAACTGGTAGGGCCAAAAGAGCCTCGGGGTGACGCCGCGGCTTCGTTTTATGGCATCGCAGTGGCAGTCGCCGACCTAGCCCAAACCGCCGCCTATCTCGGCGAGTCTTGCGGCACCATCAAGAACGCCGTGCAGCCCGGTCGCCAGGTGGCCACCTTGCGGCATCAAGAGCTTGGCATGTCGGTACCCTTAATCTTTATGTCTCCCCATCTAAACGCTTCTGATCGCGATGCTTGACCACATTTTCACCGACGCTATTGGGGCCCTCCGCGACACCTTGGAACAGGCTCTACTCGAGCGCCAAGCGTTAGAAGAGCGTTTTCAAAGCGATATTTTGTTGGGGGATTTAACTTGGGAAACCAGCTATGGTTTGCCCGGTGAAGGCCTGCCTCCGCGGGTGCGGGCAGACATCACACTTGATTGGCCAACATGGTCACAGTCAGCCTACCGCAGCTGGTATATCAACGATGACGTTGACGATTTAGATGATGCTCCCCATATTGATATCGAAATCGTGGTACGCATTCAGCGTTTGGCCCACCTACCCACACCGCAAATGTTTTTGGCCACGCTTCCACTGGAAGGGCCAGCCGTAGGCCGCGACCAGCTTGAGCGCAGTGGACCCACCATAGAGGCCATATACAGCGATGATTTAAGCGAAGTGTCGCATGCTATCGAAGTGTCATACAGCGGAATGTATGAGCTAGACGAGGCGGTTTTAGAAGACGGTAGCGTGCTCGATACTCACTTCGGCGCTATGGGCGGTTGGATAGCCTCAACACTGGTGCGCATCGGCGACCTGAAATTCGAGTTCCTCCCCGCCGAAGAAGAAGACGTCCAATAATCAAACAACTTCAGAGCCGGCCAGAACTTCTCGCGCTAAGACACTAAGCGGTATACGAGGTCGGGCCCCTATATGGCTGATTACTTCAGCAGCCGCCATGGCGCCCAAGCGGCCACAGGTGGCTGGCGGATAACCCATAGCCAGACCCCATAACACTCCAGCCGCGTATAGATCGCCAGCGCCGGTGGAATCTACAATCTGTTCAACTGGATGCACCGGAATATGATGGGTTTCTTCACCGATCAGAATGAGCGACCCTTTCTCCGATCGAGTGATGCAGATAGTTTCCGCGGTGCCACGCACCTGGGCAATGGCTTCATCTAGGGAGTCGGTTTCATACAGTGAGAGAATTTCCACCTCGTTGGCGAAAAGCACGTCAACTTGGGTGTGAATCAACTCCAAAAACTCTTCCCGATGCCGATCAACACAAAACCCGTCAGAAAGTGTCAGGGCGCTGCGGCCACCGTTGGCATGTGCTACTTCCATGCCATAGCGAATGGCAGCTTTGGCATCTTCGGTGTCCCACAAATAGCCCTCACAATAAAGCAGCTCGGCCTGGGCAATAAGCTCGGTATCGACATCAGCCGGAGTTAGGTTCCCGGCAATACCCAAATAGGTGTTCATCGTGCGCTGGGCGTCGGGGGTGACGGCGACTAAGCAGCGTGCCGTTGGGTCGCCACTGGTGGCTGGAGTGGCGCTGAAAGATACCCCTACGGCAGCCATGTCATGGGCGAATATTTCACCGAATTGGTCGTCACGAACCTTGCCGATAAAGCCGGTGTTTCCCCCAAAGCTGGCGATGCCGACGATCGTGTTGGCCGCAGAGCCTCCAGAAATCTCGATGCCTTGCGGGAACACCGAGTAGAGCCGCTCCACTTCGGCGGCATCCACCAGGCGCATAGCACCGCGATCGAGACCATAGGTTTCGGGGAAGTAATCTTCTACCTGGGCAATAACGTCCACAATGGCATTGCCCATTCCGACTACGGCGTATTTTTTTGAACTCATGCCATCTCCGTTTCGGTGCTACCCACTATTAGTAACCGCTAGAGTTCGAATCCTCATATTTATTGGAGGTCTTTGTGACACCTGGTACTAGTTCCACCAATTCGCAAGCGGTTAATCCTTACCGTCTCCCCCGCAATGTGGTGCCATGGCACTACAACCTTGAACTAGCACCCAACCTGGCGGAGGCCACTTTTTCTGGTACCCAAGAGGTCTCACTTGAGGTTCGAGAAGCGACCACGACCATTGTCTTGAACAGTCTTGATATTGAAATCGACGAAGCCATCTGCTTCGACAAGTTTGGGGTTCGCCATAGCGGCGCCGTTAGCTACGATGTGGAAACCGAACGTGCCACCATCGCCTTTGAGTCCCCCATAGCCGCTGGTAGCGCCCGGTTAAACCTGGTGTTTCGCGGTGAGTTAAACGACAAGCTAGTGGGTTTTTACCGCAGCACCTACACCGATGCCTCCGGTGTCACCCAAACCTTGGCGGTTAGCCAAATGGAATCAACCCATGCTCGCCGGGCTTTCCCGTGTTGGGACGAACCTGCTTTCAAAGCCACTTTTGACATCACTTTGGTGGTCGAAGAAGGTTTGACCGCCGTTTCGAACGCCCGAGAAGTCGGTCGGGAAGCTCGGGGCCCAGGCGAAGTCGCGATTAAGTTCGCCACCACCATGAAAATGTCCACCTACCTGGTGGCCTTCGTGGTAGGACCACTCGAGATCACCGAGGTCGTAGTTACCAACGGCGGGATTCCTATTCGTTTGGTACACCCAATTGGTAAGGGTCATCTCACGACATACGCTCTTGAGGCTGCCAGCTTCGCTCTAGATTTCTTCGCCGAATGGTTCGACATTCCCTATCCCGCCGACAAGCTCGATTTAGTAGCGGTTCCCGATTTTGCCTTCGGGGCAATGGAGAACGTGGGATGTGTTACCTTCCGCGAAGTTTTGTTGCTTATAGACCCCGAAAAGGCCACCCAAACCGAGCTTGAACGCTTAGTTGACGTGGTTGCCCACGAACTGGCACACATGTGGTTTGGCAATCTAGTCACCATGGATTGGTGGGAAGGAATTTGGCTAAACGAAGCTTTTGCCACCTTCATGGAGCTATTAGCCACCGATGCTTTCCGGCCCGAATGGCAACGTTGGCTGTCATTCGGTCTGTCTCGCACCGCCGCGTTTGACGTTGATGGCTTAACGGCTACGCGACCAATTGAGTTTCCAGTCATTTCCCCTGATGACGCTGAAGGCATGTTCGACCTGTTGACCTACGAAAAGGGGGCAGCGGTACTGCGTATGTTGCAGCTTTACCTTGGAGACGAGGCTTTTCAGGCTGGCATCCGCCGCTATCTGTCGGCCCACCAGTATGGCAACACCAAGACCACTGATCTGTGGGATGCCATTGAGGAAGCTTCGGGCGAACCAGTACGCCGCATTATGGACACCTGGATCTACCAAGGGGGTTTTCCGTTGGTGGAGGTAGAGCTTGATAAGTCGGCCCACCAAGTGACGGTGGGCCAACGCCAATACCTGGCGGCTTCAGATGCTGCCAGGAAGACCTCCGGTAAAGAATGGGTGGTGCCGGTTACCTTGCGGTCATCGGTGGCGGGCAATGTTGAAAATTCACGTCTGTTGTTGGAACCTGAAACCGCCTCAACCCTAAAGCTGAGTGGAACTGCCGATTGGGTGGTAGCCAATGTTGATGGCGGGGGTTTCTATCGAGTGAGCTACGGCCCAGTGGCCGCTACCGGCTTGCAAACCAACCTTTTTAGCTTAAGTGCGGCCGAACGCTATGGATTGTTGGATGACACGTGGGCAGCGCTGTTAGCCAACCGCACCTCAAGCCGAGAGGTATTAGATCTAGTGGGGGCGTTAGCGGCCGGTGAAACCGATTTGTCGGTGTGGGAACGGATTGGTGGTGTGCTGCGCAACCTCGATCGTTACATACCCGAAACCGGACAAACCGCTTGGCAAAGCGAGGTCCAATCATTGGTGGCACCAGCCAGCCAACGCCTAGGGACTGAGCCACAGCCTGATGAAAGTGACCGTGACCGTCAGCTGCGAGGTGTGCTGCTTGGTTTATTAGGAACGGTGGCTAACGATCCATCGGCCATCGGTCGAGCTCGCGAGCTGCATAATCGCCATCTGGCCGGTGAGACGGGATTAGACCCAGCCTTGGTGGCGGTCGCGATTGAGGTGGTAGCCAGCCAGGGAGACACCAAAGATTTTGCCACTTATATGAAAGCCATGGAAGAAGCGGCTACCCCGCAAGAATCTATTCGGTACCAATATGCACTTGCTGACTTCCCCGGTGAAACCGAGGTGGCACAGCTGCTAGAGGCCGTTTCAAATGGAGTTATCCGTACTCAAAATATGGCTTTTGTGCTGCGTCGAGCGTTGCTAAACCAACACGGAGGTAACCAGGTTTGGCGTTATGTCACCAAGAATTGGGGCGATCTTTCCGCTAAGTTGCCCTCAATGTCGGTGGTGCGCATGGCCGAAGGCGTGCGAGCATTAAGCACCCCTGAACTAGCGACCGAGGTACACGAGTTCTTTAGGGCTCATCCTCTTCCCCAAGCAGAGCGCACCTTAGCTCAGCATCTGGAAGCGCTCGACGTAAACGTGGGAGTGCGCCAGCGAGAAACCGAAGTTTTAGCCGAACTGTTTTCCTAGGCTAAAGATCCTCGATGCTGATGGCCTGTTTCGGACAGGCCGTCACAGCTTCTTCCACCGCTGATCGAAGCGAATCGTCGGGTGTTTCATCAAGGATGTAAAGAAAATCGTCGTCACGGACTTCAAATACTTCCGGCGCAATGGCCATGCACAACGCGTTGCTTTCGCACAGATCGAAATCAACAACAACTTTAAAAGCCATCAGTTCCCCCTCTTGGTATGGCGTTTCGGCAACGTTACCCTTTTTTAGTCGCGAGCTGGGTGGTCGTTGTAGTTAACTGCCCATTGGAAACGGAATCTTTATCTTTTCCAACGTCAGTTTCGTCGTCATTTTCACCGTCGGTTGAATCTTCAGTCGTCGATGAAGAATGCGGGCGACAATTCGCCAAGGCATACCCTTCAACTTGTTTGCGCGACCCGATGTATTCGTCACTGAAGCGAATCTCGAACTCCAAAGCCAACTGTTTCTTCGAGTTAGTTTCTAATTTTGCGATTCGTTCCGCAGCTTCTAACAATTCGTCAACCGCACTATCAACCTCGGTCGGCGCCACCTCAGCAAGCTGTGCCAGCACTTCCACCGAGGCCAGCGCAACCGGATCGTTGGTGGTCACAATTCGGCAGAATGAATCTTGGTTACCCTCTTGCGCTTCATCGTTCCCGCCCCGCGAACAGCCAGTTGCGATCAGCACAAAAACCAACGTCAAAGCCGCCAGCGTACGCCACCCATTTTTGGGCGGCGCGGAACCGGCATTTTGGGAGAATTTAGTGTTTCTGCCAGAACGTTTCACTAGTAAATGTCTAGCGCGTTTTAAGCCGGGCGCGGTGCCACAAGCTGGGTCGTATTAGTGGAACTGGCCATAAAAAGTGGTTGAATCAACCTAATGAATGTTCGTGCTCCTATTCGTCCCCCAAAAGCCAACGAGCCGTGTTGGTGCGGTAGTGGGGTTAAGTTCAAGCGTTGTCACGGAAACTCTTCGCTACGTATCCGACCCGGCGATCTTTCCCCCACCCGCGAGGTGCCAGCCGAAATTGAACGGCCACCTTATGCTGCCACTGGAGAAGCTCGACGGGTGTTTGAACCCCAGGTGAAAAGCGCCGAGATTATTGCTGCCATGCGCCGTACCGCTAAAGCAGCTGCCGAGATTTTAGCCATCACGGGGGCCGCTGTGGCTCCGGGGGTTACCACCGATGAACTTGATGCTATTGCCCATGAAGAAAGCATTAAACGAGGCGGATACCCAAGCCCCCTTAACTACAACGGCTACCCAAAGTCGTTGTGCACCTCGGTGAATGAGGTTATTTGCCACGGCATTCCCGATAGCCGTGAACTGTTAGATGGAGACATCGTAAATTTAGATGTCACCTTGTACCGCGAAGGGGTGCACGGCGACACCAACGCCACCTTTTTGGTGGGCAACGTTGACGAGGCCTCAATAGCATTGGTGAAGGTAACCAAAGAATGCCTTGATCTAGGTATTGCTGCGGTGAAACCAGGGCGACCTATTTCAGATATTGGCGCCGCCATTCAATCCCACGCCGAAGAACAAGGTTACGGGGTGGTGCGTGATTTCGTGGGCCACGGTATCGGCGAACAGTTCCACAGCGACCTGCAAATTCCGCATTATTACACCCCGCGGGCCAACACCATCATGGAGGTTGGCATGACCTTCACTATCGAGCCCATGATCACCATGGGTACCTACCGGTTTAATATTTGGCCCGACAATTGGACGGCAGTCACTACCGATGGCTTGCGCACCGCCCAGTTTGAACACACTATTTTGGTTACTGAAACTGGAGCTGAGGTGTTAACCGTCGTCGGCTAAGCGTGGCGGTTGACTATTTGGTGTGGTGGCTGCCGTAGGCGGCACGACGCAACCGGTCAGCCACCGCAATACCCGAACCCACTGGTGGGGGTGGCACCACCACCAGCACGGATACTCCATCGCTGTCGGCTTGGCGCAAGCGTCGGTAAAGCACCTGGGCGTAATGTTCGGGGCTTCCACCGGCTGGTAGTTGCACCAGCAACGACGCCAGCGAACCTAGATTTAAGGTTTCGGGGGCTAAAACACCAACCTGGTGGCCCTGTTCCATGTATTTTTCGGCAGTTTCAATGACCTCGGATATTTGGGCGTTGGGAGCCAACACCACCACCTTGGCGTTGGGGGCGTAGTGCCCGGGCAGCATTCCGGGAGCATTGGCTTCGGCTCTACCGTCAACAACTTCGATTCCTGGGATAATTGTTTCTAGGTCGGTTTGGGTGATGTGTCCGTGACGAAGAATCTTGGGTTCGGAGCCACTTAGGTCAACGATGGTTGATTCAATACCTATCTGGCATGAACCACCGTCGAGCACCAGGCTCACCGAGGTACCCAGTTCATCGACCACATCTTGGGCGGTGGTAGGGCTGACACGTCCGAAACGATTGGCCGAGGGGGCCACCACTCCGCTGCCGAGCTGTTGCAGCAGGGCTTGGGCCACAGGATGCGCCGGGGCACGCAATGCCACCGTGTCGCGTCCGCCGGTTACCTCATCAAGAACCTGAGAAGACCGTGGTAGTAACACCGTGAGGGGGCCGGGCCACCATTTCGTAAGTAGTGGCTCGAGCACATCGGGTAAATGTTTCACCCACGGTTCTACATCAACAAGACCAGCTACATGCACGATAAGCGGATGACTGGTGGGCCGGCCCTTGGCAGCAAACACTTTGGCGATGGCGTTTCGATTGAGCGCGTCAGCGGCTAGGCCATAAACCGTTTCGGTAGGCATACCCACTAAACCGCCTGCCCGTAGCACCGCTACTGCCGCTTCAATATCGGTACTAATCATGAGTTTCGCTGCTCAGTTCAGTAGATTCCACCGGAAATTTTCCGCATTCAATGATAGCTAGTGAACGCTCCTGCGAAACAAGTGTTTCTCGCGTTACGGAACAGGAATTGAAGGCTAACTTGGTCCGATAATGAACCAGCTCCCGGTGGATGTTGATCTCAGCCGCAAGACGGAACGCACCAAGCAGATCCGATACCTGCTCTTCACCGTATTTGCGATCAACATGGGACAAATGGCGCTAGCACCCATCCTGGCGCCGGTAGCGAGAGAAATGGCCCTACCCGATTGGCAACTTGGTGCGGTGATCTCGCTTTCAGCATTAATGGTTGTAATTATCAGCCCGCGCTGGGGAAAGCTGGCCGCATTACGTGGACCTCGCTATGTGCTGGTTCGTTCCGTGAGCGTGGCGGCGGTGGCCATGGTGGCCTTTGTGGTGGTTGCTGCTATGGGCATGCAGGGGTATCTACAAGGCAACCATCTATTCGCCTGGATTCTGGTCACCAGAGGCGTGATTTACGGTTTGGCTTCAGCGGCCGTGTTTCCTACTGCCCAAACCTATATTGCCAGCCTTACCTTTGATCAGGAAGAACGCGTAGCTGGCATGGCACAACTTGGTGCAGCCCAAGGTAGTTCCCTCCTGGCCGGAGCCATTATCGGGGGTGGACTAGCCCAAGTTTCATTGTTGGTATCGCTCGGCGCTATACCCGTATTGATTTTGGCAGGCTTATTCATCGTACTGGTGGTGCTAAGACCTCCGGCAAACACCGAAGTGCCCCCACAGCCACAACGTGTGTCGCCATTCGACTCACGGGTTTGGCCGTATCTATTTGCCGGTTTCGCCCTGTTCACAGCCCTTGGTTTTATTGAGGTACTGACCGGTTTCATGCTGGCAGATCGTTTTGGGTTGGCGTCTGGCACCACAGGTTTAGCCGCCGGGGGTTTATTGCTAGTAGCTGGCATTGGCATGTTGACCGTACAAGGCGTCATTGTGCCCCGGGTGGTGATACGACCCAATCGATTACTTCAGATTGGAGCATTTTTCACAACGATCGGGTGTGCTGCATTGGTGCCGCGAGAGGGCGTGGCGCTGCTCGTTTTAGGGGTCTTGTTGGTAGGAATTGGCCTCGGTTTTGCTAGCCCCGGCTATATCTCAGGAGCGTCATTACAACTAAACCAAGATGAGCAAGGGGCTTTGGCCGGTCTGACCGGCTCCACCAACGCTCTAACCAGTGTGATTGCGCCTGCCACAAGCACCGCCATGTATTCTTTCCATCACGTTCTACCGGTGGCAGTGGCCGCCATCGGTATGTTAATTACCTTGATATTCAGCCTTATCAACCCTGTAATTAGCGGTACAAAACGTTGGTGAGCAGGCAAGAGCCGCAGCTGATGTACTTAACACGACGCGGTTCCCAAGTAGCCGCTGTTGTTGATGCTTCCTTTCTGGATGCCCTATTAGAGGCTGCTGAGGATCTCGCTGATATCGAAGCGGCAAAGGCCGCTATTGATGAGATGGAACAGACGAACAAAACCCCAGTGCCTTGGGAGAAAGTTGAGGCTGACCTGGGCCACCGGGGCGACATCTACCAGAGATGAGGCATTTCTTTAATTGGAGCTGGCACTTGTGAACCCCGAGTGAGGCTGGATTTGGTCAACAGCACCGTATCGCCGTCGCGCACCGTCATAATATCTTCGGCCACCACCCCCATATCCCTTGCTAAAGAAGCATGGGCCGCCAGGTTCGCTTCCCGGCCATGTATGGGAATAAACGCTTGCGGTTTAGCTAGCGCCAATAGCAGTCGTAGCTCTTCTATCTTGGCGTGACCGGCAGCCGAAATCTTGGATTCTTTGGCCTGCACCACCGTAGGGCCAAGCGCCTCCAACCGCTCAGCGAAGCGTGCCACGTTGACGGCGTTCCCTGGAATCGGGTGCGAGGTAAAGATGACCACATCTGAGGTGCCAAGCGTTAACTCGGTATCTTCACCGTTCAAAATAGCCAACAGCGGGGCGGTGGATTCTGATTGACTACCAGAGGTAAGCACACAAACCTGGCTCGGGGCGTAGTCATCAAGCTCGGTCGGGTTCCAAACAAAACTATCCGGCAGCGATATAGCACCGGTATCAACACCAATCCGAAGAGCATTTCTAATGGGCGCACCAACTGGGGTGATGAAACGACCGCGAGTCTTGGCGGCATCGATAATTAGCGCTAACCGATGCAAATTTAGAGTAGAAGCCCCTATAACAACCCTCCGGTCGGGGTAACGATCAAATAGCGCTTCAATAGCCGGTTTAACACTTGATTCCGATTTCGTGAAACCAGCTTTCGCGATGTTGGTTGACTCTGACAACAGCAGACGAATGCCCGGGTTTTGGGCTAGCTCGCCTATGCGGCTCAAGTTGGTAAATCGTCCATCCACCGGATCAAGGTCAATCTTGAAATCACCACTGTGAAATATCACGCCCGCCGGGGTGTGTAGCGCCAAACCAAAAGCTTGAGGAATGGAATGTGTAACCGGAATGAATTCGGCCCCAATCGGGCCTAACTGCACATATTCCCCGTCGGCCACCGGCCTTAACAACTCATCTTTGGCCAATCCCAACGGCTCTAAACGTTGACGAGCCAAACCCAAGGTAAATGGAGCTGAATAGATTGGCACCGACATTTCTTGCAACAAATATGCCAAACCACCCACATGGTCTTCATGACCGTGGGTAACCACACAGGCCTCCACCCGGTTTGCGTTTTGACGCAAGTATTCAAGGTCGGGCACCACCCGAAATCGGGTGCCATCATCATTACGGCCAACAGCGTAACCAAAATCGACAATAACGATTCGCCCTTCGGCCTCCACCAATAGACAGTTCCGAGCAGGGCCCCCCAAACCTCCTAAAAATGTAAGACGAACCTGCTCCATCAACGCCCAACTTCCTGGCCAATCAACCTGCCCACGAGGCTAGCAAGTCACCACCCACAAAATGCTCGACGCCGTCCAGGCGTTTCGTGAACCTCTACGACAGCGAGGATTCACATGTCGGTTCGCCAACCGTGCAATCGGCGAGCCTTAACATAAGAATTACAGAGACTTGATATGGTCGAAGCAATGACTGAGGTTCGCGCAACTCATACTGGCACGCACCTAGTCCCTCCCGAACCTGGCGAAGCTCAACCGACAGACAAGTTACGGCCTGATCAAATCTTGATGTTCGCGGTGGTAGCTACCGCTTTGTTTATGAGCACCCTTGATCAAACGATCGTGGCCACGGCGCTCGACTCTATTCAACAGGGTTTAGACACCACCGTCACTTGGGTGGGTTGGACTATTACCGCATACAGCCTGGGCATGGTGATGATGCTTTCCCTGGCAGGTAAACTAACCCAGCGCTATGGACCCCGCCGGGTGTTTTTAGCTTCTATCACCATATTCTCTGTGGCATCTTTAGCGTGCGGGCTGGTGACACAGGTTGAGCCTTTGATCGCCCTACGTTTTATTCAGGCCGTCGGAGGAGCGGGTTTCACCCCTTCTGCCACCCGGATTGTGGTGGAACACTTCGGAAGCCACCGGGACAAAGCAGTAGGCCTATTTGGGTCACTGTTTACTAGTGGTGCCATGATCGGCCCCTTAGCCGGGGGCCTCATTGTTTCCAAGCTTTCATGGCACTGGGTGTTCTTAGTGAATGTGCCTCTAGGTCTAATTTTGATTCCATTGGCGCTATGGCTCATTCCCTCAGACCGCGCTATCGATCGGCAGACCTCGGCACCACCAGAACCCCTTGATTTACCAGGTGTCACGTTTCTTGGAGTGGGCCTCTTCGGGGCCATGCTGGCCTTGTCGATGGCTGGCGACCGTCCCCAAAGCTGGGCGGCCATTGCACTGGTGTCGACCCTGGTCGCGCTGGGCACCTTGTGGCAATTCACCCGCCACATACAGAAAGTGGCGCATCCGGTAATTGCTCCTCGGCTGGTATGGGGCCAAGGGTTTGCGGCAGTAAATCTAATAAATGTGTTTTATGCGGGCTGTGGAATGGGCCTCATGGCATTGTTACCTTGGTATGCCACCACCCGCTACGACATCGACGCGCTAGGCTCGGGCACGCTTTTAGCGGCCGAAGGGGTGGCAGCGATCACACTTTCTACCCTTGGGGCCCTAATGCTACGCCGTACCGGCTACCGACGGCCGTTGTATGTAACGGCCTTTTTTGTGGTGCTGGGCATGATTGGCTTAGCCCTACCAGCAAGTGGTTTTACGCCGTATGTGTGGCTATCGATTGCGGCAGCACTAATTGGTATTGGACTGGGGGTGGCCAGCCCGGCCAGCCGTAACGCTGGCTTGCAACTGGTACCGGACCAAGCGGCACCCATCGCGGCGCTTCGGTCTTCCGGGTTGCAAGTAGGCTCAATCGCCGCGGTCTCGATAGCGACCACCGTTATCAGCGGAGCCGCTGAACCTGCAGTTGCTATGGCGTGGGTATACGCCAGTTATGCAGTGCTCACTATCGTGGTAGGGCTTCCTGCTGTGCGCCGCATTCCCGAACATCACGGATCGTGGTAAACCCACCCGATCGGTCTTGGTTTCACAACCCACTACTTGGACACCGGGTGAAGTTTACCTACCTATAGCGTGAAGTATTCGGTCGCTATCGCATCTAGTTGCGCGGCAATACTAGCGAACTCACGATTTAAGTCGAGAGTCTTTACGCTAATCCTATTACCACTCATCTGATACGAAACATCAGGTTGAACATCTTCATCGGTACGGGCGTACAGCAAAATACCCGACACCTTGGCAGATTGTTGTTCTAACTCTGCCTGCTTATTCTTAACATAAGTAAATATTTGGTAAAGGTTACCCGAGTGGATTGTTCGGGCACCAAAATATTCTTGCATAGACCGTGAATAATATTTCGTATCAATAATCACAATTCGACTGTCTCGCCCTAGCACAATATCGCTTTGCATTGTAGGCAGTAGGTTGTTTAGCCCGTCATCCACAGCCCATTTAATTTGTGGTGCGCTGACTGTTAACGACATATACTCTTGTGCATAATACTCATACACAAAACGTTCAAATAGCTGGCTCATACGCTGATCATCTAGAAACGCTCTTAACTTATTATCGCCAGCTTCCGTGGTGAGCAGCATTCCGTCAAAGAGCAAGCGCGATAGTCCTATCGCCATTCGATAGCTGTTATTATGGCGGGTGAAACGCAGCGATGACCACGGAATATTACGGGGGTCTAACTCATCCACATCCCCAAAAAACAGTGCTACCTTCTTAAGCGCTACACGATTAACAGGCTGTATATCACCCAAACGCAAGAGGGTTACAATAGTAGTTTTGAGAATTTGGTTGAGTAGAATATTGTCTGAAAACTCATCGTATTCACAGACCAATGTGTGTCGCCGAGCTAACCGCGTTTTAACCGTACTTCCAATATCAACCTTGCCTCGCAAAGTAGCTAACTCTTCGTTATGAAGTACGTAGTTACGATGGAGCCCTCGTTTAACGAGCCTACCAATGTCTTTGGTGAGCAAAGCAGCAAATAAATCGTGAGTGTTGTCAAATTTCTCTGCCTCTATGCTAACCATCTCGTCCATTCTTAGAGAACGGTAGGCATAGGCCAGCATATAGTATATGTTTTTGATAAAGATGCTATCATCTTTGATCACAGCTGAAAGATACCGTTGAGAGTGTTTTTCCACTTAGTTAAACGATTAGGATCATCAAACCAATACTCGCTTAGCATGGGCAAAATATCGTACTCAACTATGGCCTGTAGCCACTCATCAGAAACTTCGGAAACTCCACTAAAATAGCTGTGTCCGATACGAAAACCTTTGCCAAGCGTCGGGTCTGAGGCTATTTCATCATTAAGCTCAACTACTTTGTCGATGAGCACATCAAGGGTGGGGTTTGCTAGATGTTGGCGATACAAGTTGAAGCCTTTGGTGTGAAAACCTGGTTCCATTTCAAAGAAGCTAAACCTACGTCGCAACGCATAGTCAATCATCGCTAATGAACGGTCGGCTGTATTCATCATGCCAATGATGTAGAGGTTCTGGGGCACAGAAAATGGCAGGTCGTTATAAGCCAAAGTTATTGATGTGTCGCGATAATCTCGTTCGATCAGCATTAGCAGCTCACCAAAAATCTTTGACATATTACCGCGATTAATCTCATCAATGATGAAGAAGAAATCTTGCTCGGGGGCCTCAGCTGATTTTTTGCAGAAGCGATAGAACACCCCATATTGGAGGCTAAACCCGTCTCCCGTAGGTCGATAACCCATCATAAAATCTTCATACGAATAGTTTTGATGGAACTGAATGAACTCAACACGCTCATCGTCTTTAGCACCCATTATTGACCACGCTAAGCGTTTGGATGCATAGGTTTTACCTACCCCAGGTGCCCCTTGCAGAATTAGATTTTTCTTGTTGTGAAGCACACCCACCAAAGCTTTATATCGCTCCGGTGACATATACACCTCACGCAAAAAGTCATCGCTAGTGTATTGAACCAAACAGAGACTCTCGGGTGAGGGTTGTGTTATAGCAGGCGCATATAGGTCAACCCCGCTCAGATCAACCCTCTCAAGTGCTTCAACAAGTTCATCTCGCACGCGATAGACAAAGGTACCGGCTTCGCCTTTTTTAGCATTACGTCCCGTATATAGAACTGCCCAGAGGCGTTGACCACCTTCTTCACGTTGCGAAACTGGAATATTGGTTTTATCAATTACACGACGAGCTAAGGCCTGAGACATTACGTTGTAGAAAGCAGCAGTCTCACCATATTTGCTAGCCAAAGCAGCACAGCTTGCCTCCCCGCCAGCATCTAAGAGCCGCTTCATTACCTGTAGGGCCTGTACGGTAAACACATCTGGATTGCGAACCAATGCTTCCCAATCCGCCACACTCAAACCCGGGTGGTACTGGCTGGCTTTGGGAAACCAATGCTGGGCTTCTCGTTCGGCTTTTAGCTGGTCGCTTATAAAGAAACCGAAATCCATCGTCAAAGTGTTGAGGTTGGGGTCTCGATGACATTCAGGGGTTAGTTGCGAACCCAACATAGCCTCAAGCTGACCATCGGCTGTTAGTAACGTACGCACCTCGTTATAGAGGGCAAAGTGGTTACGGACATTACTGGCGTAGGCCCCTTGTTTTATTTGATAGTCAGCCCCAAGCTCTTCTGCTACCGTTCGAGCAATACCATATTTGTAGATGTAGTAGCGATCAGGGAACCGTAGCCACAAGTATGTGGTTATAGCATTTTCGGTTTGATAATGGTTTGGGGCTTCATCCTCATATCTGTCTAGCAACACCCCAGCCGAGCGTTTAAACGCATCAACACGGTCAAAAAGATCGCCCCGCTCATCAAATAACGCCAGAAACATGCTGCGGACATCTTCGGAGAAAGCCTTCGCGAAAGCGACGATCATCCCTCGTGGATAGTGATTCGAGACGTCCAACAAGTTGCCTGTCAGACTCAAGGCCCGCTCGAGCATTGAGGCAAAATCTGGGGCGTTCACCTCCCAAGAATCTTGAAAGTGCTTAACCGCTTCCCACTTGTATTTCTCACGCTCCCATTGATACGACACAAACTGCTGTTTATACCGCTCAAGCCACTCCGTAAATCGAACCTCGTCAATCACAACCTGACTCCCACGTATACCCATGGCGTGCCAATAAGCCTAACGCAGAGGGATTTACAGGTTGCTTGATCGTTAGACTTCGCTAAACCAATACACGCTTGGGGAGGCACTTAGAGGTTTATAAGTGGAGCTGGCGGGAATTGAACCCGCGACCTCGTCATTGCGAACGACGCGCTCTGCCAACTGAGCTACAGCCCCAAGGGTGAATTACTAATTTAACCATCTACCAGCCCACACCGGTAGTTAACAGCTGAGGTTCTAGGCCGACACGAATGCAGAAGCCCTTGTAGCCACAACGACCTCGCTAGATGCTAGCTAACGGCTTACTGCATGAACCCGTTCGTCTGGCACCTCAACCGTTACAGACTCACGCAGCTGCGGCAGATAGGTAACCTTGTGCCGCATAGCCAGCCGAGCCTGGTTAGCTGACCACAAAAGATATACGTAACCGCCAAATAAGCCAGCCGATACCACAAAGAGAAGCCACGCTTTCCCGCCGATTGCCAAACTGGCCAAGAACGTAACCGCCGTAGCCACCATAAGACCGACCAGAATTTCACGGCGACGCTTCTTAGCCGCCGGAGAACACGCACGACTAGCTCCGGCACCGCCGCCCATATTCATAACCCCCGAACCACCCAGCACTGGGTTGTTCACCGACGAGAAACTGGGAACTAACGAATTAGAAGAGCTACGCCCGACTCGCGACATGCTGCCATTGAACCTCTGAAACGAGTTCGCCCCGCGGCCAAAACCGCTGAAGAAACGAAGTAGAGGTGGCAGGAGCACAAACCCCCAAGCAACAACTAGGCCCAGTACCAAAGCGATCTTTAGCAATCCGATTAAAGCTTGTGCCACGTATTAAAACTCCTGTGCGACTCGCCCGAGCAACTAGGCCAAACGGCCCAGCTAACGTGACGATCCGACTTCAATTGTTACAGTTGTACTACGAAGCACGTCTTAGTGCCATAGCGTCCAACAAAAATATTAAGCCTCACGGCGATAAGCACCGGATTTACCACCGGTCTTTTCCCAAAGCGTTATGTCGCCGATGGTCATCGACTTGTCAACTGACTTGCACATGTCATAGATAGTGAGCGCCGCCACTGACACCGCCGTTAGGGCTTCCATCTCCACCCCGGTGCGGTCAACGGTCTCAACCTGGGCCTCTACTTCAATAAAATCTTCTTCAATATGGAAGTTGATCAACACAGCCCCAATCATGAGGGGATGACAAAGCGGAATAAGGTCGGGAGTGCGTTTGGCAGCTTGAATTCCTGCCACTCGGGCTACCGCCAACACATCGCCTTTAGCGAGGGCGCCTTTGGCGACGATGGTGGCCGTCTCAGGCTGCATATACACCCGACCTTTGGCTAAGGCCCGCCTGTGAGTAGCTTCTTTCGGGGTCACATCGACCATGCGCGCCCGACCGAGCGGGTCGAGGTGCGTTAAACCGCTATCAGACATAGCCGCAGTGTAGACCGGCACCCCCACAGGGGCTTATCTAACCGCCGATTTGGCTCATCGATTTGGAAGGGCGTATGAAGTGAACTTGTCCGATCTGGTGACCCGCCCACTTAGCGGCGATATTGTCCGCCACTGCTTGGGCTAGCTCGTCATCGGTGGCCGTCATTCGCAACATAGCCCGCAGGTCAGTGTGATCAAGAGCGAACAAACAAGACCGAAGTTGCCCTTCAGCAGTTAGACGTACCCGATCACAACTTTCACAAAACGACTGTGTCACCGAAGCAATAATGCCGAACTCTCCCTGGCCGTCTAGGAATCGAAACCGTTCAGCTGGTGCGGCACCTCGGGCGTTGCTTCCCAATGGCTCAAACGGAAACTTTGCTCCGATTCGCGCCAAAATCTCGTCGTACGTCACTACTTGGTCACGGCTCCATCCGCCCTGTGCATCGAGCGGCATGAACTCGATGAAGCGAACGGTCACCCCTTTTTCACGTCCAAACTGGATGAAGTCAAGCAGCTCATCGTCGTTCACGCCACGCATCATGACGGCGTTCAGCTTCACCGGCGACAAACCCGCCGCTAAGGCAGCGTCAATACCTGCCAGCACAGTGGCAAGCTCGTCACGACGAGTAATCGCCAGAAAGCGGTCTCGACGGAAAGTGTCGATCGAAATGTTAATTCGTTTCAAACCGGCCGCCGCCAGCGCTTCGGCCTGATGGGAGAGGCTGGTGCCATTAGTGGTGAGGGCCAAATCGACCGGCAGTTCCGCCAAGCGACGAATCAAATCCGGCAGGTGTGCCCGCACCGTTGGCTCACCCCCAGTTAGACGGATGCTGGTAATCCCGTAACGATCAACCATCAGCCGGGCTATCCGCTCAATTTCTTCGAAACTCAGCACCTCTTCGCGGCGCAACCACTGCATTCCTTCTTCAGGCATGCAGTACGTGCAGCGAAAATTGCAGCGGTCGGTAACCGAAATTCGTAGGTCACGATGCACCCGACCAAACGAATCCATTAAGGGCTGGGTCATTGGAATCTAGGGTAGGAGGAAAGCCTTAGGCTTACTCGCCCAGGTTACGAAGTAGCATCACCGACACCGTTTCCCCGGCCGCGACCCCCGTGCCATTTGGTACCACCGCCAAGCCGTTGGCTTCAGCCATGGCACTTAGCTGGTGTGAACCTTGCTCGCCCGCCAAACGAACCCTGAATTGGCCGTCGTAATAAGAAACTACCGAGCGTAGAAAGTGTGTTTTACCATCGACGCGACGTTGTAGATCTTCATCGGCCACGGCCTGAACCAATGGGCGCTCCACCGCCGGATAACCCATCATTTTTTGCAGGGCCCGACGTGCAAAAAGTTCGAAACTGACCATGGCAGAAACTGGATTGCCTGGCAGCCCAAAAATCGGAGTACCAGCAACAGTTCCAAAGGCCAACGGTTTAGCTGGCTTTATCGCCACCTGCATCCACGACATTTCGCCGATGCGATCAAGGACCGCCTTCACATAGTCAAAATCGCCCATCGAAACCCCGCCCGAAGTCACGACAGCGTCACAGTTCGCCACCGCAAGTTCCAAAGCTTGGCTAATAGCCGCTTCGTCGTCGGCCACGAGACCCAAATCAACGGACTCAACCCCCAAACCATCGAGCAGGCTCAACAAGGTAATTCGATTAGCATCACGAATTTGGCCGGGTAATAACGCCTTGGGGCCACTAGTGAGTTCATCACCAGTGGACATGACACCAACCCGCGGGCGTCGCACAACCCGAATCGTTTCGCGACCCATGGTGGCCAACAAACCAAGGTGACCAGCACGCAAGACCGTCGAAGCCGGAATCACCAAGTCGCCTGGTTGCAGGTCGCTGCCGGAGCCGCGAATATTCTCACCCGCAGGAACTGGTTGCGATAACCAAACCTGGGTGCCATCGTCGCTCAGTCGAGAATCTTCCACGATCGCCACAGCGTCGGCGCCATTGGGAATCGAAGCGCCAGTCATAATTCGCACCGCTTGACCTCGACGCACGACTAGATCTTGTGCCAAGCCAGCTGCTTGGGTTCCCACAAGCTGAAGTTGGGCTGGGTTTTCGGGGCTAGCACTATCTAAATCTGTTGACACCACAGCGAAACCGTCCATCGACGAGTTGGCAAAAGGCGGTGAAGCTTCGGTCGCCACCACATCTTCCGCACAAACCAGACCCAGCGCTTCGCCAATGCGAATCTCGACCTCGCCAAGGCGTTTACAACCAGCTAATACCCGCTCTTGGGCTTGCGACAAAGGAATCATGCCGTTGCTCCACGCCGTGCCTGCACTACTAGAGGCCTTCTTTAGCGGCGAAGTCTTTTACTACCCGCAACAGATCTTCTCGCAAGTCTTCGCGTTCCGCCCCCAGCTCTAAAATAGTGCGGATGTAGTCGATTTTGTTTCCAACGTCGAAGCGGCCACCTTCAAAACGCCAGCCGTTCAGCCCTTGAGCGGCCTGCAAGCTGGCCATAGCGTCGGTGAGCTGAATCTCACCACCTTTACCCGGCATAGTGCGATCTATGTGGTCGAAGATTTCAGGCGTGAAGACATAACGACCGATCACCGCTAAATCTGACGGAGCTTCATGAGCCGGAGGCTTCTCCACCAAAAAATCAATCTGCACCAGCGCCTCGGAATGGTTTAGCTCGCTAACACCCGCCGAACCATAGAGATGGATGTCGGCTGGCGGAACTTTCATTAGAGCCACAGTAGAGGTACCAGTTTCTTCAGTAGCGGCAACCATGTTGGCCAGAAGTGGTGAATCGGGGTGCATCATGTCGTCGCCAAGGAGCACCGCAAAAGGTTCGTTGCCAACATGCGAGCGAGCTAACCCCACGGCATGGCCCAGCCCAAGTGCCTCACCTTGGCGCATAAAGTGAATGTCGGCTAGCTCAGCCAGCTCACGAACCGAACTTGCCTCATCAGCCTTGCCCCCTTTGGCTAGCACCGTCTCCAGCTCCACCGAACGGTCAAAATGGTCTTCAATTGCCTTCTTATAGGGGCTGGTAATAATCAAAATGTCAGTCAAACCAACCCGAACGGCTTCTTCCACGATGTATTGGATCGAAGGTCGGTCCACGATCGGCAACATTTCTTTGGGTACCGATTTTGTGAACGGTAAGAACCTGGTGCCCCAACCAGCGGCTGGAATAACTGCTTTCTTGATCTTCGACATATCTATATCACTCCACCAAACGCACTGGTTTAAGTCGGCCGTAGCTTGTTTTCTTCACCGCGCAATATTCGGCGCACATTAGAACTATGGCGTATTAACACCACAAAACTCACACACAGGGTCACCGCCACCTCAAGACCGGGGCGATGGACCAATAGCACTCCGATCGGTAAACCAGCGGCGATAGCGATGGAACCAAGGGCCGCCATGCCCGAAATTTTAGCCGCCAGCACAAAGACCACCAACAGTACGAGCGATACGAGTGGCCACAAACAAAACGCCACTCCAGCCGCGGTGGCCACACCCTTCCCCCCACGGAAACCACGCGTGGCCGGTGCCACATGGCCTAACACCGCCGCCGCACCACACACCGCTGCTAGGGGGCGACCAGCCATCAATAAGGCTGCTAAAGCTGGCGCAAACCCTTTCATGAAGTCGATCAAAAGCACTAAGGCACCCGCCCGCCAGCCACCCAGCCGGTAGGAATTGCTAGCACCTGGGTTGTTAGAACCAGAAGCAGTTGGGTCGAACCCATAGCCTTTACCTACCCATTGGGCCGAAGGGATAGTTCCGGCCAAATAGGCAACCACAATTGCAATCACGGCGAGCGCCACGGAAGTGTTGAGCACAACTTGAGCCTAGTGTCGATAGACTTAGCACTCGCAGATAACGACCGCTAAAAAGCGGTGGCGGATTCACCTAATTACCTTCTGTGGAGATTGGCCAAGATGCCCACCTATCAGTATCGATGTCGTGACTGTGGCGCGGACCTCGAAGTTGTTCAATCCTTTAGCGACGACGCTTTAACCACCTGCCCAACCTGTGCAGGTTCGTTGCGCAAGGTTTATTCAGCGGTTGGAATTAGCTTTAAAGGTTCTGGCTTCTACAAGAACGACTCGGCATCGAGTGCCCGTTCGAGCGAATCTGGCACATCTGATAGCGGATCTGGCTCCTCAAGCTCTGAATCTAGTTCAGCTTCGTCGTCATCATCGTCCAGCGAAAGCTCAGCCACCAGCTCGGCCTAACAACTCTAGCCAGCTAATTTAAGCAATACGGCTGAAGCTAGAATTGACCGACAGTTGGCGGCAAAGACTGAATTTGGCCGCCAACGGGCATCGACTATAACCAGTTTCAGCGGTATCGTACTTACGAGCTCACTTCCCCCTAAAGATTGCTAAATCTGGGGGTAACCCATGCCGCAGGCCAGCCTGGCCGCCTCGCGTGCTTCCCTTAACCGCCGCCCTAAACAACGAGTCCGGGTGGCGCTAAAACGTTGGCCGGTCTTCCGATGGACCGTAGCTGGCGTGGCTGGCCTATTAACGCTTTGGTCGTTGAACGCCACGGTTAGTAGCACCACAGAAGCTGCTGCCACCTACGGAAACCTGGTGGAAGTGGTGGTGGCTAACCGGACCATCCAACCCGGCGAACTGCTCGATCCTTCCTCAGTGCGAGTGGCAGCCTTGCCAGCCGCTTTAGTTCCGCCAAATGCTTTAACAGAAATTCCCTTTGGCCAGTCAGCCCGAAGCTTAATTAGTGCTGGCGAAGCTGTAATTACCGAACGATTAGCCCCGCTTGGGGTGAACGGCCTGGCCGCTGCCATTCAACCCGGAGAACGCGCCATTGCGGTTCCGGTGGAGAGGAACCGGATAGCATTCGAAATTGGCATGGAGGTTGACGTGCTCCAAACGCTCGATCCGTTTAGTGTCGGAGCTTCGAATGCAACCAGCACCGTGGTGGCGGCCGCCAGAGTTATAGCGTTAGAAGAAATGGCTATCACGATTGCCGTGCCAACCAACGCCGCCAACCGAGTAGCTACGGCGCTAGCCAGCTCGGTAGTTACCCTGGTTATAACGCCTGGTTAACGCCACGGCGAGGCAGCTACGGCGATCACAACCACGCCGAGCACCACTCGATAGGCAACAAAGATGCCAAAGCCGTGGTTACGGACCACTCGAAGTGTGGCCCACACTGCCAACCATCCAGTTATGGCTGCCGTCGCCATACCAACCGCGAACGGTGCTCGAAAGTCAGCCGGTATGCCGCCTTCGCTGAAAACACTAACCGCGCTATAAAGACCGGCCCCAGCAATAATTGGTATGGCCATGAGGAAAGAAATCCGGGCCGCAGTATCACGCTCAAAACCCAACACTCGCGCCACCGTCATGGTGGCCCCCGAGCGTGAAACGCCGGGTTGTAGGGCGAAGGCTTGCCCTAAGCCCATCAATAGCGCATCTCGAAGGGTGAACCCTTCGGTCTTACGCGTTCCCACCAAGCTATCGGCCCACCCCAATATCAAGCCAAAGACGATTAGCAAAACACCAATCAACCAAAACTTGTCTTCCCAAGCTTCCAAAACATCAGATAGGAACAATCCGGTAAGCGCACCCGGCACTGATGACGCCACCAAAAACCATGCCACTCGGGCGTCGGTAGTGGGGTTACTTCGTTGTTCACGGTTGAAAATTAAAGCCAAGCCTGCTTTGGCATAACGAACAAGATCATTCCAAAAGTATGAAATCGCCCCAACCAGCGTACCTAGGTGTAAAGCCACGTCGAAGGCCTTGTTCAGGTGAGGGCTGTTAGCGAAATCGTCCCACCCAAAAAACCACGGCAGCAGACTCAAGTGTCCACTGGAGGAGACAGGAAAGAACTCGGTCAGGCCCTGAGTAATAGCCAGGGCGATGGCATGAATTATGGGCAAGTGTCAGTGCGCTTGGATTGAAGGAACGATTCGAGGGGTCCACGGCCGAGCGCGGTCGAAGTAGTGCCCTACAAGTACACCTTCGGCCAACGACTCTTTAAACGATTCTGGCCCGTCGAAGTCGGGCATTTCCACGTAAACGCAGCCCAATGCCGACGGAACATGCGCATCGCTACCGGCGCCCACTAACAGGTCATGCTTGGCGGCAAATTCTCGTGCTTCCAAGTTCAGGTGTTCCAAGCTGGTCTTACCATTCTTACCTTCGATGGCATCCACCAAACCGGCTTGTACCAAATCGTCGATGATGTCGGCTCGCAGATTGGCGCGCATAGGGTCGAAGGGGTGAGGAATATAAACCAACCCGCCCTGATTGCGGATGCGGTGGGCAGCTTCTAGGGGCGAAACTCCAAATGGAACCCGCTCGGTTAGAAACAGGCCAATAATTTCACCCAGCTGAGTGCGAAGCTCTTCACCAACAATCACTCGGCACGGCAGCCGTTTGGTCAGCTCTTTCGCCCCAGCAATGGCGTTGTGATCGGTGATGCAGAGCACGTCAATGCCACTATCTACTACCGCTTGTTCAACCTCATCAGGTGTGGTGGTGGAATCGCCCGACCACATGGTGTGGGAATGCATGTCTACACGTACCCAACCCGGTCGAAGGGGTTCCGCTAAATGCGGATGGCGGTCTATGGCGGTTTCTTCCGCGTCGTTAATCACCTCGGCCACAACATTTCACCTTAGCGCCCACCTAAGGCCACATCACCTACCACCACTGAAGACATGCCAGTTCCGCCCGGCAGCCAGGTGAGGTCGTTACCGATCTCTTTTATGTCAAGCAACATGCGCTGCAGCGACCCGGCGATGCTAACTTCCCGTACCGCCTCGGCAAGTTCACCATTTCTGATCATCAGACCTTCAGCACCAACTGAGAAGTCACCCGAAACTGGATTCACCCCGGAATGCAGGCCATTCATCGATCGAATAGCAAAACCCAGTTCAACCTCGGCTAATAGCTCGGCCGCGGGACGTGCGCCAGGCTCGATGGCCATCACCTGCACACCAGGCGAAGGCAACGAGCGTGAAGAACGAAGCGCGGAAGCAGTGGAGGGCCGCCCAGCTCGACGGCCCGTGGTGCCATCGTAAAGAAATCCACCTAACACACCGTTTTCAATCAGCACGTTGCGCCTAGTTGCCAAGCCCTCACCGTCGTGACTGTCGGCACCTAACGAACGACGATCGGTTGGGTCATCAACGAGGGTTAAAAGGGGTGAAGCTATGTTTTCACCAAGGCGTTCACCAAAAGGTGACCGACCCTTTAACACCACATCGCCCGACAGTGTGCCTGCGATAATGCCCAACAACGTGGCGGCCATCTCGGGTTCTAAGAATAAGGTCAGACGTTGGGAAGAAACCGGTTTCCCGCCCAAAAGTTCCGTTGAACGTCGAATGGCATCGGCGATGACTTTCTCATCATCAATCTCGGTATGCACCCGAGCGGCGTCATGGCCAGAACCAGTGGCGGTGTCATCACCTTCACCGGCAATGGCACCAATAGCCAGCGAGCAACCAGTGCCCCGCGTGGCCAGTGCCAGCCCTTTGGTGGAGGCTAGGGCAAATTGTGAGGCGGAGTCGGACCAAATGGCAGTGCGAACGCTTCGAATACGCCGGTCGCCTTCACGCACCCGACGCTCCAGTTCGACTACTCGAGCGATTTTGTCGGCCTCAGGATAATCGAGCAGTTCTTCACGCCAGTGATCAATCTCGATAGCTTCAACACCATCGGGGTCGACCAATCCTGCAAATTCGTCAGCCGAGGTAAAACGTGCGTTGTCGCGAGCTTCAGCCAAGGTCTGTGACAACACGTCAGGCTCAATCGAACCAGCCGAAGCGAAACCTTCCCGCTGGTCACTGATCACCCGCACCCCAACCCCATGTGAGGTGGCGGAGGTGAACGATTCAACTTGGCCGCCGTGAACCCGAATGGTGGTACGGCGACCCTCTCCAATGGCTACCTCGACCTGTTCATTCGGTTGTGCCTGAGCTACTAGCGCTTCCGCAATAGCCAGTAGGTCGGTCGGGTTGGCAACGCTGGTCATGCCGCGGTGCCCCCAATGGTGAGGCTGGCCACCCGAAGCGTAGGTGTGCCATCACCTACGGGCACCCCTTGGCCGTCTTTGCCGCAGGTACCGGGGCTGCCCATCTCAAAATCATTGCCGAGGAGGTCAATTTGAGAAAGAACTTGCGGTCCATTGCCTATTAAGTTGCCATCACGCAATGGCGCGGTGATCTGGCCGTTTTCAATCAAGTAGGCCTCGGTCATACCGAATACAAAGTCGCCGGTGGCGGTGTTGACCTGACCGCCACCTAATTGGGCCACGAACACGCCGTGATCGGTGGCGGCGATGATATCAGCAGGATCGTCCTGGCCATTTTTGATGTAGGTATTGGTCATTCGCACCATTGGAAGATGTTGGTAGCTTTGACGGCGACCATTACCCGAGCTTTGACGTCCTTCTTTTTGGGCTCGGAGATAGTCCCACATGTAATCAGCCAAAACACCGTCTTCAATTAACACGTTTTCCGTGCCGGGATGGCCTTCATCGTCAATGTTGTAAAAGCCCCACTCTTTGGCCATGGTGCCATCGTCCACCAAAGTCACCAGCGGCGTGGCAACCATTTCACCGCGCCTGTTGGCAAATACAGAAGCCTCTTTAGCTACCAAATCGGCTTCTAGGCCATGCCCGCATGCCTCGTGAAAGAGCACCCCACCACCGCCTTTACCAATCACAACCGGCATCGAGCCGCTTGGAGCGGGCACCGCCTGAAGCTTGGTAAGGGCTCGATTGGCAGCACGACGGGCGAGCTCTTCGACGTCGTATTCATTAAACAATTCGAAACCAACAGTGTGACCAATAGATTCACGCCCGGTTTGTAGTCCCGTGTCTCCGTTCGCAACCGCTGTCACCGAAAACAAGGTTCTAACCTGATCATCGGTGGCGAAAAGCCCGTTGGAATTGGCCACCAAAATACGACGGCGGTTATCGCCATAGCGCACCATCACTTGGCTTATGGCTCCACCAGTAGCACGAGCCGCCTCGTTGGCCCGACCTAAAAGTTCGACCTTGGTAGCTTTGGCAACCGTCTCGGGCAGCACATCGGCCTTCGAACGACCATCAAACCTTGGCTCTAGGTCCACTTCTCGCACCCCACCGCCACCACCACGGGCAGCTTGGGCAGCCACTGAGGCGGCCTGGGTTAAACCGTTTTCGCTGAGATCGGATGTATGGGCGAAACCAGTGGTGTCGCCCACCACCACCCGAATACCTGCACCCCGATCTCGACTCGACGAGATGTCTTCTATCCGCCCGTCATCGAAGGTGGCCCCGCTTGCTTGTCTATCTTCCACAAAGACTTCGGCAAACTCGGCACCTCGACTAAGTGCGGTAGCCAAGGTGCGTTCAACCAACGCCTCGTCGATCATGCCTTTACCTACAGTCCTTTTGAAATACGGTCCATCACGACAAAAAGATGCAGCTTATCCAAGCAGAACTTTCTTGTCCGGCACCTGGTTCCGGGCTGCTACTTCACCATATAGGGTGGTGCGCTGGCGCAGGCTTCGGCCCAGTGGTGCCACAATGGCGGCAAATTCTTCTTCGGTTAGGGCCTGGCCATGTTCGGCGCCAGCTGCCCGCG
Source organism: Acidimicrobiia bacterium (assembly GCA_041676705.1). Taxonomy (NCBI): domain Bacteria; kingdom Bacillati; phylum Actinomycetota; class Acidimicrobiia; species Acidimicrobiia bacterium. The sequence goes on from JBAYRL010000002.1 coordinate 91,870, forward strand.
AAATGTTTTCGTCAATCAGCGTTCCACCGAGATCATTGCATCCTGCCTGGAGCAATTGCTGAACGCCCGTTACGCCAATCTTCACCCAGCTGGCCTGCACGTTGTCGATCAGACCGTGATAGGCAATGCGCGCCACTGAGTGCATCAGCAAGGTTTCACGGAAGGTTGGACCACGCCGGGCTTTACGCTGCAGATAAATAGGTGAGGCCATATGCACAAACGGCAAGCCCACAAATTCGGTAAAGCCCCCCGTTTGTTTCTGTAAATCACGAGTCACTAAGAAGTGGCGGACCCAGCTTTCAGGCTGTTCTACCGCTCCGAACATGATGGTGATGTTGGAACGCAAACCCACTTCATGGGCGGTCTTGTGGGCGTAAAGCCACTCTTCGGTGTTGATCTTGTCGGGGCAGAGAACCTCGCGTACCGGATCATCCAAAATTTCGGCTGCTGTACCGGGCAAAGTCTTGAGTCCGGCGTCCATCAAACGGCGTAGATAATCGGCGAGTGGCTCTTCGTTCCGTTTCGCCCCTTCTGTCACTTCAAGGGCTGTGAATCCGTGAATATGGATGTCGGGAGCGACGGCAGAAACAGCTTTCGCGACATCAATGTAGTAGTCACCGTCGAAATCGGGGTGGATTCCACCTTGCAAGCAGACTTCGGTTGCACCCATGCCCACTGCCTCCACCACCCGGTCGGCCATCTCCTCGAGTGTAAGAAGGTATGGCTTACCGCGAAGGTTGAGTGAAAGCGGGCCCTTCGAAAAACCACAGAAACGACACTTAAAGGTGCACACGTTGGTGTAGTTGATATTGCGGTTCTTGACGAAGGTCACCGTGTCGCCAACAACCTGACGGCGTAGATCGTCTGCGAACGCTGCTACCGCTGCGACTTCGTTACCACGGGCACGAAACAGGGTCAGAAGTTCGTCGAAGCCCGGTTCTTGGCCTAAACGAACTCCCTCGAGAACCTCAGCCACCGGACCATGTAGCGCTGGTTTCGCCGGAACCAGAATCGGCGCCGAAGCATTAGCGCCCGAATACCACGACGACGAACGGTTTTCTACTTCGACGTCAGCCCCTGAACCGACATGCATTTTATCGCGAGTGCGTTCTGGCCAATGCGAGCCACCACCATCTAGAGCTAAACCGTCAGCGTCGCTGCGATCCAGCACCGCAAAGCGGAGCTTCTCATCGAACCAACGGGTTGGGTCAAGTACGAACTCACGGTGAGCCGTGAGGCGGGGTGCAACCGTGAAGCCAGCGGCTTCGGTCACGTCCGTCAGCTTGTCGAGCGCTGGCCAAGGCCGCTCCGGGTTCACATGGTCAGCAGTGATAGGCGAAACACCACCCCAATCATCAATGCCAGCTTCGATTAGCTGCCCAAAATCGTCGGCCAGATTCGGTGGCGCTTGGAGATGCACATCTGGTGGCAGAATAATTCGAGCCAAGGCAATGGCTCGTAGATGCTCTTGTGGCGGGCAAGCTTCGTGACGCCACATAGCGGTGCCAGGCTTGGGCAAAAAGTTTTGCACAATGACTTCCTGGATGTGACCAAATTGGCGATGAATGTCGGCAATGGCCATGAGGGCCTCAACACGGTCAGCCTCGTTTTCGCCAATGCCCACCAAAATACCAGTGGTGAAGGGTATTTGAAGTTCTCCCGCCCAGCGCAAAGTATCTAGTCGACGCTGAGGCACCTTGTCTGGCGAACCCCGGTGGGCATCGAGATCGTCGCGCAATGACTCAACCATCATCCCCTGCGATGGACTGACACCGCGCAACAGCGCCAGCTCATCACGATACAAAGCACCAGCGTTAGCATGAGGCAGCAGGCCGGTTTCGTAAAGCACCAGTTCAGCCATAGCGGCCACATATTCGATGGTTGAACCGTAGCCATGGTCAGCCAACCATTCCTTGGCTATTGGATAACGCTCTTCGGGCCGTTCGCCCAACGTAAACAATGCCTCATGACAGCCTTGCTCAGTGCCGGACTTGGCAATTGCCAGCACCTCGTCGGGAGTCAGATACGGCGATTCCAAGCGAGCTGGCGGTTGAGCAAAGGTGCAATAACCGCACTTGTCGCGACACAACATGGTGAGTGGAATGAAAACCTTGGGTGAATAAGTTATACGGTTTCCGAATAACTCGTCTCGTAAGTCGCTCGCTGCGCTCAGGAGGTCGTCGGTAGGGAGGTTGAGAAGGTCACTGGGTTCCATTGGTCTCCAATTACGCAGTGTTAGGGTACTTCGCACCCGGTCCTGGCCGAGAGCGGATCTGTCCGGGAGGTACCACGACCTCACAGGTTGGGCAACGAGGCTGGGGTTCGATGGGGGTACCGCATTGCTCGTGAATTAGCTCTACTGGGGCACCATGATCGGCATACCAGCGATCGCCCCAGGCCATCAACGAGATCAGCGCCGGTGATAGATCGGCCCCTTTGCGGGTAAGGCGGTATTCATATCGCAAAGGTCGCTGCTCGTATGGAACCTTTTCTATTAGTCCATGCGCGACCAGCTTGCCTAAGCGATCGGTCAACAAATTACGAGCAATACCCAGATCGCTTTGCAGCTCACTGAAGCGATATACCCCCCGAAACAAGTCGCGCAGAACTAGCAAGGTCCAGCGATCGCCTACCACGTCGAGAGTGGCGGCGATCGAACAGGATTGCTCTATCGGTCCCACGAGGGGCCAGGCTACGCTGAGCGAGTTTAAAATTGCAACTCACTCTTGCTAACTCATAGTTACAGCAATTTCCTCAACAGTGGCGCTTGGATTGTTTACAAGGTGGGGGCGGCGATCGCTATTGGCTCATTGAGGTCGAACCACCGCAGGTAATAGTTCATCTCGACCAGCTGATCAGATGGCTCGCCTAATGCTTCGGCCACAGCGTTAAAGTTCGACTCGACTCGCAAATCCGTAATGTAACCCTCTTCATCAAGCCATGCCTTATAAGTGAAAAGACGTTCCATGAGCTTCGGGTCTGCCAGGGCCGAGATGCCGCCCAGATCTGCAGGTGCTGCCAAATAACCTGAATAGAAGCGCTGATCTCCCAATAGATCGACCACGCCCGACTCTTCAACGGTGATCTTCGACATCATCTCAAAGACCCCTTCAAACTGGCCGAGCAAAGCGCTTCGAACATCATCTTGCGACGAGTCCTCGGCCAACAACTGCCACTCATCATCAAAACGTGCCCGAACCCAGGTTTGGTCAGCCACCATTCGCACATGCAGGATTTCGGGCTGCAACTCGCCGGGTAGGTCCTCATCAAGACCTGACATCATTGCCAACGACGTTGATAGATCCATATAAAGCTCGGCAGCCTGGTTCGGGTTATCAAATGAGCCCAGCAATGTAGTTTCATAAGGCCCTAACTGACCCTGATCGCTATCCACGTTGATTAACAAGGTGAACTCATAGCGGCCAGATGTCGCTGAGCGGGTTTTCCACATGGCTGCCTGCACTTCTTTTTCAAGCTGAGCGCTAGCCTCATGTGATGGGGTCCCTGCAGCGCAGGCCACCATAACTAAACTCAAAACGACGCATGCGAAAGTAGAACTAACACGAAAAATAAGAGAACGGTTCACCCAAACTCCTGCGGTTGAATCACAAGTAACCAAATCGGAGTCGGGCTTAACCGACGATGGTGACAGAATGGTCGATCTCGGCCACAAAAACAAGCACCATTTATGTAGTTGCCGCTAAAGGCCGCCGGCCGGAGCCCTCATGAACAACCCAAGAAAACAAAAAACACGCAACGCCTTGGTTCTGGCAACAAGAAGCGTTGTCAGCCTCGGGCTCTTGGGCATTCTCTTTTTCAAAGTCGCGTCGGTCGATCTATCCCAAGCAATTCCCCCGTGGCGACCTTCGAACGGGTTGTGGTTGGGCGGCGCCGCGGTGCTCACGTTTGTAGCGATTGGCATTTCGGCCGTGCGTTGGTACCAAGTGCTAAATGCACTAGGTGTGCACTCACGTTGGCAGCACCTTTTCTCGCACTGCCTGGCCGGACAATTTATTTCCAACGTATTACCCACCACTATCGGCGGCGACGTGATCCGTGTCTCGCGGCTTTCGCGAGAAACCGGACGCGATTCCACCACCTTTGCCTCGGTAGTTTTGGAAAGACTAAGCGGCTGGATCGTGTTACCACTAACAACGTTTTTGGGTTTGGCATTGAACCCTGGTTTACGACATTTGGGCCGGGCCACCTGGCTCGCACTTGGCGTGGCTATTGCCACCCTTATTGGCCTGGTACTCATAACCGTGGTCGTCGCTGACCCCCGAGTGCTCGGTCGTTTCACCGACTCTGCGGGCTGGCAGCGCTTTCTCGGCGCAATCCACCTAGGGATCGACGAGTTGCGGCGCAAACCGGCGGCCGCGTTGTCTGTATTGGCAGCTGGTCTGGGCTATCAATTGGTGCTTATCAGCGCCGCTTTGATGGCGGCATCGGCACTACATATTAAAGAGGTCGGGCCAACCGCGCTGTTGACGTTTATGCCCGCCGTTTTAATCATCCAGGTTCTGCCGATTGGAATTTCTGGTCTCGGAATCCGTGAGGCAGCCTTTGTATTGTTTTTAGGTCCACTTGGGGTCCCGGCAGAACAAGCGATCGCGCTGGGCCTATTGTTGTACCTATTAAACCTGGTCACATCACTTCCCGGCGCTGGCTCTTTCGCTTTCGGGAATCGCAAAACAGCCTCCACAGTAAGCGGCGCAGCTTGAACATGGTGAATGCTAGAGAAGAAGAACCTCCCAGCCCCGCTGAAGTAAAACATCTACACGCCACCCGGCTGCGGTGGTGGCGCGAAGTGTTGTACATCGCCATCTTTTACGGTATTTACACCTGGACCCGGAACCAGTTCGGATCGGCTTCGGTTGACAGCACCATTGCCCACAACCATGCGCTCTGGATAATAAGCGCAGAAAAGGCCATCGGTTTTTTTATTGAACCCGGATTTCAACAACATTTTCTGGGCTGGAAATTTTTCATCCAATTTTGGAACGTGTTCTACGGAACCTTCCATTTTGTCGTCACCGGCGGTGTGTTGGCCTGGCTTTTTGCCCGTTACCGCCACGACTATTCAGTCTGGCGAAACACGCTGGCCTTCACCACCGCCTTGGCCTTAGTAGGTTTCAGCCTGTTTCCGTTAATGCCACCTCGGTTGCTCTCTGCTGACGATGACGAGTTCGGCGCCGGTCACGGAAATCCCCATTTCCAAGATGACTACGGTTTCGTTGACACCCTGGCCGAGTACGGCGGTCTATGGTCATTCAACGAAGGGGCCATGGCGAAAGTTTCAAACCAATACGCTGCCATGCCTAGCTTGCATTTCGCCTGGTCATCATGGTGTGTGGCCGGCACTTGGGGCCGAATTAGACGGCGTTGGCTGCGAGCTTTAACACTTTTATACCCAGCGGCGACCCTGTTTGCCATAGTGGTGACCGCCAACCACTTTTGGCTAGATGCGGTGGGCGGGGCCATAGTCTTAGGCGTTGGGTGGTACCTTGGGAACAAGTTTACGGACTGGACCGAAAGACGAATTCTTGCCCAAACCACGGTTTGACGGCACCTTGACGGAAGGGACATGGAGCAAATGCTCCTTGAACGAATCCAAACCCCCGCAGATCTCCGATCTCTTAGCTACACCGAACTAGCACTTCTCGCCACTGAAATTCGCGAGTTCGTAGTCGATGCGGTCAACACGGCTGGCAGTGGACATCTAGGCTCGAACCTAGGTGTCGTTGAGCTGACCTTGGCCCTTCACCGGGTCTTCGACTCACCAAACGACATCATCTTGTGGGACACCGGCCACCTAGCCTATGTCCACAAGGTTTTAACTGGGCGCCAAGAAGGATTTTCAAAGCTGCGCCAAGAAGGCGGCGTATCTGGCTATCCAAGTCGCCATGAATCGCCGCACGACTGGATCGAAAACAGCCACGCCTCCACGGCGCTTAGCTACGCGCATGGCTTGGCCGTTGCGCAAACTCAAGGCAAGCACCACGACCGCAAAATTGTGGCAGTAATTGGCGACGGTGCCATGACCGGCGGCATGGCCTATGAAGGTCTGAACAACCTAGGCCATTCTCAAAGCGACTGCATCATCGTTTTGAACGACAACGGCCGCTCCTATGCGCCCACAGTCTCGTTTCTAACCGACTCGCTAAATAAGCTCCGCACCAATCCCACCTATGTCCGCGAAAGCACACGGCTTGAACGTACCCTCGGCAAGGTCCCCTTTATTGGCGAATTCTTAACGAAGGGTTTCAACGCCACACGCTTCGCAGCCCGAGAAATGTGGGCGGAACCGGTCACATTTTTTGAACAGCTAGGCCTGCGTTACAACGGCCCTATCGATGGCCATGACGTTCGCGAATTGGAGCGTGCTTTGGCTCTAGCGGCCGAACTGGGCGGACCTCAGGTGGTGCATATCGTCACCCAAAAGGGTCGTGGCTATGCGCCTGCTGAAGAAGACGAGATTAAACACCTCCACGACGTCGGCGGAGTGAAGCCGGGCAGTTATACCGCCGCCTTTAGTGAAACGATTGTGAAGCTGGGCGAGGAACACCCCAATTTGGTGGCTCTAACAGCGGCCATGCCCGACTCCACTGGTCTGCTTCCATTTCAGGAACGCTTTGGCGAGCGCATGATCGACGTCGGTATTGCCGAACAACATGCGGTAACGGCGTCTGCTGGCATGGCCATGGGCGGCTTGGTGCCGGTCTTTGCGGTCTATGCCACTTTCTTAGCCCGGGCTATTGACCAGGTGAATCTCGACGTGGCTTTGCATGGTCAGAAAGTAATTTTCTGTCTTGATCGCGCTGGTATCACCGGCGACGATGGCCCCTCACATCATGGGGTGCTCGACATGGTGCTGATGTCTAAGGTGCCCGGAATGACTGTGTTGGCACCCTCGTCGTATCAGGAACTTCAAGTGATGATGCGTGACGCGGTAGAACTTGCCACCGGTCCGGTAGCCATTCGTTATCCGAAAACCGCCGCTCGTAACGTCAACGAATCCGAGTTGGGCAGCGGTTTCCATGCCCGAAAATGGGCACAAGGTACCGACGTCTGCATTCTATCGGTAGGCAAAATGCTCGAAGCCTCGTTAGAAGCCGCAACATTGTTGGCCGATCAAGGTTTAAGCGCCACAGTTTGGGACGTGCGAGCTGTAACCCCCTTAGACCAAGACATGATCGCGAACGCCTTAGAACACCCTCATGTGATTACCGTTGAAGACGGTTACCGCGACGGTGGTGCCGGATCATTAATCGCGGACGCCGTATCAACCATGGCTCTAGATCGAGGGGTGTTGGCACCCCCAGTCTCGGTGCTTGGGGTACCAACTAGTTTCATCCAACAGGCCAAACCCGATGTGATCTTGTCTCGATTGGGTTTAGACGCACCTGGAATTGCCGCTGAGGCCATTCGGGTTCAAAGCGCAGCAGGTTTCAAGGAAGCACCAAGTCGAGCCTAACGTTTCGTTCAGACTTAGTTCGTGTAATACGGGTTCTGACCGGAGTCATGGTCAGTCACGTCGATAATCTCAGTAATTTCGGGAATCGCCGCTCGCAGTTGCGCCTCAATTCCTTGACGAAGCGTAATAGCGCTAATAGCGCAACCCTGACAGCCACCACCCATCGACAGATACACTTTGGTTCCATCGACACCTGAAAGTGTGGTGAATCCACCGTGTGCAGCTAGTTGAGGGTTGACCACTTGGTCGAGAAGCATGTTGATCTTTTCAGGCATGTCGCCTTCAAGCTGAATATCAATACCTTCAAGAGGATCGGGGCGGTTCGGGTTACGAATTACCAGACCACCCTGCGCCGAGTTGGAAGGCAACGCCAATGTGGCACCGCGTAGTTTGTTGATGCTGTCAGCGGGCACAATGACCGTCAGCCCATCGGTCTCTACTATGGAATCGCCTTCAGCGGCTTCACTAATGGCCTCAAAAGCCAAGTCGTAAGCATATTCCACCCCGCTTTTGCCCACCACCGCTATACGCAAGCCTAAAGTGTCTGAGTTTTCTTCTGCGGCACGAACACCTTTTACCATCTCACGGGCTTCATCAGTCACCGTGACAATGACAGTGGCGTCGGTAGCGGTATCTACATCGGTAGTCATGCCCAAATCCTACCGTTTACAGAGCGCAGGCCAACCTTGCGATCTAGCATCTGGTTATGACCGACCAAGAACAAGCAGGCGACGAGGTTCTCTACGAAGTTAGCAACCACGTCGCGACGATCACCCTTAACCGACCGCATCGCATGAACGCCATTTCGGGTCTGATGCTGCGCCAGCTAGCCGACCGTTTGGCCGAAGCCGACCTTGACCCCGAGGTGCGGGCCATCATCCTAACTGGTGCCGGCAAGGCATTTTGCGCTGGTTTAGACATCAAAGACGCCATCGCCGGAACCGGAATCGGTGGTGATACCAAGTCGGGCAGCGGCCGTCACATGGGAACTAGAAATCATCCAACAACAGTGATGTTTGAGATGGATACCCCAGTGATTGCAGCCATCAACGGCGCGGCGGCGGGCTTTGGCCTCGACATTGCCTTGGGGGCTGACCTTCGGATCGCTTCGGAATCGGCAAAGCTGGTTACGGGCTTCGCCAAGCGCGGTGTAGTACCAGAAAGCGGCGGCACCTGGTACCTTCCCCGGCTTTTGGGTTGGGCTAAGGCGGCCGAAATCGGCTTCTTGGGGCGCGACATGAACGGAGCAGAAGCTGCCGAATTCGGATTAGTGAACCGCGCCGTAGCCGCTGATGAAGTATTGAACGTTGCTAACGAGTGGGCCGCCGAGATTGCGAGCAATGCACCATTAGCTATTCAGGCTATGAAACGCCTGTTCCGACATGGTTTGACGGAAGACTTTCCAGCGCACGTTCACCATGTATTATTGCAGACAATGTTGTTGTTCCAAAGTGCCGATTTTCGCGAGGGAATCAACAGTTTCGCCGAACGTCGACCACCCGAATTTAAAGGGAACTAACTCTGCTTTTCCCCACCGTTGCATTCGCAATATTTTTTGTGGTGGTTTTCACCGCCAACTGGCTATTGCGACCTCATTACACCATCTGGCGCCTGGCAATGTTGGGCGCCAGTCTCTATTTCTACGCCTATTGGAACGCCCGACTTGTTCTGCTCATAGGTGCTTCAATAACCATCAACTACCTCTTTGGGCACGCCGTTGGCCAAGCGCGAAGTCCTGACGGTGAGAAAACCTCAGCCAGTCGATATTTAGTTATCGCTTCGGTCGTAGTGAATCTGGGCATTTTAGGGTTTTTCAAGTATTACGGATTCTTTGTAACTTCGCTGATTTCGCTTAGCCACGACCTTGGCATCGACCTTTCTCCACCGCTAATCGAAGTGATTTTGCCGGTTGGTATCTCGTTTTTCACTTTCCAAGCCATGAGCTACGTGATCGACGTGGGGCGAGGTACTCAAGAAGTGCTTCCATTGTTGGATTTCGCTCTTTACATCAGCTTCTTCCCTCAACTCGTAGCAGGGCCAATTGTTCGGGCCCAAGAGTTTGCACCCCAGATGCACACCCAGCCTGACCCTCGCCAAGTAGCCATGCCGGAGGGTTTCGAGCTGATCTTTAGAGGTCTGTTCAAGAAGGTCGTCGTCTCTAGCTTTTTGGCGACTAACTTAGTCGACCCAGTATTTGCTCATCCCGACTTACACAGCCGCTTTGAGAACTTGGCAGCAATGTATGGTTACGCCATCCAAATTTATGCCGACTTTAGTGGTTACACCGATATCGCTATTGGCGTGGCACTTTTGATGGGTTTCCGCTTCCCGCAGAACTTTGATGCCCCCTATAAGTCGCTGTCGATTCAGGAATTCTGGCGCCGTTGGCACATGACACTTTCCCGATGGTTACGCGACTATCTCTATATTCCCTTGGGCGGAAACCGGGGTTCTACCGCCTTTATGTATCGTAATTTATTCCTCACTATGCTCTTGGGCGGCCTATGGCACGGAGCGTCATGGAACTTTGTAATCTGGGGAGCCCTGCACGGCGGATTCTTAGTGGCTGAGCGGGTGGTGAAAGCCCGTTGGGAGCCTATTGGGGTTCCCGAGCCGGCAGTGAAGGTCGGACAATGGTTCTTAACTTTCCACCTAGTTTGCTTTGGCTGGATTTTCTTCCGAGCCGAGACCTTTAGCGACGCCACCGCCTTGATTGGACGCATTCTTTTCGGGCCTGGCGGAGGTGCCATGGTAACGGCACTTGTCGTAGTCACTATCGTGGCCATGATCGCCTCGCAGTTTGTACCTGAGGATGCGGTGAGCCGAGCCACAACACTATTTGCACAAAGCCCCATCTACGTCCACATAGCCGCAGTGGCACTTGGCTTGGGTCTCATCGACGCACTCGGCCCTGAAGGTGTAGCGCCTTTCATCTATTTCCAGTTTTAATACTTCTTAGCAACGCCGACGTGACTTTCAGCATGCTCGTGAGATCAAATTCGCCGCAAGAAGCAGACAAAATCGCCCTAGGTATCATCAGAAGTGCGATCCACGATGTTGGCGTCGGCTTCGATCAGGTCGAGCACGTGCCGAGCCAATAGGTCGCCACCCGGGCGCGACAGGTGAATGCCGTCGCCTTGTCGCATATCGTGCACTGAGCCGTCCAACCCAGTGAGATAGGCCTCATAATTACCCGACTCGTTAGCAAACATTGAATAGCTATCTATGAATTTAACCCAAGGCCTGGTTGCGGCTTCTGAAGAATAAATTTCGTTCAGCTGCGCCATGCGGCCTGAAAATGCCGAGTCTCGCATAATCGGCTGACCGACCCAATAGACAATGCGCCCGGGAGCTTTCAACAAGTCCATCGTGCCCGCAACACGTCGTCGGTAGTGGTCTTTCCAACCGTCACTAAGACGTTCAAAAACCTGACCGTCAGCTTCCATACCTTGAGCATCATTGGCACCGAACATAATCACCACCGCTTCAGGGTCAAGGCGTTCCATTTCGGTGTCGAGATGTGCTGGCCAGTTGAAATAATCGGGTCGGGTAAGCCCGGTTGAAATGCGATAGTCGAGAGTGCTGGTAATAACACCGGTTTGTTCCACAAAACTAACCAGGGACTGCCCAAATACTTGTGACATCGAATCGCCACCAACCCACAAACGCAAAGGTTCACCTGCGGTAGGGGTACGCAATTCGGGAATGGCCTCGGTGGTGGTCGTGGTTTCGTCGGGGGCTTCCGGTTCCTCGGTTTCACCGCCCTCGGTGCCACCAGTGGTGGTTGAGGTTGTGGTGTCATCAGGTTCAGGGAAGGTGAAGTCGGTGCTCTTATAGGAATCGGCACGACCGGTGGCTTCATCCAAGGCACTCCTGGGCGCGTTAATTCGGAAGAATCCGCTCACGGTTTGTACAGGTTTCCACACCGCCAATGAAAAGTCGCGTGACCAACCAAACGGCTTGCGTTCGGCCTGAGCAACCAAACTGTCAACATTCAAGAACGCGGCCAGCACTAGGCCCACAACCATGACTACAAGCACCTGACCGGCAGGCTTGTACTTTCCATTCACGTCACGATCCTAGCCTCAGGCACTCTGTTGCTTTAGCTCGACCCCAATAATGAGACTTTGGAAGATCTCAGCTGATCAGCTGGTAATTAATACCCAAGAACTCATAAGTGGCGATAGCGCGGCGGTCACGACTTAATAACACACGGCCGTTAACACGTGCTGCTTCTCCGACCAGGGCATCATAGATCATGCCGCCTCTCAGACCGCTTGAGCCCAAGCGATCGAGCAGCTCGGCCTGTTGCTCAGCTGCAAGCCAGCAGCTTTCAGGAAATGCCAGCCGAATAGCCGCTAAGGCGTCGACCATATCCACTCTCAAGGCTCCTGATAAGCGAGTTAAAACCGCCAATGACTCAAAAGCAGCATGGCCTGCGAACGCTAAACGCTTCGAAGCTAATTCTGCCACGCAGACCGAGTGGGCACTGTGAGTAGCATCCAAAAATGGGATAGCTACGCTAGTATCCACCGCGTAAGCGGGCTGAGCTTTATCGTTGGTCGGCATCGCGCAGACGTTGTATGTCTAGATCAGTAAGGCTACGCGTCGCAACGGCCTCGAAGTAAGGCCGTCCATCGTCGGTAATTTGTAGGACACGTCTTGGGGAATCAACCCGATCAATTCTAATTGAGCCGCCTTCGACGTTAATTGTCAGCTCGGTATAGGGCTGAAAATCTAGTTGTTCCCGAATCTCTTTAGGGATAACTATTCGACCAGCTTTATCCATGGTTACCAACATGGTAACCATCCTACCATTTTTAAATAAGCGGCCAATTAACCCGACGAACCGTTGGACCAATCTCACTCTTTCCAGACGGTGAAAGTTACGAAGACGGGGACCAACGAGCGGCGCGAGCACTAGCGGCCATGGCCTGTTAAAGGATTAACTACGAGAGGCCCTCTTCCTCTTCGGCTAGAGCTAACCAACGTTCTTCGGTTTCGTGACGCTTTTCGTTGACGGCCGCTAAAGCTTCACCCAGCTTCGCCAACTCCACATGATCGGCACCCACCGCTTCCACCTCGACAGTTAGCCGCTCATGTTCGCGTTCCAGCTTGGCTAGCTCTTTTTCAACCGATTTAATCTCATAGCGAACCGTAGAACGCGACCGGCCACCGCCACCAACTTTGGCGGCCCGACCCGAGCCGTCTTTACCGGTTTTCGCAAGTGCTCCGGTGGCACCAGAAACGCGTGCAGACTGCTGTCCAGCTGCCGGCCTAGCCTTGCTCTTCGACACCGCACGAGCAGCGCGCCGCTCTTCTTCCCAAGCCGCATAGCCCCCTGGCCGACGCTCGGCGCGACCGTGACCATCAAGCACAATCACATCGGTTACCGTGCGTTCCAAAAAGGCCCGGTCGTGACTGACAACCACCAGGGCGCCCGGCCATTCCTCCAGGAAATCTTCCAAGACCCGCAGCGTGTCGATATCCAAATCGTTGGTGGGCTCATCCAACAACAACACGTTCGGTTTGGCCGCCAGAACAGTTAGTAACTGTAAACGCCGCTTCTCACCGCCCGAGAGCAATTCCACTGGCGCATATTGGTTGTCACTGTCGAACCAAAACTCTTCTAAGAGCCGCTTGGTCGTCCAGTCGGCTTCTTGATGCGGCCCAGCCACCACGTCGCGCACCCGAGCCGTCGGGTCAAGCTCTCGTACCAGCTGGTCGTAGTAGCCAAGCGAAACAGTGGTACCCAACTCAACGGTGCCCTCAAGTGGCGAAATACGCCCGGCAATAATGTCTAACAGCGTTGATTTCCCGGTGCCGTTGATACCCACGATTCCCAAACGTTCCCGCGGGTCAAGGGAAAGGTTAACTCCACGAAACAGCCATTCCTGACCAGGAAAATGGTGGCCTACCCCTTCAAGCTCTACCACTTTGTCGCCCAAACGCGGAGTGCCAAAATGCAAATCTAAGGTTCCACCCCGGGCGGCAGCTTCGGGCCTACCAGTGACGATTTTAGTGGCCGCTTCGATACGGGCTTTAGGCTTGCGGGTTCGTGCTGGCGCTCCTCGGCGCAACCACGCCAGCTCATGCTTCGCCAAATTCCTGCGCACCGTTTCGGCACCAATAGCTTGTTCTTCCCGAATGGCACTCGCTTCTAGATACGAAGCGTAGCCACCTTCGTGCACATAGCTTTTGCCTCGGTCTAGTTCGAGAATTCGGGTGGTGGTGCGATCGAGCAAGTGACGGTCGTGGGTTACCAAAACCAGGCCGCCCTTGAAGGCAGCCAAACGGTCTTCCAACCAAGCAATACCATCAATATCTAGATGGTTGGTGGGCTCATCCAAGATCAACAGATCAGCTTCAGAAACCAAGGCCCGCGCTAGCGCCACCCGTTTGCGTTGTCCCCCCGAAAGTTCGGTTACATCACGTTCTTGGAAGGCCCCCATACCAACCCGCTCCAACACGGCTTCGGCTTCCCACGATTCACCAACTGCAGCCAGCACCTTCCCCGCCGGCAACGCCGCTTCTTGATCTAAAAAGCTTGTTCGTACGCTGCGACCACGCCGAACCACACCACCTTCTGGTTCGATGGTGCCGGCCATCACTTTCATCAGGGTGGTTTTACCAGTGCCGTTTAGCCCAACAATTCCTAGCCGATCACCAGTCGACACCGTAACCGAAACCTCATCGAGCAGAGGTCGGCCCGGGCGGTGTACAGAAACAGCATCGCAGTCGACCAGAATCACGCTTAAAGGTTAGCGACAACGCCCGCGCTATCACGAAGCTGCATTAACCTCTAAGCGTGGTGCAGCCTCGACGACTAAAAGCCGAACCTTTAAATATCGATGGTCCACGTCGTGCTCCACGAGTGTTTCCCACAGTTCCGATCACACCTGGACTGGAAGTGACTCATCGTGCCTCGGGAACCAGCGGCACGATTATCGAAACCGCTCACGGTGGGGTGAAACTGCGCGATCGCCAAGGTCGCGACCACCTCTTTCGCTTGGGTGAAGGGGCTTTCGCCATCAATCGGGAACCGTGCACTTTGGTCTTGCAACGCCCACCGACGGCGAACGAACCGACCCTGACGGCCTCGGGCTCTATTTCAGTGGCCAGTGCTCCCGCCAAGATTGCGAAAGCTTCCCGTATTTTTGTGGAAGGCATCCACGACGCCGAATTGTTGGAACGGGTTTGGGGCGATGACCTTCGAATAGAAGGAATCGTGGTTGAGCGCCTCGACGGGGCCGACCATTTGGGTGAGATCATTCGAAAGTTCGGACCACGACCGGGACGTCGTTTAGGAATTTTGCTCGATCACCTGGTGACTGGAACCAAAGAACAGCGCATGGCAGCGGAAATTAACCATCCCGAGGTTCTAATAACTGGCCACCCGTACATTGATATCTGGGAAGCCGTTAAACCCAAGGTGGTGGGTATTAAAGCCTGGCCTACCGTCCCAAAGGGCGAAGATTGGAAGACTGGAATTACAACTCGCTTAGGCGTTGATGATCCACCGGCCTTCTGGCGTCACATTCTGGCCAGTATTGACAGTTACCGCGATCTGGAAGCACCGCTGGTGGGTGCGGTGGAAGCGTTAATTGATTTTGTTACTGAACCCCAGCACTAGGCCCCCACCGCTAGCAGCGCATACCCCGCTCGGGAAACTCGAGGGTCAAAAGGTAGCGATCGATCCGGTTGTCAACACACCCATTGCCGCTGCCATAGGCGGTGTGATCTTCACCTTTGACCGACAATATGCGTGACGTTTCCAGTTCCTGCCAAAGACGTAAACCCCATTGGTAGGGGGTGGCAGGGTCGCCGGTCGTGGCCACCACCACAACAAGCGGTGCGTCAGGGACACTAAAGGGACCACTTGGTGGGTCACTGTCAACCATTGGAAAGAAATCGCACGGGCTGGGCAACGACACGAACACCGGCCCAACACGGGGAGCAGCCTCCATCACCGCCTGGGCAACCGCCGCTTCATCTTCGGGGCTTTCCGCGGGCGAGTCGGCACAGCTAATCGCCGTGAAGGCAAAGGTTGAATTGTCGTAGCTGCCAGTGGGTGAACGGTCGTTGTATTGGTCGGCTAATTCGATCAGCCGCTGCCCGTCGCCGTGTTCAATAGCGCGGGTCAAGGCGGTGTCCAACATGGGCCACATAGCGGGTACGTACATGGCCATGATCACCCCAGTCCAGGCTAAACCAGCAGTTAGGATCCGATCACCATTGGCTGGCAATGGGTTCTGTTGAAGCGAGGCCAACAAACCGTCTAACTGCTCGGCTGGATCACCTAATTCGGCCAGGTCACAGCGGGGTTCCATACACCAGGCCAAAAACGACTGGATCGAACGCTCAAATCCACTGGCTTGACCCACCGTCATCTCAAGGTCGCTCAAACTACGGCTGTAGGCCCCATCAAGCACCATGGCTCGCACCCGGTCGGGGAACATTTCTAAGTAGCTGGCACCAAGGTAGGTACCGTAGGAGAAGCCCAAATAGTTAATCTCGCTCTCGCCTAAGGCCTCACGGATGCTATCCATGTCACGCGCCGAAGACTGCGTTCCGAGAAACGGCAACAGATAGCCACTTTCTTCAACACAGTTGTTGGCAAACTCTTCGATAAGGGCCACGGCTTCGGCCCGGTCCGACTCGGTTTCCGGCACCGGGTCCATCGCCAAGTAACGATCCAAAAATGCGTCGTCCCCGCAGGTAACCGGGGTGCTTTCGCCTACCCCACGCGGGTCCCAACCGATTACATCGAATCGGTCAAATAGCTCACCCGACAAAATAAAACGTGAGAGTTCGGCAAACTCAATCCCTGATGCGCCCGGTCCACCGGGGTTCAATAGCAGTACCCCCAAGCGTTGGTTTGGTTCGCTTGCCAACCGCCGCACCATGGCAAGCTCGATCTGTTGACCTTCGGGATTGGTGTAGTCAAGCGGCACTTCTAAGGTGCCACGCTCCCAAGGACCAACCCCCGATCGCCACTCGATTGCATCTTCACTTGGCACCGAAGTGGTGGAAGGTCGTGGGGGCTTCGAAACGTCGTGGGTGGTGCTAGTCGATTCCTGCTTGTCGACGCTTGAGTCACTCCCATTTCCAGCACCTAATTCGTCGTTATCTGAGGAACTACTACAAGCCGTTGCAACCAGGGATAACGCCACGAACATGGCCAGCACAGAAGAAGCGACGCGTTTCATGGACCAAACCTTAAACCGAAATCGCCCTCAGAGGGTCTAGCCTGGCTTAGAGGCAGGAGGCCCAGGCGTGGAACGAGCGAACATCCGATTAGGGAAAATTTTCGGTATCCCAGTTGGGATGTCGTGGACTTTGATGGTGGTGGTTTGGCTCTTCAGCCTTGGTCTGGCCGAAGGCCATTTCCCAGCCGAAAGTCCAGGCCACACGTCGGTCAGCTACTGGTTGGCGGCTCTGGTAACCGTAGTAGTGTTTTTCGGGTCGGTTCTGGCACATGAGCTGGCTCACGCCCTTATGGCGAAACGCTATGGCATCCGCACCGAAGACATCACCCTTTGGATGTTAGGGGGCGTAGCTCGTCTCACTGAAACCCCAAAAACACCAGCCGCACAAGCAAAAATTGCCGGCATTGGCCCGATAACCAGTGGCGCTATCGGCGCGCTGTTATTGGCGGCCTCCTGGGGTGTCGCTCAAATCGGGGAAGAACCGCTGGTTGTTTCGGTACTGCGATGGTTAGGTGGAATCAACCTGCTCATGGCAGCTTTCAACTCGTTGCCTGCCAGCCCCTTAGATGGTGGTTCGGTGCTGTCGGCCATAATTTGGTGGCGAAAGAAGAACGCTCAAAAAGGCCAGATCGGAGCCGCACAGGCCGGTCGGATACTAGGTGCCGGCCTGTTGGGTTTCGGTGCCATTCGGATGCTGATGATGGGTGACACCTATGGCTTGTGGGGCATGCTGATCGGCTGGTTCATCTGGCAGAACGCGCAGCTCGAACTACGTGGTGCCGAGGCACGCAACTTGTTACAAGGTTTAACGGCTGTTGAAGCAACGATTCCTGACCCACCGATCATAGATGAGGGCCTCACCGTTGATGGCCTAATTGCCATGATGGGTGCCACTCCTAACCACAGTGCCTTTGTGGTACGGGAAAGTGATGGTGTGCTGCGAAGCGTGATCACCATGGACGACATTCGTCAGATTCCACCGAACCGGCGTTCACAAATGCTGCTGCGCGACGCCGCCATCCCGATTGAGCAACTGACCACCGCCTGGGACACCGATTCCCTCTTAGACGTGATTGAACGCGCCGCCACCGCCAGTCGACCAGAAATTGTGGTTTACGACGATCGGATGTGCTTGGTGGGAGTAATTAGCCGGGAAGATCTGATCCGTCTGGCCACTCATCCACCCAAGCCACGAGCGCGTTCGCGTGACCACGGCTAAATGGCTGAGTGGCTGAATTGTAAGCGTGGTAACCGCACGGCAATAGTCCGGTTACCACGACCCAATGGTTAAGGCCAAGAACTGTATTTAGGTTCTTGAAGCCTCGAAGATGCTCTGAATCGACTTGTCCATGAGCGCATCAAACTCTTGCGCGCTTTGCTGAGCGGTTAGGCCTTCGGTGAACGCCCGAGAGAAACTGGCAATCACCCCGGGGTTGGCCGCGAGACGAGCGTTCGACTCTTCTCGGGTATAACCACCCGAAAGGGCCACCACCCGAAGTACCTTGGGGTGGTCAACTAGCTCTTGGTAGAAACCGTTGGTCTCGGGCAACGTGAGTTTCAGCATTACGCTTTCGCCTTCAGGAACACGTTCCAGTTGTTCCAGAATCGACTGCTTCATCAACGCTTCAGCTTCGGCTTTCTCGGGGCTGTGAATGTCGATTTCAGGCTCAATGATCGGAATCAGGCCCGCAGCCAAAATTTGTAGGCCAACATCGAATTGTTGGGTTACCACGGCCGAAACGCCTGCCGGGTTAGCAAGCTTTATGACCGAACGCATCTTGGTACCAAAGATTCCCAGATCACGGGCACGGGCAAGAAGCTCGTCAAGCCCCGGCATAGGCTTCATAACCTGAGCGCCATCAACCTCGTCTTCTAGCCCCTTATCAACCTTCAAGAAGGGCACCACGTTCTTTACTTCCCACAGATATTCGGCCGTACCACGGCCTTCGATCTGGCGGTCCATGGTGTTTTCAAACAAGATCGCCGCCAAGACGCGGTCACCGTTGAACTGGGGTGAGGTAATGATCCGGGTGCGCATTTCATGCACCAAATCGAACATCTCTTCATCGCCGCTGTACGACTCTGGCGGGACACCGTAGAGCGCTAGCGCCTTGGGTGTGGAGCCGCCGCTTTGATCTAGCGCAGCCACAAATCCATCTGCTGATTTAACCTTTTGGAACTGTGTGTCGTTCATCTAGCCATCCCATGACTCGGACTCGAACATTCCTTCAAGTGTGGCCTACGAAACGAAACGGCGCTATGTCAACGCCGATTGTGGTCCTAAAGTCACAGCTTTAGCTCTAGAACATCGAAGTAGAGGTCGTCACGCAAGGGAACGCCGAACCGTTCATCGCCATAAGGGAACGGTGAGGTCTCCCCAGTGAGCTGGAAACCACGTCGTATATACCAGGCCTTTAGTTCATCACGTTGATGAACTACCTCCATGGCCAGTGTCTCTACGCCCCACTGCCGGGCCTGATCTATGGCGGCTTGTAGCAATGCCGAGCCGGTGCCGCCGGTCTGAAGCCGTGGGTCAACCGCGAAGAGACCAAAATGAGCTTTGTCCGGCGACGATCGATCTAGTCGCAAGCAGCCAATCGCGACGTCATCCTCATCTACCGCCACCAAGAAAACACCGTTGTTGGCATTAATAGCCTCGGTGATTTCACCAACGTTGGTGCGTTGACCGCTAATTAGATGAGATTCTGAAGTCCAACCTGTGGCTTCGCCCCCACCGCGATAGGCCAGAGTCACGAACTCTAAGATGACCTCGGTGTCGGCCGTGGTGGCACAGCGGATAACGGCTTTGTTCACACAGTTACAATATGCCGTTCCCCAGTCACTGGCCGAAGTTCCGCACCGAATCGCGACCCCACTAGTTAAAATCGCGCTCCGGACGAAGCGGCGCTGCACGATAAAGCCTGGCAAGTTCGAATAGCGTTGGGCCCGGCCGCCCTGCAACACTCGGCCTTCATGAAACGGCCCGCCCACCTTGAGTTTTTAAGAAATGATCTTCGCAGGAATCTCTGAATTTGTCACCGGCGACCTGACGGATTGGGTCATTGGCGTTATCGAAACGATCGGCTATTTAGGCGTAGCTTTCTTGGTTTCGCTGGAGAACGTATTTCCGCCTATTCCCTCGGAGGTTGTCTTACCACTCGCTGGGTTCACAGCTAGCCAAGGTGATGCCACCTTATGGGGAATGATCCTGGCTGCGACCGCTGGTTCCGTGGTCGGTGCCTGGATCCTTTATGGCATCTCGGCGGCTATCGGACCGGTGCGGCTGCGTGCGTTCATTCTTCGCTACAGCCGATGGTTTGGTATCAAAGCCACCGATTTAGATCGCTCTGAAGCTTGGTTTGACGACCATTCAGGCATAGCTGTTTTGGTGTGTCGTTGCATTCCACTGATTCGATCGTTGGTCTCGCTGCCAGCGGGATTTCGACGCATGAATTTGGTGTCTTTTACCCTTTACACCGCCATCGGTTCGGCTGTTTGGAACGTGTTGTTAATAGGTGCCGGTTACCTATTGGGTGACCGCTGGGACGTGGTGGGCCAATGGATCGATGTGCTTCAGTACATAGTGATCGCTGCGATTTTGGGCCTATTGGGTTGGTGGGTTTGGACTAGGTTCATAAGCAGCCAAGCACGAACACAACGTGCTGCTGCTTCACGCTCGGAGGGGAAATAATGAGTCAAGAAGTCGTTTCGTTGCTAGCTGATGAATGGGCAGTGTTGGCCGCCTTGGGCGATGACCTAGCCGACAGCGACTGGGACCTACCTACCGAGTTGCCCGGTTGGAGCGTTAAAGACGTCTTTTCACACATGATTGGCACCGAGCGCATGCTGCTCGGCGACCCGGCACCAGCCGCTCCTTCGAATTTCGGAGCTCACGTTAAAAACCCGATTGGTGAGTTTAACGAAGCTTGGATTGCTGAGCGTGCAGACCGTAGCGGTGCTGAAGTGCTAAATGAATTCAAACAGGTAACCACAGCGCGCCTAGCGGCCCTGCAAGCGATGTCGGATGAAGAATTCGAGGCCGAAGGCTTCACTCCTGAAGGACCGGGACCATACCGAAAGTTTATGGAGATTCGCTTGTTCGACTGTTGGGAGCACGAGCAAGATATTCGGCGCGCGGTTGGCAAAGAAGGTCACCTTACGGGTCCTATCGCCGAGCGCTGTATCGACAAATGCATCGATTCGGCGGGTTACGTAGTTGGCAAAAAAGCCCAAGCCCCACAAGGCTCGACCGTGGTGTTCAACATCGTGGGCCCTATTGAACGATTGGTTGGCATTGCCGTTCGTGAACGCGCCGAACGGATTTATGACATTCCCGAGAATCCTGATGTCACGCTGACCCTTGACACTGCTACCTACAACGCTTTGGCTTGTGGCCGTATGAGCGGCGATGAAGCACTTGCGATTGACGCCAACATTATTTCAGGGAACCAAACGATCGGCCAGCAGGTTCTAAACAACCTAGCCTTCACCATTTAACTGGTGGCTGTGCCACCCATGGTCGCTGTTTAGGCCGTTGTGAATTGCGGTGAGATGACCGGCTAAGAGGTCGAGCAAGCGCAGATCAAGATGCCCGCAACAGCAAGCCCAGAACACCAAGCGCAGAACAGCAAACCCAGAACGAGGCTCGAAAATAGCTCACCATAAACGCATATGGTGGCCCACCGGTGTTGCGGTAGGCCACCATTTTTGGTTTCTTGCGACTAATTGAGGCCGCTTTTAAAGCGTTTGTTTAGGCGTTGTAACCCAAAATCGCTTTGGTCTCAAGGAATTCTTCCAAGCCGAAGTCGCCCCATTCACGACCGTTACCGGATTGCTTGTACCCGCCAAAGGGCGAGCTGAAATCTCCGCCCGAGCCGTTGACATGCACGTTACCGCTTCGGATTTGGCGGGCCATGCGCTTGGCGCGTTCCGGCGAACCAGAAACATAACCCGAAAGGCCATACACGGTGTCATTGGCGATGCGAATGGCGTCTTCATCATCTTCATAGCCAATTAGCACCATCACCGGGCCGAAGATTTCTTCTTGGGCAATGGTCATATCGTTGGTGACATTAGCGAAAACGGTTGGGCGCACATAGTGACCGACGTCTAAACCTTCAGGCTTACCCGCACCGCCAGCCGCAACCGTGGCACCTTCAGATATACCTTTTTCAATCAGCTGCTGAATACGGCCGTATTGAACACCAGATACCACAGGCCCGATGCGGGTGTTTTCGTCGTTCGGGTCGCCAACCACCAGTTTGGATGCCGTTTCGGCGGCAATCGCCGCCGCTTCTTCCATCCGCGAATGTGGAACCAACATACGGGTTGGGGCGTTACAAGACTGACCAGAGTTACTGCACATTGAGGCGTAGTCACGGGCGATCACCGACGCAAAATCGGCGTCGTCCAAGATGATATTGGCCGACTTGCCACCCAGTTCTTGGGTCACCCGTTTCACGGTTGGGGCTGCGGCTCGGGCAACTTCGATACCGGCACGGGTAGAGCCAGTGAAGGAAACCATGTCGACGTCGGGATGAGCTGACATTACCGAACCGACGTTAAGTCCATCGCCATTGACCAGGTTAAATACCCCTGCTGGCACCCCAGCTTCGTCAAGAATCTCGGCAAACAACAAGGCGTTAAGCGGTGCCACCTCGGATGGTTTGAGAACCATGGTGCAACCCGCGGCCAAGGCTGGTGCCACCTTGCAAGCGATTTGGTTCATGGGCCAGTTCCACGGGGTAATCAGCGCACAAACACCGATTGGTTCCCGCACAATTTGTGTGGTGCCGCGTTCTTCTTCAAATTCAAAGTTGGCTAAGGCCGCTCGGGTTGTCATTAGGTGGCCTAGCCCGGCAGTGGCCTGAGCTCGATTCGCCAGGCTGAGCGGGGCACCCATCTCAGAGGAAATGGTGGTGGCCATTTCTCCTAAGCGTGACTGGTAGACTTCGATTATTCGGTCTAATAGCGCCAGCCGCTCCTCACGAGTGGTTTGTGAGAACGTGGTAAATGCTGCTTTGGCAGCGGCCACCGCGTCGTCTACATCGCTGGCGTTGCCCATGGCAATCTTGCCTATGGGTTCCTCAGTAGCAGGGTTCTCTACCACTAGAGTTTCTTTGCTGTGTGGTTCTACCCATTCCCCGTTGATGTAGAACTGCAATTGATGGTCCATCGTCCCTCCTTGTTTGTAACAGCAGCCGAATTCGGGTGCTGTCACCCCTCCTGAATAATGAAACTTAGTAGCTACACCCGGAGTAACACCTAATGACCCAGCAGGGTGAATTGTTTTCCTATGCCCGCGAAGTAGTCGAAACCTCCGTCGCCGATGAGATGAGCGAGTCGTTTCTGGCGTACTCGATGTCGGTCATCACCTCCCGTGCGCTACCTGATATTCGTGACGGATTAAAACCGGTGCAGCGACGGATTCTGCATGCCATGTACTCTATGGGCATTCGCGACGATACCCCCACCCGCAAGAGCGCTCGGGTAGTGGGCGAAACCATGGGCAAGTATCATCCCCACGGTGACGCGTCGATCTACGATGCACTGACCCGTCTCGGTCAAGACTTCAGCCGCAATGTGACCTTGGTGCACCCCCAAGGCAACTTTGGCTCTCTAGACGATCCACCAGCGGCAAGCCGTTACACCGAGTGTCGGTTAACCAGTGCCGCTATCGACATGATCGGCGAGATTGGCGAGAACACCGTCGATTTTCGTGCTTCCTATGATGGCGAAAACACCGAGCCCATCACACTGCCTGCTTTATTGCCGAACTTACTGGTGAATGGTGCCGCTGGTATTGCCGTGGGCATGGCTACCAATATGGCACCTCACAACCTGGTCGAGGTCTATGAAGTAGTGAAGTTGGTATTAACCAAACGTCGACCTAGGCCGACTACCGAGGAGCTAATGCAAGCACTACCGGGCCCTGACTTCCCTTCAGGTGGCGTGGTGGTAGACGAAGGTTTAGCCGAGATTTACGAGACCGGTCGCGGCACAATTCGTATTCGTGGTGTGGCCAAGGTTGAACAGCTCACTGCACGTAAAGTGGGTATCGAAATTACCGAGCTACCGTACCTGGTCGGCCCGGAACGCCTCATGGCCAAAATAAAAGAACTTATGTTAGCTGGCCGCTTAAACGGCATTGCTGAAGTGCGCAACCTTACCGACCGCCACCATGGCCTACGGATTCAGGTCGAATGCAAGGCCGGAGTGAACGCTAAAGCAGTGCTGGCCGAGTTATATCGCCTCACTCCCCTTGAAGAAACCTTCGGTGTTAACAACGTGGTTCTGGTGCGTGGCGAACCTCGCACGGTCGGGCTTTACGAACTGGCAGCCGCCTACGTTGAACACCGCTTAGAAGTAGTGGTTCGCCGTAGCCAGTTCCGCCTTGAAAAAGCACAAGCTCGCCTCCACATCGTGGAAGGTTTCCTAATAGCGCTCGACGCTATTGATGAAGTAGTGGCCATAATTCGTGCCTCCGCCGACACTCCAGGTGCGAGAACCGCATTGATGGAACGTTTTTCGCTTTCTGAAATTCAAGCCACCGCTATTTTGGAGATGCCGCTACGCCGCCTAACTGCTCTAGAGACTCAAAAACTCATCGACGAACGCAACGAGCTGAACACCACGATTGGCGAGTTGGAAGCAATTTTGGGGTCGGAAACCCGCCAACGCACCATCGTCTCGAAAGAGCTTGGCGCGGTAGTCGATCGCCTAGGTGTCCCACGCCGAACCCGTATCGTGGCACCCAGCGCACTGGAGCAAGCTCCTAATACCAAGACCGAAAGCCTTGAAATTAAAGACGACCCGTGCGTGGTTACCTGGTCGGTTACCGGACGTTTGGGCCGTGAAGATGGGGAAGGCACGCCCAAAGCCACCTTCGGCCGCCACGACGTATTAGCGGCGCGCCTGACCACCACGAATCACACCCCGGTGCTGGTGCTGACTAGCAACGCGCGCCTGTTGAGCTTGCCCGCCATGGAGGTTCCCGATGTGAACAGCGGGCGCAGTCGAGGTGCCAAGATCGAAGAAGTGGTCGAACTTTTACCTGGGGAAACAGTAGTTAACGTGGCTATTGCGCGAGAGCACCCGTGGTTGTTGGTTACCCGACAGGGGGTGGTCAAACGACTAAGCCCCGAGGAGCTTGGCAGCACCAAAGCTGGTAGCGAAGTGATGTCACTCAAGGCCGACGACAAACTAGTGGCGGCTCTTGAAGCTCCAGAAGGTAGCGAAGTTCTACTAGTTGCCAGTGATGCTCAGGTGCTGCGCACCGCAACCGACCAAATCAGTATTCAAGGCCGAAGCGCCGGCGGGGTGGCTGGAATGAAGCTGAAAGACGGTGCGACCGTTATAGCAGCCGGACTTGGCGAAGCCGGCACCATGATTGTCAGCGTAACCAACACCGGAACTTCAAAGCTGACCGCCGCCGCCGAAATACCGGCAAAGGGTCGTGCCACGGGCGGAGTGCGCCTCACCAAGTTCCGAAGTGAAAGTCATCTCGCATGGGCGCATGTGGGTCCGAACGATGATTTAGTGGCCATTATTGGCCAGGAGGACAACCCAAGCCGGGCGGAAAGCCGACCGGTGCCGCTGATGTTGTATCCAACCCGACGTGACGCACCCAGCAGCGTGGGAGAAGAGCATGTCTTGGTTGTGGGTTACAGGAGATTTTGATGGCTAAGTATGACGCGTCTCACATCCAGGTTCTAAAGGGCCTCGACGCCGTTCGCAAACGGCCGGGCATGTACATCGGCGGTACTGGTTCCGAAGGACTCTCACATCTACTTTGGGAACTGATTGACAACGCTATTGACGAAGCAGCCGCCGGTTTTTGTGACCGGGTGGAAGTTACGTTCCACCGTGACGGCTCACTTGAGGTAGCCGATAACGGCCGTGGTATTCCCATTGATGTGAAGGAGCATGGTCGTAGCGCACTTGAGGTGGTATTCACCGAGCTGCACGCTGGCGGCAAGTTCGGTTCAGGCGCTTATGCCTCTTCCGGTGGACTGCACGGTGTCGGTGCTTCGGTGGTAAACGCGCTAGCCACAAAATTAGTGGCGGAAGTCGACCGCGATGGTGCTACCTGGCGGTTAACTTTCCTGGGCCGCCAACCGGGCCGTGTTGACGCCAGCGGTAGCTTCGTCCAAACCTCCGAGCTAGAACGGGTGAAAGGCGTTCGTCGTGGCACCACCGGCACCCGAGTACGTTTTTGGCCTGACAACGAAATCTTTGACCCCGACGCCACCATCGAATATGCGGCGGTGCGGGAACGTATAGCTCGGCTGAGTTTTATTGTGCCTGGCCTCACCATTCGTCTAACCGATAAACGTGTTGGTGGCACTGGCGAAACAGAAGAGTTCCTGGCCCGCAATGGCATGGTCGACTTCGTTGAATATTTGAGCGTTGGCGAAGCCGTCACCGAAGTGATCTCGTTTTCTGGCTCCGGTACCTTCAGCGAAAAAATCGCTCAAGGCGGGGCAATGGTCACCGTCGAGCGTGAATGCCAGGTGGAAGTTTCCATGCGTTGGGTGAAGGGCTACGAACCCGTGGTGGTGAGTTTCGTAAACACCATTCCCACTGCCGAGGGTGGCACGCATGTGGCTGGTTTTGAACGTGCCATGACCAGGGTTGTGAATGATGTTTTGCTGAACGATCTACGCAAGTTGGCCAAGCTTGCCAAAGAGGGCAAAGAAAAAGCTACCAAAGAAGACGTACAAGAAGGTTTGGTAGCCACGCTTAAAGTCACTCTGCCCGAGCCGCAATTCCGTGGCCAGACCAAAGATGAGCTGGGCACGCCAGGTGTGCAAAGCATTGTCTATGAGGTGGTTAAGACTGGTTTTACCCGCTGGATTGAAGGCGACGGCAAAAAGGTTCAAGTGAACGCCGTTCGTGACAAGCTCGCCAATGCTGTCATCAATCGGGTCACTTCACGTCAAGCGCTTGAAAACAAGCGGCGAGCAGCCAACCTGGGCTCGGCTGGCATGCCAGACAAGCTTTACGATTCTCGCCGCCACGGACCACGTTCAGAGCTAATAATTGTGGAAGGTGATTCGGCGGCCGGACCCGCCAAAGCCGGACGAGACTCTGAGCTCCAAGCAGTTTTACCGATCCGCGGCAAGATCGTTAACGCTGGTAAGGCCACCGTAAAACAGGTGTTAGACAACGCCGAAGCCCAGGCCATCTTCACCGCCGTAGGGGCCGGCCAAGGCAAAGATTTCGATCTCGAAATGGCCCGCTACGGCCGGATCATCATTCTGTGTGATGCCGATGTTGATGGAAGCCATATCCGCTGTTTGCTTCTCACCTTGTTCCATTCCTACATGCGCCCCATGCTCCAAGCGGGCCGCATTTTCGCCGCCCAACCACCGCTGTACACGACCAAAGTCGGTGGAAAAACCTACCGGGCGTGGAGTGACGCTGAGCGAGACGAGATAATGGCTGAGTTGACCAAGGGCAACCGCAAAGCCGAAAGCATTGAATGGACACGTTTCAAAGGCTTGGGCGAAATGGACGTGGACGAACTGGCCGAAACTGCTTTAGACGCCGATAGTCGGATTCTGCGCCGTATGACCATGGACGACGCTAGCGACGCTGCGCGGGCTGCCGACCTCTTTGAAGTTCTCATGGGCAACGATGTTGCGCGACGGCGAGAGTTCTTGTTGGCAAACTCAGCCTTTGTAGATCAAGAAGCCCTCGATATTTAGTTTCGTTTGGCGGCTGCCCATTTTGCCGCCGCTTCCCCCATAGGAGTCGACGGCGCAGCGTTGGTGAAAGTCCATAGCTCTTCGGTGATGCGCCGCCAGTCGGCCGTAGCTTCAAGCTGACCAAAAATAGCGTAAAGACCGAGGTTTATTCGCTGGATGATCACGAACGCGGTTGGCACGTTGATATGCGCCATTACCGCTTCATACGGGCCCTTAGCATTAAACATGTGGCGCACAGTTTGGGCGGCGTATTCGGAGGTGATGGTGGCACGACCAGCATGGCGAACGAATTCGTAAAAGTGGTTGAAATAATCAAACACTTCGTCGTCGCTGATAGGCGCATTGGGGGTGAGAAGCCCCAAGTTTTCGATAATGCCACGGAATTTGGGCGGGTCGGGGTTGACCACAATGGCCAGAATCAGAGCCTCGAAACCACCAAGTTCTTCCGGGGTGAAAACCTTGACCAAACCGAAATCTAAGAACGTGACCTTACCTCCAGGCTCAAACAGGTAATTGCCTGGGTGCGGGTCACCGTTGAAAAGCCCAAGACGGTACAAACTTCCAAAAGCGAAGCGATAAATGGTCTCGGCTGCTAAGTCACGTTCAGAGCTTGGCCAGGTCAGTACCTCATCAAAACGCACTCCGGCGGAAAGCTCGGTGGTGAGCACATGGTTAGTGCTGAACTCTTCGAGGACCTCGGGAATGATGATGGTGGGGTGCCCTCGGTAATAGTCGGCAAAGCGCCGCTGGTTTTCAGCTTCTAAACGATAGTCCAGCTCTTCTACCAAACGTTCTTGAAGTTCGGTCACAATTGGCACCGGGTCAAGACCGGGAAACAGGTAGCTCATCGCCCCAAAAACCATGTCGGCATTGGCGAGATCGTTTGCAATGGCTTTGTCAACACCTGGGTATTGCACCTTCACGGCTACTGCTTGGCCGTCGTGAGTAATAGCGCGATGAACTTGGCCTATCGAAGCGGCTGCGATTGGGGTGTCATCCCAAGTGGCGAAAACCTCGGTAGGAAGACCACCTAGTTCGGCCGCAATGGTGGCATCCACCAGTTCTTTCGACATGGGCGGGGCCGAAGCTTGTAGCTGCGCCAAAGCATCTCGAACATGGGGAGGTAAGCCCTGGTCTAGGTAGCTGGCCATTTGGCCAATCTTCATGAAGGCACCCTTCAAGTTTCCCAGGGCCTCCACCACGCCTTCGGTGGTTCGGATTTCAAAAGTTCGGTCTAGTTCTTCTTTTCGTTCCGCCGCCGCGAAGATTCTTTTGGCGCGGTACCAGGCGTAGGCGCTGGCGGTAGTACCACCCAAACGCATAAGAGTGACATTTCTTGAAAGACGACTCTGACGACGCAACGCCCGGCCTCGACTGCGTCGTTCTAAGAGCGCCCATAGTGTGGCCATGGTGCCCACCAGCGCGAAAACAACCGCCAGAAAACGTGTTTTTGCCTTTCTTCCCACGTTACGGGTTTAGTCGGTTTTCCAAGAAAGTTCGCAACGCGGCTCACTTCGGGCCAAAATTCCTTAGGTGAAGATCGATAAGCCGACCGCCAACGCCTTTATTGCCATCGACCTGCAAGGCGCACCTTGTTCCACCGGAATTGTTCGTGCCGCCCGCAAGATACTCCAAGGTGGTGCCAAAAACTTGGCCCGCACCACCACCTACACCTTCGCCGCTCGTGAGCTACAAGTTGGCGGAGCTTCCGCCGGAATCAGCGCTGAAGGTGATGCTGTCGAAGCAGCCATTGCCGATTTTGTCACTGCGGTCACCCCTCGGGTTGAGTCGGGCGAGCTTGCTTTCGATGCTGGCAAAGGCGTGACCGGCGAGGCTCTAAGCGCTCTTTCTTCAATCGATAAGCGCTCGACGTTACGTCACGAAACGTTTGAGGGTTTCCCTCTAGCGACCTATCTAGTGGCCATTAGCGCCGTGGCTAGCGCCGAGGCCGCTATGGGTGCTCTAGAAGGCAAAACGGCGATTGTTGAGGAAGGCCCAAACACTGCCGCTATTACCGCAGTTTTGGCCGCCTATGGAATTCCAAGTGTGGAAACCGATCCTTCCAAAGAAGTCGACTTGTTCTTCACGGCGTCAAACGATGGTCGCCTCGACGGCGAAACCGCTGGCGTACTTTCGGCCAAGGCAGTCATACCGACTGGTCCTCATGCCCTCGGAGCTAAAGGTTTAGCGGTACTCCGGCGTCGAGAAATTGTGGCCGTGCCCGATTTCATTGCCACCGCTGGTAGCAGCTTTGCTGGTTGGCCTGGCGACGCCGCCAATGCTGCCGATGCCGTGGAAGCTACCAAGAAGTTTGTGCAGGGCTTCATGGCCGACGTGGTCAGCCACGAAGACGGCCCCGTATTAGCTGCCTGTTACAAGGCCGAAGCCTTCCTAGCGACTTGGCAAGAAACGCTGCCCTTTGGTCGGCCTCTAGCTTAGATAGGTGTAGGGGACGACCAAAACGCTCCCCTGTCTGGTTACTTAGAACCCTTCTTAAGGCGGCGCAGCAACCAAAACAGCAGCACCGCTCCGGTCGCCACCAGCAACGGGGAAAGCTGCAGCCAAAACGATGGACGTACCTCTACACGTCGTAATGGCACCGGCAACTCATCCGACACTTCGGGCATATCGGGAACTAGCTGAAGGTTTGGCTTGTTGTTCTCGCCCCCATCGCCATTGCCATTAGTTGGGGCGGGACCCAACAAGGCATCAATCGGAGCAGCATCATCTGTGGTGTCAGCATTGGGAACTGTCGGGTTAGGCCTAACTCGGCGGGGATCATAACCAGACATGTTTTATCCTCCAGTCGCGAAACGCGAAGTAGATGAAGCTTCTGCCTTAATCAGAGCACGAAACAGTTCCTGAAACTCATCAGCTGCCTCGGCAGCACCGGCCCGCGCCCCTAGCGCATGCACGGGCAGTGATTGTGCGCCTGCTTCAGCAATGGCGGCCCGTTGGTGAATCGGAGGTAAAACCAAGTCTGGATAATCGTTAGAGAGTTGCTCATACCAATAGGCAGCATCACGAGTACGAGCAATGTTATTTACCACAATTCCAGCTACCGGAAGTCCTTCAGAGCGACGCTGCCCAACCCGCTCGATGGTGGCCAACACTTGGGCTACACCGTCGGTTGCCCAGGCAGCTGGGGCGGTCACCACAAGAGCTTTTTCAGCCGCGAAAAGGCCATTCACAGTCAATAGTCCAAGTGATGGTGGACAGTCGATCAGCACCAAATCGAAAGAGGCACCACTCAGCGCCTGGGCTAAACGATCCTGAGCCCCGATTGGATCGGTCGCCAAGAGGGGCTCGCGGTTCGCCAACGAGGGTGAACTTGGCACCACCATTGGAACCACACCCACTGGCGTTGGCCACTGTGCTGGCACCGCGACTTCAGCCACGGTACCGGCATGTTCTTGTGCTAATAGGAAATCAACGGTGCGTTCGGGGTTATACACGCCAAGCCCGGTGGTGGCATTCGCCTGCGGGTCGAGGTCTACCACCAGTACTGAATAGCCCGCCAGTGAAGCCGCTGCCGCCAAACCGAGGCTGACCGTGGTCTTGCCCACCCCTCCTTTTTGGTTCACAACCGCTAGCGTCAACATTCCATCCACCGTAGCAACCCCCAATCGACCGAACCGTTATGGGGTCACGTTATGGAGTCATCAGTACTCGGCCAAAGGCTTGACGACTTTCCACATAGGCGTGCGCGTCGCGGGCTTGAGCCAAGGGAAACACCCGGTCAATTACTACCTGCAGTTCACCTGCGGCTACGTCGTTGATTAGGCGCGCAATGTTCTGATAGGCACGGTCGCTATAAGCCAATTCAGCACCCAAATAGACACCGGTAATGGACTGGTTCTTGCCCATTAGTGGGCTCACATTCAACGGTTGGTTGTCACGTCCAGCATTGCCCACGTACGAGATTCGACCTCGGTACGCCAACGAGGCCATGCTGGCCGCCAAAGTCGAACCAACCGGGTCAACCACCAAGTTCACTCCCTGATCATTGGTTAAACGAAGCACCGCTTGGGTGAGGTCTTCCTCCACATAGTTAATGCCATGATCCAGACCGAATTCGGCCAAGCGGTCTAACTTTTCTTTAGACGACGCCGTAGCAAAAACCGTGGCTCCAGCACGTTTGGCAAGCTGAATAGCTGCAAGTCCAACTCCGCCAGCACCAGCTTGAATCAAAACACTCTCACCAGCCTGTAGATGGCCGAATTCGAAGAGGCAATCGTCGGCGGTGCCAAAAGCGACTGGGATACAAGCTGCAAGCTCGGTGTTGAGGTTGTCAGGAATCAACCAGGTGGACTGAACCGGCGCCGAAACCAACTCGGCGTGGGAACCGTCGGCCACGGTGGCGACTACGCGATCACCAACCTTACGGTCGGTCACCTCAGCACCAACTTCGATGATGGTACCTGCACATTGATAACCCACAATGTGGGGAACCTTTGTGAGCAAACCACCCAAGCGGTGCAAGGTATCACCACCCTCGATGCTGATGGCTTCGACCTGCACAATCACCCCTTTGGGATGAACCTTAGGGTCGGGAACGTCTTCGTATTTAAGGACGTCGGGGGAACCTGTTTCGTAGTAGACCGCAGCTTTCATACTTCAAAACTATGTCATTGAGCGCCAGAGGGTACGGTATTGACCTATGAGCAACAAGACTATTGCTGGCAATTTCTTTGAAGATTTCGCAATCGGGCAGGTGCTCGAACACGCCACACCGCGCACGATTACTAGTGGCGATGTTTCGCTGTACACCGCTCTGTACGGCCCCCGTTTCGCAGCGAATTCATCCGATGAGTTCGCCCGTTCCTTGGGTTTTCCACAAGCGCCGATTGACGATTTCCTGGCTTTCCACATGGTTTTTGGTAAGACCGTGCCCGATGTGTCGCTAAACGCCGTGGCCAACTTGGGTTATGCCAACGGCCGCTTTGGGGCTCCTGTCTATCCGGGCGACACAGTTAGCACCACCTCCACGGTGACCGGCTTGAAAGAAAACTCGAACGGCAAGACCGGTGTCGTCTATGTGAACTCGGTTGGTCGCAACCAAAACGGCGAGATGGTGCTCGACTACACCCGTTGGGTCATGGTGCACAAGGGTGATCTAGACGCCATGACACCCGAGCCAATCGTGCCTAATTTGCCCGAGACGGTAGCCACCGCCGAGCTGGTTCTGCCCGAGGTTTCCATGGCCAACTACAACTATTTATTGGCTGGTTCACCATTTCGGTGGGGCGACTATGAAGTGGGCGAAAAGATTGATCACGTCGATGGCATGACCATCGAAGAAGCTGAACACATGTTGGCCACGCGTCTATACCAAAACACTGCCAAGGTTCACTTCGATCAGTACGCTGCCAATAGCGGCCGCTTCCAACGCCGTTTGATCTATGGTGGCCACATTATTTCTTTGGCTCGGGCGCTTTCTTTCAACGGTCTAGCTAACGCCTTCAAAGTTTTGGCCATTAACGCTGGCTCTCACTCGAACCCAACCTTCGCTGGTGACACCATCTACGCCTACAGCGAGGTGCTAGAGCAAATAGAACTCGATTCTTCAGATCTAGGTGCGCTGCGTTTGCGTTTGGTGGCCACAAAGGATCATCCGGCCGCTGATTTCCCACTTCGTGGTGAAGATGGCAAGTACGATCCCGCTGTCGTGCTCGACCTAGATTACACGGTGGCGCTGCCCCGTTGAACCGCCATTGCCACGGTAATCAGAGGCCACTCGGCGGGCGTTAGCCACCGCCAAACATGTGGGTGGTCAAGCGACTTTGTGGCAAAGCACGACCTAAAATGTCACAGCCTGTTACTAGGGTTGCGACATGGCGAAACTTGCCCCTAGCGGTACTGAATTAACCCAACACAGTCAGCGTTTTGCGCTGGTGCCAGCCGGGCCTCAGGCGTTAAACCGTCTTGGGGCCCTTATCGCCGAGCTCAAAGGCCAGAATCCACTGGCACCAGTCACCGTGGTGGTTCCGCATTCCCTGGCCGGTTTGGCGACCAGGCGTGCCCTGGCTATCCGTCCAGCTGGGGTGGTAAATGTCCGCTTCGATATTTTGCCGCGCATTGCCGATGGTTTGGCAGCCGCATCTTTGGCTGCACAAGGTCTCACCCCATTGAACAACACTGTTCTGGCAGCCGCCGTAAGGCATGTGCTGCGCCAAGAACCCGGTATCACCTTGGCGTCGGTGGCAGCACACCCGGCCACCGAAACTGAAGTCACCCGTTTTGTGGGTATGTACAACTCACTTTCTGAGCCAGCAAAAGCCACCCTTGCCGCCCATAGTGCCACTAGCAGTGACTTAGTTAGTTTGGTGACTCGGGTGAACCAGCACCTCGCTCATCGCTACAGCCGTCATCAAGCACTAGCGGAAGCGGCATCTCTGGTCGCAACAAGCCCTACGGCCACCGATTCGTCGAATGAGCCGGTGGTGGCCTATCTGCCCAGTTACCTAGGGCCCCACGAATTGGCCCTATACGAAGCTTGGGCAGCTGCCGATCGTCTTTGGGTAATCGCCGCCCTAACCGGCTACGCCGAGGCCGATGCCGTGCTCCGGCCGATGTTGTCGCGCTTTGAACCTTTGTTGGGTGCACCTCAGGTTGTACCAGCTGCGGCCGCTGACCAAACGCCGAGGTTAAATGCCGCGAACGCTGCTACGAAGTTGAAACAAACTGGCTCTGCCAGTTCATCAGGCCCTGCAAACTCTTCAGAAATCGGCGTCAATGGCGCTGTTCGAGTGGTAAGCACCAGCGATCCCGCCGAAGAGGTGCGTGCGGTGCTTAGAGAGGTGGTAGAGCGTTGGCACAATGGCACTCCCTTGGAGCGAATGGCGGTGCTTTATCCCACCGCCGATCCGTATCTGAGTTTGCTATACAACCAAGCTCAGTCCGGCGAAATCGCAATCGCCGGAGCTGCGGTCAGCTCGCTTCGGGCTTCGGTCGCCGGTGCCACTCTGGTGGCAGGGTTAAAGCTCAAAGCCCACGAACTAGTCCGCCACGATTTCATTAGCTGGCTCCAAAGTGGGCCCATTGTCGACAGCGATGGCGAAATGGTTCCGGTCGCCGAGTGGGATCTTTTAACTCGCCGGGCGGGCATTGTCACCGGGCCAATTGAGGCTTGGAACGCCAAGCTATCTGCCTATGCAGGTTCTAGTAGCCATGCTGCAAGCGCAGCCGATGCTCTCAGGCACTTCCTCCACTCTTTCAGCCAGCGGTTGAGCCGGGTTCATGCCAGCCGCACATGGTCCGACTTAGCAAAGAACGGGCATCAATTCATGGAATGGGGTTTGGGCACCGCTAGTGTGCGCAGCGCCCACCAATGGCCCGCGCATCAGCTTCAGGCCTTCGAACTGGTAGAAGAAGCCTTAGACCTCTTGGCAGCACTCGACCCCATCGAGCCATCTCCCACCGTGCCCGGCTTCATCAGCGCATTAGAAAACGAACTCGATACCGAATATGGGCGATTAGGAAACTTTGGCAACGGGTTGCTGGTGGCGCCACTACACCACGGCATTGGTCTCAACCTCGACTGGGTGGCTGTCGTTGGTCTCAACGAAGGCATAGTACCGGTCCGAAGCAGCGCAAACGTGTTCCTCACCGAGATCGGTCTCGACGAAACTCACCTGGGCCTGCCGGGTGTTAATGAGGCCAACGCTAGTGGTCATTATCAGTTTCTGGGGGCCTTGGCCTCTGCGGAAGAGCGGTCGCTAACCACTGCCCGCGGTGATCTGCGTGACAAGCGAGCCAAAATGCCATCACGTTGGTTATTGCAACTGGTTTCCGAACACGTCGGCGAAACGGTAACGTCCGAATCCCTTACCCAAATACGGCCTTCTTCCGAAAGTCACTTAACTGTTCAGTCCGTAGCCTCTTTTTCAGGTGGACTACATCAAGCTCGTTATTTCAGTTCGTTAGCTGAGCGTGATTTAGCTGAGCTCAGCGCCTGGACCGATAACAATTCGAAATTAGCCAATCTTCCCAACCTGACCAGCGACTTTAGCCACCTCCATCCCAGCTTGTTAGCGGCCACCCAGCGCAAAGCTGGTTTCAACCCTTATACCGGCTTGGTCAGCTCGCACACCGCTGGGCTCGATCGTGTCATGTCGGCCACTTCGCTTGAGAGTTGGGCTGTTTGCCCCCGCCGCTATTTCTTTTCACGGGTGTTAGGGCTCGATGACGAGGAGGCACCAGAGGAGATCGATCAGATCTCGGCTCTCGACCGGGGCAGCTTGGTTCACGAGACTCTTGATCGCTTCTTCAGCGAGGTAATTGCCGAAGGCCCAAAACCATACGATCAAGATTGGAGCGCTGAAGATCACTCACGGCTAGACAAAATCTTTGAGAAGGTGGTCAAAGGTTACGAAGAACGGGGCCGAACCGGCTTTCCCACACTGTGGCGCCTTGAACGCCAAGTCTTACTCAATGATCTCCACAGCTTCCTAGACCACGATGCTCTGCAACGTGGGAGGTGGCGCTCAACTCCAGTTGCTAGCGAATTACGCTTTGGTTACAGCGATGCAGGCCTCACCATCACTCTTCCCGACGGTGAAACCGTGCAGTTTAGAGGTAGCGCCGACCGGGTTGATATCACTGACACTAATCAGCTCATAGTGCTTGATTACAAAACTGGTTCTGGCAAGCCGTACACCAACATCAGCGAAGAAGAACCTCTTCTTAACGGCACCCACTTACAGCTCCCTCTTTATGGCCTAGCGGCCATTGAACGGTTTGCGAATCAGCTTCCCGCTGGCGAAACCCCGCGCATCGTGAACAGCGCGTATTGGTTTATAACCGAGCGCGGAAAGTATGAGCTAAAAGGCTATGAAGTGTCCTCCGAGGTGATCGAAGAGTTCAAAGAGACTATCGGTGCCATTGTGACTGGCATCCGCCGCGGTGTTTTTCCCGGCGTGCCCGACCCCATAGCCAGCCCCACCACCGACCACTCCAACTGTAAGTATTGCGATTTTAATTCACTGTGCCGTCTCGACCGGACAGAGGAGTGGGAACGAGTACGGTTAGATCCCGCCATCGCGCCATTTCGAAACCTCACTCCTGTTCAGGTCGATGACGCCAGCCAATTAACAGCCGAGACAAAGGTGTAGCCATGGCCAAAGCATTACCTGATCAGGCAGCCAGGCACGACATCAGCCATGCTCACCGACAAACCTTATTTGTGGAAGCAGGTGCCGGCACCGGAAAAACCAGCAGCCTGGTGTCACGAGTGTTGGAGTTGTTAAAGGCTGGTATGTCAATTGAAAATCTGGCCATCATCACCTTCACCGAAGCCGCCGCAGCCGAACTACGTGATCGTGTGCGACAATCTCTTGAAGCTACCGATCGAACGCCTGCGGTCGAGGCGGCCCTAGCGGGCCTAGATACCGCCGCCATATCAACCTTGCACGGTTTTGCCAAGCGTGTGCTTAGTGAAAATCTGCTCGAAGCTGGCTTGCCTCCGGCCATTGACGTTCTCTCTGAGCTGCGTGACACCCTCGACTTTGAAACCGAGTGGAACAATTTTGTTGCCAGCTGGTTAAATGCACCCGACAAGCAGCCTCTAATTGAGCGGGCGTTCGCCCTTGGCATCAACCTTGGACACCTCAAGGAATTCGCCAGAATTCTGCGTGACGAGTGGGACCGCCTTCCAGAAAACTCACCACCACCAGCACAATTACTCACGGTTAACCTCAATGACGTAT
Source organism: Acidimicrobiia bacterium (assembly GCA_041676705.1). Lineage (NCBI taxonomy): Bacteria > Bacillati > Actinomycetota > Acidimicrobiia > Acidimicrobiia bacterium. Next base: position 128,969 of record JBAYRL010000002.1, read on the forward strand.
TGGCCCAGGCACGCCAGGTGTTGAGCTATGAGGAACACTGCATCGACCCCAGCGATAAAATGTTGGCAGCTCTTGTTAGTTACCGAAGCTGGTTAAGCGATGCCAATCTGGCCTCAAACGATGCGGAGCAAATTCAGGCGCTCGCCAGTTTCCCAAGCCGGAAGGTTAGTAAAGTCGGCCGAGCCCCAAATTGGCAAGGAGCACTAAGCGAGCTTCGAGAAGCCATCAGCGAGGCTCAAGCATCAGCGGCAGCGATCAATGAAGAGTTGGTTGACAACCTGCTTCGCTTGATTCTCAACGATCTTCGAATTTTTACCCTTGACGGTGTTTCACGTCGCAAAGCAGCTGGACAACTGCGTTTTCATGATCTGTTGGTGATTACCGCTCAACAGCTGCGACAAAACGCTTCGATGCGTGCGAAACTACACAAGCGTTACGAGTGCTTAATTATCGATGAATTTCAAGACACTGACCCCATCCAAATTGAGATCGCTCGTCTCATTACCACCAGCCTGACCGACGTTGCGAATATCCATTGGTCAAAGCTTGAAAGCCCGCCAGGGTCGTTGTTTTATGTGGGTGACCCAAAACAAGCTATCTACCGGTTTCGCCGAGCCGATATCGCCTTATTCATGGCGGCCGCCAAAGTGCCAGGCACGGTAGTGAAAACACTGGCCACCAACTTTCGTACCGTTCCCGGCATCATTGATTGGGTCAACCACGTTTTTGCTCAGATCATGGGAAACGGCACACCAGGTATGCAACCGCCGTACATCCCATTAGAGCCTGGGCGAGAGGCGGCACCACATGGCTTATGCCCCGTTGTGATTTTAGGTGGTCCCCGCGACGGCATGAGCGCCGACGAACTTCGCCGCCACGCTTCTGCCGAGCTAGCCGCGGCCCTCCAACAAGCCAAGAATGAAGGCTGGCCGATAGTAGATCGAACCAGCCAATCGCTTCGTGCGCCCCGTTGGGACGACATGGCGGTATTGCTTCCCACCCGCACCAGTGTCGATCAGCTACGTCAAGCCTTTGATGAAGCGAACATTCCATATCGTCTCGAAGCAGCGTCGATGGTTTGGCGTACCAGTGAGGTTCGCGACCTAATAAACATCTTGTTGGCACTATCTGACCAGGCCAACAGCGTGGCATTAACCGCAGCGCTGCGATCCGATAGTTTTGCCTGTAGTGATGACGATTTAGCCGGTTTTATAGCCAACGGCGGAGTACTCTCTTTGGCGTCACCACCAGCTCTGACGCTAAATGGTCCCGTCTCCAGTGCTCTTGGCGACCTAGGTGAATTGGCCAAAGCTATTCGTTGGGATGAGCCGGCCGCCGCGGTAGAAAGGGTTATCAGGGAGTGTCACCTGCGAGAGCTGGCGGTGGCGTCGTCACGTCCTCGTGATGTTTGGCGGCGTTTGGCCTTCGTAGTCGACCAAGCTCGTCTTTTCACGGAAACCGAGTCGGTTTCATTACGCGAGTTTCTCACCTGGGTTGAGCTTCAGGCGGATGAAGCTGGCCGACAGAGCGAGGTGGTCTTGCCGGAAACTGACGATGACGCGGTTAGGGTGCTAACCGTTCATGCCTCTAAGGGCCTCGAGTTTCCCATTGTCGCTTTGGCGGGTTTGAATCAAACAGTCGCCAAAGGGGTCAGCGGAGTCTCGATACTTTGGGATGACGACAACACGTTGGAGGCCCAGACCTCTAAAACACGCCGCTCGCTCGGTTTCAGCGAACTGGCTGAGCTCGAACGCGAGCACGAGGAAGCTGAAGCTTGGCGACTAATGTACGTCGCCGCTACCAGAGCTCGAGACCACCTAATCGTGGGGCTTCATCACCCCGCAAAAAAGACCACCAAGGCCCGCATCATCTATGAACAATGCGAAAACCGGCCCGAGCTGCAACGACGGCTGGAGGACAACCCCATCGTGACCACGGCAGGGAATGTCCATGACATGGTCCCAGGTAAGGCTAGGGAAATCCCCAGTCGCTCCGAATGGATGGAGGAACGCCGAGCGTTAGTAATACGCAACGCCAAACCGTCGGTTATGGTGCCCAGTGGCATTGCCAAACTCGATGATGAAGGCCCCAATTTGCCCACCAGCGAAGTCGAGCCGTGGCGTCGAGGTCGCGCTGGCACCAACATTGGTAGAGCGGTACATGCCAGTCTCCAGTTGCTCGATTTCGACCAACTCGATGAGCTAGGCGGCCTGGTAAGAGCACAGGCCGAGCTCGAGGGTGTGCTCGACATTTCCGATCAGGTGGAGGCCGCCGTGCGGACAGCACTAGGCGCACCTACCCTGCAAGACGCCCGTCGCAAACCGTTTTGGCGTGAGCTGTATCTGGCCAGCACCATTGATGGTGTTTTATGCGAGGGCTACATCGACTTACTCGTTGAAGATGAAACGGGCTTTGCAGTGATCGACTACAAAACCGACGCTGTTGAAGACGCCGCCGAACTAATCGAACGTTATCGGCTACAGGCCGCAACCTATGCGCTTTTGGTGGAGGCCACGCTAAATAAACCGGTTACCCGATGCGTGTTCATCCTTATAAAGCCCGACCAATTCGACGAAATAGAGATACCTAATCTTCACGTCGCCAAGGAAGAAGTCCGCACGATTTTGGCCACTAACGCCCGCCGTGTCGGGGCAGTTCTATAAGCCTGGCATTTGGTTCAGCATTCACCAAGGCCTCCACCGAGGCTGGCTGGCAGGTGAAGGCGAACACCTGCTGCTCGGTAGCAATACCAGCAATCACGGCCGCTGTTTGACGTACTCGGTCAGGGTCAAAGTTCACCAGTACATCGTCCAAAATGAAAGGAAGCGGGCTGCGGTTCGCCATCTCGGCCGCCAAGCCGAAGCGTAGGCATAAGTAGAGTTGTTCAATGGTGCCCCGGCTGAGGTCATTAGCCGCCACAACGCGTTGGTCTTTGTCAAGCACCGAGATGTTGCCGTCCACCACTATCAGTTGTACATAGTGTCCATCGGTGATTTGTTGGAACATCGCCTCGGCCCGCCGTAGAACCGCTGGTTGCCGCTCGCGTTCGTAACTTCCCAAAGTCTCTTGAATCAAAGTTTTGGCACCTGAGAGCACCTGCCATTGGTGGATCGCTTCGGCCAACCCACTACGCAAACCCTCAAGCTCAAGTGAGGCTTCGGCAATCTCGCTCGACTTCAACTTCGCCTCTAAAGCCTTATCGGCGTCTTGATGTTTACGGATAGCAGTCTCATAAGCTGCTTCCAGCTCGGGTTGCGCTCTCTTAGCGGCCTCTAGTTCCGTTTTCCAAAGCTGCGGAACACCTCGTTCTAACTCGGCCAAAGCCACCGTTGCCGTATCGCCCCAACCGACATGATTTGCTAAACGCTCCACCAAATTATCGCGCTCTATTTCCAACGCCCGATAAGAGCGAAAACGTTCAGCCGACTGGCGGAAAAGCTCGGCTTCGTCGACTCCGGCAACCGCCATGATGCGTTGCAGCTGTTCTTCAACCTCATCACGCGAATCACTTGCTTGTGCCAAACGGGCCTTGGCGCTGTGCAGCTCATCAAGGGAGTACTGAAGCTGTTCTAAGGCCATCATTGGTTCGTGAGCCTCAACAACTAGCCGCCTAAAGACCCGATTCGCGCGGTCCTGCCAACCCTGGAAACGGGCATTCAGATCTTCAGACTCAGCCTCGGCGGCTTTGACCACTCTCAACGAAGCCTGGGCCCGTTCCAAGATCGTGAAAAAATCAATAACCTCATTGGGCGTAAGCTTGTGATCGACCTGGTGGTCCATCTTCCATGAGAGCCACCCGTCGCTAGCAGAACTCAGCTCATCTCGGGCGGCTTCGGCTAATGCTCGGGCTTGATCCAGTTCCAAATCGGTGCTGTTTGACCGCTCTTTTACTTGTTCTAATTCATTCCTAATTGCAGTGCGAGCTTCTTGTTGAGCAGCAGCTTCGGCAAGTTCATCGGCGTACGCCTCGATGTCATCGGAAGAGGGATTGGGTGGCAAGCCAAGCACAATGCACATGGCCTCGATGCTCGTTCGTATCTGAGCCACACCACCAATGGCTTCAGCCGAATCAGTGGGCTTAGCCGTACTAACAGGAAGTGTGTTTCGGGTTGGCGAACGCAGAATCGTGAACGCAGCGACCAACGACGCTACAAATCCGGCCACGCCCGCCACCACCGCCAACCCCATAAGGTCAACGATTGCAAGCACAATAGCCAACCCCAGTATAACGATGCCCAATACCAGCACCGGTTTGGCCCAAGCCGAGCCGGTTGCGGGTTCTACATCTGCCACGGTTGGGCCAGGGCCTGGCTCGTCCGTTACTGAACTACGGCCTAGCTCCAAAATGTTGGTTCGAAGCAATCGCAGCGCCTTTGAGCGGTTCTCGATTTCACCTTCCGACAAGACCGGGCCCATGGCATCTAAGCGTTCTTCCAACCCCCGTTGGGTATCACGCAGCTGACGTAAACGCACCGTCAGTTCGTCAACGCTGTTGCTGGCCGTTGCTAGCTTATGTTGTGCCGTTTCCAGGGCCGCTCCGTGACGCCGCACCTCCGCGGCTATGGGGAGTGAGGCGTCAAACTGATCGAGGTGGTCCCGGGTCCATTCGGCACCAAGCCTGCCGAGATGACCCGTAAGTTCGCCATTCTCCTCACGAAGCGTTGTTCGCAGGTGTTCAAGACGTTCTTGATGGGTTTGCGCCACCCCAATGCCACCAACCAACTCGCGAATCTCAACCGCTGATTCCTCAAGCTGTTCTTGATCGAGCGGTGTAGGCCAGCCAGCTTCAAGCGAACGATTGACAGCAACTCGGGCTGAATCTACCTCTGCTTGAAGCGTGGCGTACGAGACCTCCAGCCGTTCAAAGCTGGAAATAACGCTTTCATCAAGGCCCGCAGGCAAGCCGAGTTCACGGAGTTCAGCCAGTTCGTCGTCACATTCAGCAATACGGTTTCGTAATGGCCACAACTCTAAATAGCCGCTCAAGCGCGCCTGATCTGATCGGTTGGCCTCTAATGACTTGCGCATTTCTTGGGCTGCCACAAAGAGCTGGTCAACCAATTTTTCTTCGCTGCCTAAGGTGCTCGCCTCTTTTTGCATATGACGCAAACGAGTCTGTTGTTCCCGTGTTTGGTTCGCAAGCGTTCGAATTTCACACGCGCCACGCGGCTTCCACAACTGTGCTCGACGCTTGTCGAGTTCTGCTAGCGCCGCTCGTGCCGATTGGCCAGCACCCACCACCGCCGCGGAAAACACCCGGTCTTTAACGGCCTCCGATTCCAGCAGGTTGAACGAGTTAAGCTCATCGAGGCCAAAGGCAAAAACGTTGCCAAAAAAGGTGGCGTCGGCACCGCCTAGCAACTCGATCAGTTCGTAATCTTCGCCCCGGCTACCGTCGGGTCGTGTTAGCACGAAGCCCTTATCACCTCGGAAGCGTTCCAAGGTCCAGGTTTGGCTTGCAGCGTCGGCCAAGTACAACGCACCGCCGTGCTTGCCACCGTGGACTGGCTCGTATTGAGGTAAACGGCTGCGACCATCGGGAAACCCAAAAAGCACGCCCCTGATAAAGGCCAACAGGGTGCTTTTACCAGCTTCATTAGGTCCGGTAATCACAGTCAGTCCGGTGTCTAAACCATCAACCGCAAACCCGGAAAACACTCCGTAACCGTCGACCCGCCAACCCTGAATCCGCATGGTCTAGTCCCCCGGTTCCACAACAAGATCGATGGCTAAAGCGGTGGCAGCCTTCCATGAGTCCTCATCTAAAACGTCCGAGTAGCTATCGCTAAGCAACTGGGCCAAGTCGCTTGGTAGCGAGCCATCTAGGCCCACTTCTGCGGCTTCAGTCTGTTTTGCCCGCCGTGCTAAGTCGGCCACAAAGTCGTTTCGTCGCACCAGTTCATCCAGCTCCCAGCTGGCGGTTGTCTCCACCGTTAAAGCCGCCCACCACACAAATGGCGCTTGATGGCTTTCACGATCACGCAGCTCATTAAGAAGCTCGGGAACTAGGCCGCTTCGAGCCAAAGTCTGATGCAATGGACCCCGCCCCGTAAGACGAGCTCGCAGAATAATGTTTCTACCCGAACCCGCCACAAGGCTGTCACTGGCCAATTCCGCCAACAATTCCTGCAGGGAAACCAGGTCTTCGACAAGTGAGATGTCAACGGTTTGTTCCACGAAGCGAACCGCATCTACTGGCACAAAAAGGGGCTCATCAATATGGCCCTCATCGTCTACATCCACCAGCAAAACGCCTTTGGGACCTCGTTCAGATGGTTTCAAACTTCGTCCCTGCGTATTACCGCTGTACACCACCCAAGGATGGCGGTGCAGCACCGCGCGAGCATGGATATGTCCTAAGGCCCAATAGTCGAAGCCTTGACCCAAAAGGTCACCTAAAGAGGCTGGACTGTAGGGATTATGCGCGGCGTTGCCGCCAACATTGGCGTGGAGAACTGCCACGTGAACGCCTGGCCGCGCATCGCGCTCAAATCTTAGAGCCAGGTTCTCACTAACGTGCCGATTGTGAAAACTGATGCCATGCACCACCGCCAAGAGCTGACCATCGCGGTGAATTTCTACGGAGGCTGTTTCATGTGGTGGAAAGAAGGTGACCGTATCGGGCCACGAATGCACAGCACTCCAGCCCTCATCTAAGGGGTCATGATTCCCCGCCGCCACCATGGTGGCGATACCTGCCTCGGCCAACTGGCTTAGACCGCGATGAAACGCCAGCTGGGCACGCAACCCGCGCTCAGCACCGTCGTAAATATCACCAGCGAGAACCACGAAGTCCACCTGGTTCTCAATCGCTACTTTCACCAAAGCAGCAAAAGCATCCAGGCTGGCGTCGCGTGCCGCCGCCACCACATGAGGCGGGGCGTTACCTAGCTGGCTAAAGGGAGTATCGAGATGTAAATCTGACGCGTGCAAGAATTTGAAGGCCACTTAGTCTCATATGGTAGGCGCAGTGAGCTTCGCTAGGGTTAACCTATGCCGCTCGAAACCAGTAACAACCCCACAATCTCTTTGGTGCAGGCGGAAACCATTAACCACGGAGCAGCCATCGCATGAGCAACTTGGCAAACAGCGGGCTATTCACCGACTTGTACGAACTCACGATGGCGGCGGGCTTCATCCGTGAGGGCTTGGCCGAAGAAGAAGCGACTTTCGACCTTTTCGTGCGAAGACTTCCCGACCCACGACAATTTCTCGTGTCGGCAGGCCAATCAGAAGCCTTCGAATACCTTGCCGGTCTCAGTTTCAACCAAGCCGAACTAGATTTTCTGGCGAGCACCGAACTCTTTCACGACGACGCCCTAAACCGCTTCGCCAACCTACGCTTCAGCGGCGAAGTCTGGGCGGTTGATGAAGGCGAGATTGTTTTCGCAAACGAACCGATCTTGCGGGTCACAGCTCCGCTCATCGAAGCTCAAATTGTTGAAACACGCCTGTTGAACCTGATCGGTTCACAAACCATGGTGGCCTCGAAGGCCGCACGTGTGGCTATCGCTTGCCAAGGCCGACCCTTTGTCGATTTTTCGGCTCGGCGTGACCATGGCGGCGATGCCGCAATGCAAGCCGCACGCGCTTCATGGATCGGCGGCGGCAAGGGCACATCTTTGGTCGCAGCGGGTTACAAATATGGGTTACCCCTGTCAGGCACTATGGCTCATTCCTACGTGATGAGCTTCGACGACGAACGAGAAGCGTTTCGCACTTTCGCTCGCACTTTCCCCGATGGTGCCGTGTTGTTGATCGACACCTATGACACCGAAGAAGGTGCCCGTCGGGTGGTTGAAGTAGCGGCGGAACTAGCTTCAGAGGGCGTGAAGATCTCTGGAGTGCGACTGGATTCAGGTGATCTGGTACGTCTGTCGTGTTCGGTACGCGACATCCTTGATGAAGGTGGTCTGAACCACACCCAAATTTTCGCTTCAGGCGACCTCGACGAATACCGCATCACTGAACTTCTGGCCGCTGGGGCACCTATCGACGCTTTCGGCGTTGGCACACAGCTAGGTACCAGCGCCGACGCTCCAAGTTTGGGAGCGGTATATAAATTGGTGGCCGATAGCCGCGGACCGAAAATAAAATTGGCGGAAGACAAGGTCACATTGCCTGGTCGTAAGCAAGTTTGGCGGGTAGAGACCCAGGGCCAAGCACTTTACGATGTAGTGGCCCTAGATGATGAAGGCATGCCAATCGAAGCCAACCAGCATGCCAACCTAACGGCACGACCGCTCCTCAAAGAACGTATGAGTGCTGGCAAGATGACCAGTCAGCTACCCACGTTGAGTGAAGCTCAACGAAATTGTTCCAAAGCCATAAGCAAATTGCCTAGTCGGCTTGCTTCTCTGCAACAGCGGGAGCGTTCTTATGAGGTCAGGGTATCGGCCGAGTTGCGTTCCCTTGGAATGTCGTTGAGCGGGAATCATTAGCTCGAGGTTCTTGGTTAATTGCACGTTAGGAAGGGCATATGAACAAAGTAGAAGAGTTTCGTGAACTACATGCCGAGGGCTTTTTCATCATGCCAAACCCTTGGGACATTGGATCGGCCTTAGCGCTACAAGAACAAGGTTTTCCTGCCTTGGCCAGCACCAGCACTGCTTTTGCACGTTCAATCGGCAAGCACGACCACGAGATCAGCCGACAACGACTTGTGGAACATGTGGCGGCTTTGGTGGATGCAATCTCGGTTCCCTTAAGCGTTGACAGCGAGAATCTTTTCCCTCATGAAGATGGCGGTATAACCGAAACGGTCCGTCAATTGGCCGAAGCAGGGGCCGCCGGTTGTTCCATTGAAGACTTTAATCCTCGAACCAAAGAAATTGTCGCTAAAGAACTCGCCGCTGAAGCTGTGGCCGAGGCTGTAGAGGCAGCACGTAAGTACAACATTGTGCTGACCGCGCGTGCCGACAACTATTTTCACGGCATCAACAACATCGATGACACCATTGAACGCTTGGTCTCTTTCGAAGCCCTAGGGGCCGAGGTTCTCTACGCTCCTAATCTCACCACTATCGACGACGTAAAGGCCGTTTTGGCCGCTATTAACCGACCCCTAAACGTGCTGGGTTCACCCAGGGCGCCCAGCATGGCCGAACTGAAAGCAGCGGGTGTGAGGCGGATTTCAACTGGTGGACGCTTGTATTGGGTTGCGGCGCAGGCCGTGGCCGATACAGCTAGAGAACTACTTGACGATGCCGGGAGTTAAGGACTAGCGCCGTTCATGGCAACCAAAATACAAACCGTACTGTTCGCTCCGAGCGACTTGGCTGAAATCGCAGCTCTTCTTCGGTCCCTCCAGGATGACAAAGCGGGCTGGATCAATATCACCCCTGCCAACATGGACGCGCCGAAACCCACCTCAGTTTGGGGTCGTATCAATGGCCGTGGACCCGAAGTACCGCGCCTCACCTGGACTGCCCCCACTCGAAAGGGCCGAAAAACGAACCCCGCTCAAGTGGGTCTAGAACACCCTGGGGGAACTAAAGCACTTGGGCAACTGGCCCAAGCTAACCATCCTCTACCAAGCGGCTGGCAACGGTTACAAGACCATCCCATGCGAGGGCTGGTTGTTGTGCCACCAGTCGATGCGTTAGCTGAAGACATCCTGGCCTGGGCACTAAAGGCGGCCTGCTTGCTTGGCAAGCTTGAAGAACCTTCTCGTTGGCGAGCCGAGGTTTGGCGGTAAGTCATCCTTGATGCGCTAACCTCTATGCCTGAGTGCAGCGAAGTCCGGTGCAAACCCGGCGCTGTCCCGCAACTGTGAAACCCATTGGGGTTGAGCCAGGCCGCCTGCACTCCCGTATCGGAAGGCAAGCCCTCGGAGGAAGGGTCGTTGACGACTCAGATTGAACTGCGGCCCAGCCGCCTAGGTCGCGTGGCGCTCGGGGTTGGTTTGCTAACCCTAGTGTTTGCCATCACCGCCGGAGCGGCTTTAGGTCCCGCTGGCTTACCCTTTAGTGGGGTCAGTTCGGAACTTGCTAACCGGATATTTCGAATAAACCTTGGCGAGGGGCTTTCGGAACGCCAGGCCGCCATCTTGTGGCAGATCAGGTTTCCTCGTGTAGTGCTCGGAGCACTAGTTGGCGGCACCTTGGCATTGTGTGGCGCGGCCTATCAGGGTGTGTTTAGAAACCCTTTAGCTGATCCGTATTTGTTAGGTGTGGCCTCGGGGGCCGGGCTGGGTGCCACCTTGGCGATCGTCTATGGGCCCGATTCTTCATCATGGCCAGTGGGGGCTCTGCCCGTCTTCGCTTTCGCTGGTGCTCTCATAGCAGTAATGGCAGCTTGGGTGGTGGCCAAGGGCGCCGGTCCCGGCAAGAACACCGCCATTTTGATCTTGGCCGGCGTGGCAGTGGCGGCATTTCTAAACGCCATTCAAACCTACGTTCAACAACGCCAGACCGATAGTTTGCGAAGTGTTTACGCTTGGATTTTAGGGCGATTGTCAACCTCGGGCTGGTACGAAGTTTGGTTGGTACTGCCTTATGTCGTAGTCGCTAGCGTGGTAATTCTGCTGCATCGACGCTTACTAGACGTGTTGAGTGTGGGTGAAGAAGAAGCATCGAGTTTGGGGGTACGCACCGAACGAGTTAGGGCAACGGTGATCATCGCCGCCACCTTGGGCACCGCGGCCGTGGTGGCGGTGAGCGGCCTAATCGGTTTTGTGGGCATTATCGTGCCTCACGCTATTCGCCTGGCGGTGTCCACTTCCTACAAGGTCGTGCTGCCCCTTTCCGCACTTTTTGGTGCTGCATTTTTGGTGCTAGCTGACATTGCCGCCAGAACGGTGGCCTCACCAGCCGAGTTACCAATCGGCGTTATCACCGCGTTTTTCGGTGCCCCATTTTTTGTAGTGGTTCTCTTGACCAGTCGGAAAGGCACAATATGACTGTTCTGTCGTTTGAGAACGTCAATATTCGCTTCGATGGCTTCGAAGCCGTTTCCGCGCTGACGGCCTCTGTTTCTTCCGGTGAATGGTTAGGTCTCATCGGACCAAACGGCGCTGGGAAATCGTCGCTTTTGCGTGCTGCTCTGCAGTTGGTGAGCTATTCCGGCAAAATTTGTATTGATCACCAAGATTTGCACGTTCTGAATCGTAAAGCGCTGTCTCGCATAGTGGCTTTGGTTCCCCAAAACCCCATTTGTCCGCCTGACATGACCGTCAGTGAATATGTGTTATTGGGCCGCACCCCCTATATCGGCTATTTCGGTAGCGAAGGGGCGAAAGACATTGCGGTAGTCAGTGAAGTCATCGAGCGCTTGTACTTGCATGACTTCACAAACCGCACCCTAGGCACTCTTTCCGGTGGTGAACGCCAACGGGTGGTCTTGGGCCGGGCTCTCGCTCAACAAGCACCCGTGCTGCTGTTGGATGAACCAACTAGCGCCTTAGATATCGGCCATCAGCAACAAGTGCTCGAGCTGGTGGAAGAACTTCGGCGACATGATGGCCTAACCGTGGTAAGTGCCATGCATGATCTCACCATGGCGGGCCAATTTTGTGACCGATTGTTGTTACTGAGTAACGGCAGCCAAATAGCTCTCGGGACCGCTGGGGAAGTGCTAACTGAGACTGTCATCTCAGAGCACTATGGTGCGTCAGTCCGTGTAATACACGATGAGGACGGTTCGGTAATAGTGATACCTTCCAAAGCTCAGAACAAGGGCGCGTCTATAGTGACCTAGCACATGGAAGGCCCACTATCACGCCGCGCAACGCTTGCCTGGATAGTGCTTTATCTAGCCATGTCGGGGTGGGCCATGCACTGGCTTTGGGGGCCAGAGCTAGCACCGGGCATGGACACCACTGGTCACCTTGTTCGCCTTGATACTGCCTTTGAGCTGTTCCGCCACGGCCGCCTCGATGGTTGGATGGACCGGTCCATGCTCGGCTACCAGCTACACCTGGTTTATGGGCCGGGTTTCGCCATCATCGCTGCCCTGATCAAAGCCCTTAGCTTCGGTACGTTCTCAACAGCATTGGTTTACAAGCTGATTGGGTTTTTGGCCATATCCGCCATTCCGTTTGCTGGCATGGCTCTGTCACGATCACTCGGATTGTCGCCCCAAGCCGCCTGGATAAGCGGCCTGTTCATGTTGACGGTTTCCTCTTTCAACGGTTCGGGGATTGAAGGGGCATTCTTAAATGGTTTGGTCCCGCAACAAGTCGGCACCGCCATGGTTTTAGGGGCATGGGCCCTACTTTTGGCTCGTCAAACTAATCCTTGGGCACTCGGGTTAATGGTGGGCGCAATGGCCTTCACCCACCCATATTCATTGGTGATGTTTGTATATTTTGTGCCGTTCTTACTGGTCGTTCTGCATCTTCAAAAACGTAGAATTGCGTGGTCATCGCTAATGTCCGCAGCGCTTATTGCACTTCTAGTTTCGGCCTGGTGGTGGATACCAGCTTTTGCGGGCCGCGACTTGCAAGGGCCAATGACTTGGTGGCCCTCACCTGGCTTTTGGGGTCGCTTCAAACTCCTGGCCAGCGGTGATCGGGGTATGGCCATGCCAGCATCAACCATTTTGCTTGCCGCCATGGCTTGGACGTTCTACTCAGCGATCAAAGACCGAAAGACCAACAACCTATTGTTGCTTATCGCCCCAATAGCTGCGTTTGGCCTCTTGAGCTCGTTCTCGCTGCTAGTTCAAGATCAATTACCTGCCATCATTCAGTTAACTGATCGAGCCTTGCCGTTTGTGATCTACCTATTGATACCCACCATTGCCATGGTGTTAGTGAGGTTCAACCACGTTGGTGTCTCGCTTTCTATCTTCGTGGTTCTGATAGCAACCCCACTCCTGGTCCCACCACTGTCCACTCGCTATCGAGCTACCACATCGCTTGATTCGGTCGCTGCCGCATTAGCAGCAAACAGCACCTCCGCTACGCGATACGCTCTCGCCGAGGCACCCCGCATCGGTTTCGGGGTGCCAGAACCAAGCCGATACCTGGGTTGGAAGGCCAAAACCGCAGACCTATCGATATTTGGGCCCGAGTGGGCACCGGGTTCTGAGGTGTCGTTCAAAATCTATTCGGATCTCACACCGGCCAACATCGACGAGTGGCTGGAGTCAATGCGTCAAGCTGGTATAAGCCACCTAATTTCTGCGAGAACGACTACTGCCCAAATATGGTCCCAGCGAAACGATTTAGAGCTGATCGAAACTCACGGGGAACTAGCCCTGTGGGAGCTTCTCGGCCCTCGCTCCGCATAAATTGTTAGTGCAGGGCCAAACCAAATAACGCTTGCAATACACCAGGAGAATGTTTCAGGGCAGTCCAACCTCGTGGCCCTACCAATTAGTTTTTCACACGGGTGGACAAGCCCCAATGCTCAGCTCGGTCCCATGCTTGAAGGGCGGTTATCTGTCGTTGCGCCGCCGGGCACCACCACCGTAACCCTCCATTGGCAACTACCCCGTATACATACTGTGGCGTGGCTGGTTAGCTTCATCGGCATTGCCATCTTCACTATTTTTTGGACCCAGCCAAGCCAGATCATTCGTCGTCACCATCAACAGGCAAGCTATGAAGGCACCAACCACACCAGCTGAGCAGCCAATAAAAGCCCAGAGCTCGCCGACGAGCCTGGTATGGATCATGGTCTATTTAGCGCTTTCCGCATGGGCTCTACGCTGGCTGTGGGGACCCAACCTGACCCCGGGAATTGATACTGGCGGTCATTTAACACGTTTAGATGCCGCATGGAACCTGTTTCAATCTGGGCATTTGGATGGTTGGTTCGACCAGGTCAGCCTGGGCTATCAAATGCACCGCCTGTACGGCCCTGGGTTCGCTTTCATCGTTGCCACCACCAAAGCGGTCAGCTTCGGACTGCTCTCAATCCCAGGCGCATACAAAGCTGTGGGTGCTTTGTCCACACTCGCTATTCCCTTCACAGGTATGGCACTGTGCCGTTCTTTGGGTTTGAAACCAAACGCGGCGTGGCTCGGTGGAGCATTAATGCTGGCTGTTTCTTCGCCTTTTTCTAGCGGCCTGGAGGGCGCCTTCCTGATGGGACTTATGCCCCAACAAGTGGCCGCCCCACTGGTACTTGGAGCTTGGGCCTTGACCATTGCTGCCAGGCCTCGCCCGGTCATGTTGGGAATCACCGTGGCCTTGCTTACCGTCACCCATCCCTACTCGCTGGTAATTTACGTTTTCTTTGGAATCTTCCTACTAGGCGCGGCTGCTCTGCGGTCGCTCAGAATTCACTGGTTCGAGCTCATCAAAGCTGCATTGGTGGCGCTGACACTTAGCGCTTGGTGGTGGATTCCAGCTATTTCGGGCAGCGACCTCCGTGGCCCCTTAACAGGATGGTCAAACCCCGCGTTTCTCGAGCATCTGAAGCTGGCGGCCAGCGGCGAGCGGGGCATTTTCGATCCTGTGGCAGCACTCACAGTGCTGTCGATCGGTGGGGTCGCGGTGGTGGCTGTAATTAAACGCCGCTTAGCGCTGGCCGTGTTGGCACTGTTGCCTTTCGTGTTGATGGCGGCCTTACACCTGGTAGTTTACCTAAGCATCGCCCATTTACCCGAAGCCATGTTGTTTCCCAACCGAGGCCTTACCTTCGCGGCCTACTTGGCCATGCCGGCAGTGGCGGTAGCTTTGGCCACCTTTAGAACCTTGGGCCTGGCCAGTGGAGTACTTGCCACAGCCCTAGCGGTGGCCACCTTTGTACCACCCCCGGTGTCGCTTTATGAACCGACTAATGCCCTTGTCACCATGGCCGCCGAACTAACCGAGGTTGTGCCACCGGGCTATCGGTTTGCGTTCGCTCAGGTGCCTATGTCGGCCGAGGGTGTGGCGGCACCCAGTCGTTATTTAGGTTGGCGCTCTAGCGTGGCTGACCTGACCATCTTTGGCTCCGAATGGGCCCCAGGTTCGGAAATCTCTGGATTGGTTTATGAGAAATTGAGCCGCGGTAACCTAGACGATTGGCTCGATTCGCTCGGCCAATACCGAGTCAGCCACGTAATTTCTGCTACGCCGGAAGTGGAAGCATTATTCAACGGTCAAACACAACTTGAGCTATTGACACAACATGAAAATCTGGCACTGTGGCAACTAAATGCTGAGACAGCCGTTCAAGTGCAAGAAGCTGGCGCCGAGCACTTTCAGCTGCAAATCACGGTCGGTGACGAGAGCGAAATTCTCTTACCAATCGGCTACTCACCAGGTTGGCATCTGATGAATACCACCCCAGCCAACGGGGGCGAACCTCACAGCAAACACCGGCTAGGACGAAGCCGCAACGGTCAACTCGCCCTGCTACCAGCACCAAACACGGCACCAGGGTCCATGCAAATTGTGCTTCGGTGGCAACTGCCTAAGGTTCACCTTGTCGGATGGCTAACCACACTCTTGGGCACCACCGTATTGACTATGTTGTGGGCGAGGCCTTCGCAAGTAATTGCGCGGCAAACTCGGCGCTGGCGCTACCAATTGCACCGCGATGAATAGCCACTCCGCCAATGACATTGGCACCTAAATCGCTCACAATTTCGGTCAGCTTATGCAAGGTTTTGCCAGGGTTTATCGCGTAGGTGCAAAAGACCGCTGCTTGCTTACCGTCGATCACCGGTAGTTGCCGCAGCTTGGCAGCCTTGCCGGGGCGCTGACCTACGATTAGCAAACCATCAACCCAGCTACCGATCACGACCAGATCAGCTTGGGCAACAGCTGCCAGATCTACCTCATCGACCGAACAAACGGTAGCCTCGGCTCCAGAAGTTCGAAGCTCTTCGGCAATCAGTTCGGCTGCCTGTTTGGTAGTGCCGGTAAGACTCTCGTAAATCAAGACAGTACGCACAATATGAAGTTCTAGCATTAGTTGCGCAAAGTTGGAACTCTAAAGAAGGTAGAAGCATGAAACACATCGTTGTTGGTATTGATGGTTCCGACGGTGCCGACCAGGCGCTGCGGCTAGCCATTGCCGAGGCCCGTCAGTGGAACGCGCACCTAGAAGTGGTGCTGGCCTGGTCTTTCCTCGACCAACCTACAATTAAGTTCGACCCCAACTACAATGAAGACTCGGCTCGGGCGACCGCGGAAGATGCTTTGGCCCGCGTTGGGAACACCGACGGTGTTGATATTACGATCACATGTGTGAACGATCTGCCAGCGCGTGCTCTTTTAGCCGCTGCTAAAGACGCCGACATGCTGATAGTGGGTTCAAGGGGCCTAGGGGGATTCAAAGGACTATTGCTCGGTTCGGTGAGCCAGCAATTGGCCCAATATGCACCCTCGCCGATTCTTATTGTGCATCCTGAGGTAGAACAAAACGAATGACACCCTTATTAGCGGCCGTCCCGCCCGGCGAGCATCTAACGGTTCCACCCTGGGCGTGGGCTGCGTTTTTGGCTCTGATCGCAGGGCTATTGTTCCTCGATCTCAAGGTCTTTCATCGAGATTCTCACACGGTTAAACCCCGTGAAGCGTTAATCTTTAGCCTTTTTTGGATCAGCCTCGGTTTAGCATTCACGTTTGTGATTTGGGCCAGCTTGGGAGGTGCCGCGGCCAGCCAATACATTGCTGGTTACCTGATCGAAAAAAGCTTGTCGATAGACAACGTTTTCGTGTGGGCCGTCATTTTCACATTTTTTGGGGTCGACCCTAAATACCAGCATCGCACCCTATTTTGGGGCATTTTTGGGGCCCTGGTGTTACGGGCGATCTTCATTTTTGCTGGCGTGGCCTTGCTCGACGCCTTCAGCTGGCTCATCTTCTTGTTCGGCGCTTTCCTCGTTTTCACCGCTTGGCGAGTGGCTACCCACGACGACCAAGAAGTCCACCCCGAACGAAACCCGATCCTTAAAGTAATCCGCCGCTTTATTCCCTCAACGCCCGAATATCGAGAAGACCATTTTTTTGTGGTCGAAAACGGTCACCGTTTAGCAACCCCGCTGTTCGCGGTGTTGATTATGGTTGAAGTAAGCGATGTTCTCTTCGCCGTTGACTCGATTCCGGCCATTTTGGCGGTAACGCGCTCGCAGTTCCTGGTCTTTAGCTCGAACGCCTTCGCCATCTTGGGTCTGCGTTCGCTTTACTTCTTGTTAGCTGGTTACCAAGACCGCTTTATCTATCTCAACCAGGGCCTCGGCATAATTTTGGCCTATGTGGGCGTGAAAATGTTGGTATCCGAGTGGTATCACATTCCGACTTTGATTTCACTCGGCGTAATTGTGGTGGTGCTAACCGGCACCGTTATGGTCTCACTAATGGTTTCCAAACGCCGTGAAGCTAAAACGCTCAGCGAAGGCTGAGCTTACTCTGTGCTTTCACGAACCAAGATTAGGGAACAATTAGAAACTAAAGGCACGTATTCACGCTGGGTGTTGATCGCGGCTTTGGCTGGCATGTTCGCCACTAGCTTTCCGGTCACCATCCTCTCGGTTTCTCTTTCCGATATCGCCAAAGAGTTCAACACCAGCACCTCAACACTCACCTGGGTCATTTCCGGTCCCATGTTGTTGTCGGCCCTGACCCTGCCAATCTTGGGAAAACTTGGTGACCTCTACGGACATCGCCGGGTATTCCTAACGGGCTTCACCTTGGCAACCGTGGTGTCGGTGTTGACGGCACTGTCATGGGATCCGCTTAGCCTCATCGGTTTTCGGTCGCTTTCACAAATGATCGGTGGGGCTACTCAACCCACTTCAATGGCGATTGTGATGCTCGTTTTTGCTCCACATGAACGAGTGAAAGCCCTTGGCTATTGGACCTTCGTTTCGGCCGGTGCGCCCGCCATCGGCCTAGCGGTAGGTGGTCCATTAATCGACCTTTTTGGATGGCGACTAATCTTCGTGATTCAGGCCGTTCTAGCTGCCGGGGCGTTAGCTTTCGCCACCCTTATTCTGCCCGAAAGCAACCCCACCAAGGTTAAGTTCGACCTACCCGGTGCGCTTAGCTTGAGCGTAGTGGTGGGGGCCTTGATGCTGATCATTACCGAAGGTCCAGGCTGGGGGTTCGGCCACATATTGCTTTGGGCGTCGATAATCGCGTTTCCGGTTGCCACCTGGATTTTCATTTGGGTTGAACGACGGGCTTCGGCCCCGCTCATCCCCCTCGGTTTCCTAAAAGACCGTGACTTCACTTTCAACTTGTTGGTGAGCATGTTTATGGGTGCCGTCTATATGGGTGGCTTTGTTTTGTCACCGGTGGCTTTGCGCGACGGTTTCGGGCTTTCAGCCACTACAACCGCCACCGTTATGTTGTTGCGCACCGGTTTCTATTCCGTGTCATCACCCCTAGGCGGCCAGCTCGGGGCGCGACTTGGAAACCGACGCACCATAATCTGGGGAAATATTTCACTTGCGGTTTCGATGGCCGTGTTCATCGCAGGAACCCACTACAACATGTTGCTGGTCTTTTGTTTCGCCCTCATGGCACAAGGGATTGGAAACGGGATTGCACGACCGCCTGCCACTGCAGCCCTGGCTAACACCGTGCCCGAAAGTGATTTGGGCCTAGCGGCCGCCCTACAGCGCATGACCCAGCAAATTGGTAACTCATTCGGTATTGCGGTGATGAGTGCCTTCTATAACAACGCTGGTACCACGGGCTCGTTTACCCCGCCTTTTGTGGCCGGTGTGGTTATGGCATTAATTGCTATTGCAACCTCGCTTCCGCTTCGTCACGACGCTCCCAATACGCTGCGAGCAGAGCGGTTGTCGAAACATCGTGAGGCTCGGACTGCTCATTAGCCTCAAGTTCAGTTGCGATAGTGCCAGCTAGGGCTTTACCAAGCTCAACGCCCCACTGATCAAACGGATTGATCTGCCAGATAGTGGCTTGGGTCAACACCTTATGTTCATAAATCGAGATCAACGAACCGAGGGTTCGAGGGTCGAGCCGGTTAAGCAACAAGGTGGTAGTGGGTCGGTTGCCAGCGAACGTCTTGTGTGGCACGAGTTCGGGTGTAACTCCGCTCGAAGCCACTTCTTCGCTACTACGCCCGATAGCCAGAGCTTCAGTTTGGGCAAATAGGTTGGCCAAGAGCAACCGGTGGTGATGCATTAACCGATGGTTGGGGTTGACCACTCCAATGAAGTCGGCGGGCACTAAGGGAGTCCCCTGATGCAGTAACTGGTAGAAAGCATGTTGACCGTTGGTCCCTGGTTCACCCCAAACCACGGGCGCCGACGACCAGCCCAATGCTTTGCCATCAGTGGTCACCGACTTGCCGTTGCTTTCCATTTCAAGCTGCTGCAAATAAGCCGGAAAACGCCGTAGCTCGTCGGCGTAGGGCAGCACAACATGGGTAGTCGCCCCAAAGAAATTTATGTACCAAACGCCGATTAAGCCCATCAGCACCGGCAAGTTTCGACTAAAAGGAGCGCTAGCTACATGTTCGTCGATTAAACGAAATCCTTCTAGAAATTCACGAAAATGGTCTGGACCAATAGCCAGCATGAGCGACAGCCCGATCGCCGAATCTACTGAGTAACGGCCTCCCACCCAATCCCAAAAGCCGAACATATTAGCCACGTCAATTCCAAAGGCCGTTACCTCAGCAGCATTGGTAGAAACGGCCACAAAATGCTTGGCCACAACCTCGTCATCAACCAGGTCGCAACCGGCTTGGCGCGCTCCTTCTAGCAGCCATTGCCGTGCACTCTTGGCGTTAGTCAGTGTTTCTTGGGTGGTGAACGTTTTCGACGCCACCACAAAAAGCGTAGAGGCGGGGTCTAGGTCACGTAACGCCCACTGCATGGCCGCCCCATCAACATTAGAAACAAAACGGTGGGTCACCTGATCATCAGCGTATGAGCGTAACGCTTCGGTAGCCATGGCCGGGCCCAGATCGGAACCGCCAATTCCGATATTCACTACGGCTTTAATCGTCTCGCCACTGAACCCACGCCACTCGCCGTCACGAACTGAACGCGCGAAACTTTCCATGGCGTTAAGCACAGCATGAACATCGGGTACCACGTTGTGGCCATCCACCTCAATTACGGCATCAGCCGGTGCTCGAAGGGCCACATGACATGCAGCACGACCTTCCGTGGTGTTGACTGGGGCCCCGCTGAACGTGGCATCGATACGTTCCCGCAGACCGGCCTCTCGGGCCAATTCAACTAAGAAAGTAACCGTCTCCGCTGTAATTCGATGCTTCGACAAGTCGGCGTAAATTCCTGGTAGTTCCATAGACAGAACCGACAGGCGCGCTGGCTCAGTTAGAAGTTCCCGTAAGTGCCGATCTTTGGTGCGTTGGTAATGATCAGCCAACGCCGCCCAGGCCGGGGTTAGGTTTATTGCTTGGCGCATTCTTAAAGCCTATTGCGCCTTGTCTGTTCTAAGGTTCAATGCATGGATCTAGGTATTGCGAATCGTCGTGCCGCGGTGGCTGCCAGTTCGGCCGGGTTAGGTTACGGGGCCGCCGCGGCGCTAATTGAAGCCGGGGTATCAGTGGCAATTTGTGGCCGCGACAAGGCCAAGGTGGAAGCCGCCGCCACCAAGCTTGGTCCGCTAGCTACCCCGCTTGTGGCCGACGTTTCCACCTCAGATGGGGCCCGTGGTTTCATCGGCGATGCGGTAGCTGCGTTGGGTGGCATCGACATATTGGTGGCCAATGCCGGTGGTCCCCCACCAGGAAACTTCGCCACCACACCGTTTGATTCCTATCAAAAAGCCCTAGAACTCAACCTGCTCTCGACCGTGGCTATGTGCACCGAAGCCATACCGCACATGACCGAAGCTGGCTGGGGGCGAATCATTGCTATCACATCGTCAACGGTTCGCGAACCATCCACTAATCTGATTCTTTCGAACACTGCCCGTGCTGGGGCCACCGCCTTTTTGAAGAGCCTGTCCTTCGAAGTGGCACCGTTGGGGGTTACTGTTAATACTGTGCAACCCGGACTTCACGCTACTGATCGAATGATCGAGCTTGGCGTTGATCCGAATGCCAAACCGGCTGGTATCCCAGTTGGTTTTATTGGTGATCCCGCCGATTTTGGCGCTGTTTGCGCCTTCCTGGCGTCGGAGCAGGCCCGATTCATAACTGGTGTTTCAATCCCCGTTGATGGGGGAACCTACCGAGGACTTCAATAACATGCGTCACTGCATCATGCTCACCTTCAAGCCCGAAGCCACACCCGAGGCGCTAAACAACCTGGCCGAAGCGTTACGGGCCCTACCAGCCCAGATCTCTGAGATCCGTTCCTATGAGGTCGGTCTTGATTTGGGTTACAACGATGCCAACTATCAGCTCGGCATAATTGCGTCTTTCGAGAACCGGGAAGATTGGCAAACCTACCTCGACCACCCAGCCCACCAAGCGGTGGTGCGCGACCACATCGCCCCTATCGTGACGGCACGCGCCGCTATTCAATTCTAAATCGATGTTCTTGTTGCCGCGGTTGGTTTGTTAGATGTCCACCTCACCAAGCGCGACCACACCACGACACCTCTCACCCTCATCTGCCAGCCTCTTCGAGCAGTGTCCGAAACGATGGTATTTCCGATACGTTGAGCGCCTGCCTGAGCCACCGTCAGAAGCGGCGTTGGTCGGTACCTTTGCCCACCGGGTGCTAGAACTGCTCTTGGCACGGCCACCCGCCGAACGTACACAAGAAGCTGCCCGAACCATTGCTCGTGAAGTCTGGCCAGAAACAGCACACAACAGCGAGTTTCGCGCTCTTGGGTTAAGCGCCGACGATGAGCGTGCTTTCCGCTGGAAAGGTTGGATTGCCGTCGCTGGTTTGTGGCACCTCGAAGACCCAAGCGAAGTCGAAGTCATTGACACAGAACGCCGTATACGCACCGACATTGGCGGAGTCCCATTCTTGGGCGTGATTGATCGTGTTGAGGCCAGCCGTGACGGCACCGTGATCACCGACTACAAATCGGGTTCACCACCCCTCGAGCGTTACCAAGATGACAAATTAGCCCAAGTGTTGTTGTATTCAGCAGCCATTACCGCCGCTGATGGCATTGTGCCCTCCAAAGCGCGTTTGGCTTACCTAGGTTCCACAGTGATCGAAACTGAGGTAACCGAAGATCGTGTTGCCAAGGTCGTTGAAGCTCTGAGGTCCACCTGGAACCAGCTCCTTGTGGCCAGCACGAATCACAGCTTTGAAGCCCGACCAGGGCCCTTGTGCGGATGGTGCCCGCATGTTGCTCACTGTGAAGAAGGCGCCGCCGAAGTTAAAGCTAGGTGGCAAAGTGGGCGAATCCGCTCGGACGCGCCGGCACTCGTTATCCTCAACCTGTAAGGGTTGTTTCAAGGAAACTGATGTACGAACTAATTGCTCACAACCGGCGGATGAGCTGGGTACTGATAATCGCCTCATTTGTGCTGCTGTGGCTGGTGGCGGCCTCGGTGAGCGCCTACACCGGCGGCGGTCGTATTGGTCTAGCCCTTGGTGTGCTGGTCGCTGGGGTCATGACCTTTGTGGCTTATTGGAAATCTGATTCGGTGGCTTTAGCTGCGACTCGAGCCCAACCGGCATCGGTCGACGACTTTCCTCAGCTCCATAACATTGTTGAGGCACTCTCAATTTCGGCTGGTATACCCAAACCGCGGGTCTATGTGGTTAACGACCCAGCACCCAACGCTTTTGCTACGGGCCGAGACCCCGACCATGCTGCCATTGCCGTCACTACGGGCTTAATGCAGATTATGAACCGCACCGAGCTTGAAGGCGTAATAGCACACGAACTTTCACACGTTCGTAACTACGACATTCGGGTCAGCACTATCGCAGTTGCGACCGCTGGCGCAATCGCTCTGATTTGTGACATTTTCATACGTTTCACCTGGTGGGGCGGCGGACGTCGACGCGACAATAACTCCGGCTCAAATCCTCTGCTGCTGATCCTGTCAATATTGGTGATCTTATTGGCACCCTTAGCTGCCGGATTAATAAAAGCCGCTGTTAGCCGTAAACGCGAGGCCTTAGCCGATGCCAGCGCCGTTGAAATTACCCGCTATCCAACTGGCCTGCGCCAAGCGTTAGAAAAATTAGCGGGAAACAAAGCAGTTGTGGCACACGCTTCAACCGCTACGGCACATCTTTGGATCGAATCACCCCTTGAGCGAGGTCGTGGCAAGGGCTCCAAGTTGAACTCTCTATTTGACACCCACCCGCCGTTAGAAGAACGAATCAACACGCTTCGGGAACTTGAAGGGCTCGATAAATGGGACGGCACCACTCCAGATACACGCGGTGGTAGTGGCTTTGCGGCGTCATCCACGTTTGGGGTCCCGGGCCAGCAGACGGCCTCAACCCAATCGACCAGCACCTCACCAGCCACCAATGGGCCCCAGCCTGGCTGGTACGACGACCCCTCAGGGCGGGTGGGCGTGCTTCGGTTCTGGGATGGATCACGTTGGACCAACGAAATTCGCAGAGCCTAAGCCATGCTAGCGAAACCGGCGGTATCCCTCGTTTGGCTCATACCGCCCCACCAAGGCTGAACCGTCATGCCAGAGCTTCCCGAGGTTGAAACCATTGTACGCCAGCTGGCACCCGTCGTGGCCGGTCAAACAATTACCCAGGCTGGGTCACACCCTTCGGCAAAATTTTCGTCGGCTGCAGACGCCATCGACACTCAGATTCATAAAGTGTTTCGCCGGGGTAAATATATTCTTTTCACGCTAAGTAACCAGCACGAGCTCATCGTGCATCTAGGTATGACCGGCAAACTACAGCTAGTCCGAGCCCCAGACGCCAATGATGCCTATATTCGGGCCTGGTGGCAGCTTTCGAACGGGAAGCGGCTCGAGTTGCACGATGTGCGTCGATTTGGCCGTGTTGCGGTGGTTCGAGCTGGGGAATATGCCACCCTTCCCACCTTGGCGGCGCTCGGACCCGAACCGCTAGATTCCAGTTTCAATGCTGAGATGTTTTGGAAAGCCAGCCGGGCAAGCCGACGGGCCATTAAGACCCAGCTTCTTAGCCAAAGACTGCTGGCCGGGATAGGAAATATCTACGCTGATGAAGCCCTATGGCGTGCCGAAATACATCCCGCCGCTCGTCAGCTCACCAAATCTCAAGCTGAAACATTGCGCCAAGAATTAGCGGTCGTCATTGAAAACGCCATCAAACACGGCGGTACAACGCTGCGTGACTATCGAAGCCTTGATGGCAGCACAGGAGAAAACCAGCATCATCTGGAGTGCTACGGCCGTCATGGTGAAGCCTGCCTGCGCTGTGGCGAACCATTGGCGCGCATGGTGATCGACGGCCGGGGCACTACGTTTTGTAAAAGCTGTCAGAAACGCTGACACCGATTAATTAACCGGGCTGTCTCAACCAGGCCAGGGGCCTTGAGGTCCATCGGACATGACATCAGACAGTGACTTCTGACATTTGCTGATTCAGGCTATTGCGACCAATGGGCGCTCACGCCCACGCTTCAGACAGCGGAACATAGGGCCGACTCAAAGCTTCAGCCACAGCCGGGTTGGTCACCACACCAGCATGAATATTTATTCCAGCTGCCAAAGCAGGGTTCGAGCTGGCCTTGTCGCCTAAGCGGCCCAATTCCACCAAATACGGAAGAGTGGCGTTGGTCAAGGCCCGCGTTGACGTGTTCGGCACGGCACCGGGAATATTACCGACGGCGTAATGGGTGACCCCATGCATCTCATAAACCGGATCTTGATGGGTGGTTTCATGCGAAGTTTCAATGCAGCCACCCTGGTCGATGGCAATGTCGACCACTACCGAGCCTGGTTTCATTTGCTTAACCATGTCTTCGGTCACCACCGTGGGCGCACGACCTCCTGGTACCAAGACTGCGCCAATCACCAAGTCGGCTTCCGCCACGGCCCGCTCCACCGCGCCTCGGTTCGAAGCCAAGGTGATCACTCGACCGTGATTGATGTTGTCAAGGAAACGAAGGCGTTCCAAGTTCTTGTCTAGTAGATGAACTTCGGCCTGCACACCCGCCGCGATTGAGGCCGCGTTCCACCCCACATTGCCAGCACCAAGCACCACTACTCGGGCTGGTTGAACCCCAGGTACGCCACCTAAAAGCACACCGCGTCCACCATTGTGACGCTCCAGGTAGGTAGCACCTAGTTGAATCGAGATACGCCCGGCGATCTCACTCATGGGGGCCAACAGCGGCAAACTCTTGTCGGCTAATTGTACGGTTTCATAGGCTACGGCCGTAACGCCGCGTTCTAACAGTGCGTCGGCCACCCCGGGATATGCGGCCAGATGCAGATAGGCAAAAAGGGTCTGACCTTCACGCATCAGCTCGAATTCTTCACCCTGTGGCTCTTTAACTTTGCACACAACATCGGAGCGTTCCCAGACCTGTGCAGCGTCGACCACCGTGGCACCTGCCGAGCGGAACTCATCGTCACTAAAGCTGGAGCCTGCCCCTGCGCCTGCCTCAATGAGAACTTCAATTCCTGCCGCTCGTAGCTCAACCACCCCGTCAGGGTTTACCGCTACGCGATGCTCGTCGATCTTTCGTTCTTTGGGAATTCCAATTATGGGCATTCCAAAAGTCAAGAGGAATGCGCGCCAATGCGCAAGAACAGAACCCAACTACCTCGCCTAGCAGCAGGTTTTATAGTCTTGGAAGTGGCTATTGGCTAGAAGGCGGTAGTCCCTCCGGTGCCACTCTTGGGGCCTCTCGCATGCGTTTCGCGGCAGCTTCGCGTTGGTTGGCTTCGCGCTGTGGCACCTGGGCCGTGGGGCCTGAGCTTGGTTCAGCCGCGGTACCAACTCCGACAATTGGTGCCGGGGTTTGTAGGGCGACCAAGTCGAATGGCCCCATGATAAAGCTGCGCACGTTGTCACGGTCTAAAACGTTGATTTGGCCATCGGGCAACGTGTTCACAGCATGAACACGAAACCAACCCGCTTGAGCATTCGCATCACGCGCCACCACGTCACCCACGGTCACATCGCGGGCCCTGATGAGAACGATCTCTACCTGCCATCTAGGCATTTTCATAGGCCTCTAAGGGAGGACATTCACACATCAAGTTACGGTCGCCATAGGCCCCATCGATACGACTCACCGGTGACCAGTACTTGGTCGACTCGTCAACACCTGGGGGGAATGCGCCCACCTGTCGTTCGTAGCGGCGGGTCCAGTTCTCAACCATCAAAGCCCCAGCGGTGTGAGGAGCGAACACCAGCGGATTGTCGTCGCTGGTGTATTGGCCATCTTCAATCGCCTGGATTTCAGCGCGGATCGCGATCATGGCATCGCAGAAGCGGTCGAGTTCTGCCAGATTTTCACTCTCGGTGGGTTCAATCATTAACGTGCCCGCTACTGGGAACGACATCGTAGGGGCATGAAAGCCGTAGTCGATCAGCCGCTTAGCAATGTCTTCTACGCTCACACCTGCGCTTTCACGCAATGGTCGCGTATCGATGATGCATTCGTGTGCCACATAACCATTGGCGCCGGAATAGAGAACGGGGAAATGAGGTGCCAAACGTTTGGCGATGTAGTTGGCCGACAAAATGGCGATTTTGGTGGCCTCGGTCAAACCTTCTGCACCCATCATGCGAATGTACATCCACGAAATGGGCAGCACACCGGCCGAACCGTAATGCGCCGATGAAACTGCTCCGATACCTTTACCAGGCAAGAATTCGGCTAAATGGGCTTTAACTCCAATTGGGCCCACGCCCGGTCCGCCGCCGCCGTGGGGGATAGCGAAGGTTTTGTGCAGGTTGAAATGGGAAACATCAGCACCAAAATCACCTGGCCTTGCCAAACCTACCAGTGCGTTCAGGTTGGCACCGTCTAAATATACCTGACCGCCGTGTTGGTGGATCAGCTCGCAAACCTCAACTACGGTCGGTTCGTACACCCCATGGGTAGAGGGATAGGTAATCATGAGCGCGGCCAGCTTCGAAGCGTGCTTTTGGGCCTTGGCACGAAGATCGACAAGGTCGATGTTGCCGTCGTCGTCGCAGGCCACCACCACAACCTTCATGCCTGCCAGTACAGCGCTAGCAGCATTGGTACCGTGAGCCGACGAGGGAATCAAGCAGACTTCTCGTTCGAAGTCACCTCGGCTTTGGTGAAAGGCGCGTATCGCTAGCAGCCCCGCGAACTCACCTTGGGAACCAGCATTGGGTTGCAAGGAAACAGCATCGTAACCAGAAATTTCGGCGATCCAGTTTTCCAGATCACCGATTAACTCTAGGTAACCCTGTACTTGATCGAGCGGGGCGAAGGGATGAATGTTGGCAAATTCTGGCCACGTTATACCCACCATTTCAGCGGTGGCGTTCAGTTTCATGGTGCAAGAGCCAAGCGGAATCATGGTGCGGTCAAGGGCTAGGTCTTTGTCGGCCAGAGTCCTTAAGTAACGCAGCATGGCTGTTTCTGAACGGTAGCGGTGGAAAGTGGGGTGGCTAAGATACTCGCTGCTGCGTGCGAGGTGCACTGGAATTTTGCTCTCGGCCCAATTCCCAATGGTTTCACGAGGAGCGGGTGTCGCTTGGGTCGCCTCAGCAACGGCTGCCACAAGACGTTCAAGAACTTCTTTGGTCGTGGTCTCATCTAAGGTCACTGACACCCGATCAGCGTCAATTTCTCTCAGGTTCAAACCATGTTGCCGTGCCGTGTCGTGCAGCACCTCGGCCTGTTTGGGAACGTTCAATACCAGCGTGTCAAAAACTTCTTGGTGTTCAACGGCGATACCCATCTGGGCCAAACTTGTGGCCAAGCCAGCCGTTAGTCCACTCACCCGTTCGGCTATGGAACGCAGACCTTCTGGGCCGTGATAAACCGCATAGAAACCAGCTATCACCGCCAAAAGTACTTGAGCGGTGCAAATATTTGAGGTGGCTTTTTCGCGGCGAATGTGTTGTTCACGGGTCTGAAGCGTCAAGCGATAGGCGTTGCGGCCTTCAGTATCAACCGAGACCCCCACCAATCGGCCAGGCAAAGCCCGTACGAAACGCTCGTGTGTAGCCATGAAGGCAGCATGCGGTCCGCCAAAACCCATGCCAACTCCGAAACGTTGCGATGAGCCAACCACGATATCGGCACCTTGTTCGCCAGGGCTTACCATGACACAACATGCCAAGAGGTCGGTGGCAACAGCGACTAAACCCGAGGCGGCGTGCACTGATTTGATGATGGGTTCGAGGTCGCGGACACGCCCGTCGGTGGCTGGATTTTGTATAAACACACCGAAGACTTCGCTCGGATCGAGCTCGGTTTCCACATCACCAACGACCAATGGGATTCCCAGAGGCTCGGCTCGAGTACGGATTACCTCAATCGTTTGCGGATGTGCTGCTTCATCCACGAAATAGGCGCTGGCTTTATGACGACCCACTCGGGCGATCATGGCCATGGCTTCAGCGGCGGCAGTGCCTTCATCTAATAGCGAAGCGTTCGCCACGTCCATACCGGTCAGGTCACTAACCATGGTCTGGAAATTCAACAACGCTTCGAGGCGTCCTTGAGAAATCTCGGCCTGATATGGCGTGTAGCTGGTGTACCAAGCCGGGCTTTCCAAGACGTTACGTTTAATGACCCCGGGCAGTTCGGTATTCACGTAGCCCTGACCAATTAACGACGTCATCACTTGGTTCCGCCCAGCGATGCGAGCTAATTCGGCCATAGCCTCAACTTCGCTCAGCGCACCAGGTGTCCCAAGAGGTGCTTTTGCTCGGATCGACTCGGGCAGAGCGGCCTCGACTAAGGCCTCAAGAGACTCCACACCCACCGTCGCCAGTAGTTGAGCGGTTTCCCTTTCATCAGGTCCAACATGGCGCCTAATGAATTCGGCCACTGTGTTTATCTCCGTTTTTGTTTATTGGGTAAGAATGGTAGGCGTACGATTTGAACCTGCACAGGTTTACCTCGTACGTCGGCCACCAGGGTATCGCCCCTGGTGATTGGGCTTCCATCGGCATAGGTTTGTGCCACGAGGGCCATAGCAATTGGTCCGCCGACTGTTGCGCCGTAGCCGCCCGAGGTGACATAGCCCACCTCTTCACCGTCGGGACTGGTGAGCTTGGCGCCATCACGCACCATCTTGCGCCCCTGCACCATAAGACCAATGCGCTGGCGAGGAGCCCCATTGGCGAGCTGGTCGAGGATTACCCCATCTCCAAGGAAGCCACCCCCTTGGCGTCGTCGCGGTGGGATAGCCCAGGTGAGACCGGCTTCAATGGGGCTGATAGATTCAGTTAGTTCATTGCCATAAAGGCACAATCCGGCTTCAATCCGAAGCGAACCTCGGGCCGCCAAACCAGCCGGTTCTACCGTGTCTTGCAACAAAATTCGGCGGGCCAGATACACCGACCGTGGTGCCGGTGCCCAAATTTCGAAACCATCTTCCCCGGTGTACCCGCTACGACTAACGATGCAGGAAATACCGGCGACCGTGGTTTCGACCAGTTCCATAAACAGCAGTTCGGAGAGGCGGACTTCCGGCCCGATAAGCGGGGCCAAGCTACTTTCAGCTGCCGGGCCTTGCAGGGCCAAGAGTGCCATGTCGTTGCGTTCCACCAATTCCAGCGATGGTGGAAGTTGGTTCCGTAAATGCGCTAAATCAGCTTCGTAGCGACTGGCGTTCACGATTAAGACGAAGTGGTCGCCGCGGTTGCCAACCATTAGGTCGTCGATTGTTCCGCCCGCTTCATTGGTTAAAAACGTGTAGCGCAACTTATCGACGGGCAAATCGATCAGATCGGCTGGCATTAAGCGTTCAAGTTCCGTGGCGATGACACTCATGTCGTCGCCGTGCACTTCGATCAGACCCATGTGGCTCACGTCAAAAAGTGAGGCCGCAACCCTGGTTTGATGGTGTTCTGCTATTTCGCCGTAACCGTAGCTAAGGGGTAGTTCCCAACCTGCAAAGGATTCGAACCGACCACCTAACTCGACTTCTAGTGGGTATAAAGGAGATCGGCGCAGATTATCGGTCACAGCAAATAAACTAGCCGCCGGTAGTGGACCAGTGCCACGGTTCGCTAGGCAGATTCTTGAAGCCAAAGCGTGCCGCATTAGCACTTAGCCACTGGAAGCAAGCAGTAGATCGGCTGGAGCAGTTGTTGAAGTCAATAGCCAGGCCTTGTTCGTGCATGGAGCGGCCTGGAATGGCGGTCGGGACTCGGCAACTTGAAGGTGAAGCGGTCCACACGTCAGGGCATCCATTTACTCTACGCAGGTGAATTTGCACACTGTTGTCACGATAGCCAGCACCGGTAAGGGTGATTCCGTCGGCTGCGGCGGCTTGGAGCATGGCCGCCACCTGCGCCTGGATCGAAGCGTTGACCACGATGCCACCTACACGCACTACGCTCACTGAAGGCGCATTAGGCATGGGTTGTTGGCCTTGGCGTGCGTTTGCTTCGGCAATTTGGCGCTGAAGCTCTTCTCGACGCTTACGTTCTTCTTCTTGGCGTTGACGCTCCCGGCGGTCCAGCTCATTGGTGATGCTATTAGCACTAGCTTCCAAGCTTCGGTCTTGTGATTGCAGCTGATCAAGCAACGCTTGGGCTTGTGCTGCGAGACTGGCCTGAACATCACGAGCCGCTTCGAGGTCAACCAAGATTTCTTCGATATCTTGACGAGCCTTTAGAGCTCGCTCTTCCGCTTCACGTGCTTCTTGGGCGTAGCGTGTGGTGTCTTCTTGCGCAATACGGAATCGATCTAGGACATCGGCGCGATCAGCGACCCGCATTTCCAAGAGTGCCTGCCGCTCCGGAGCGTTGCCAATATCGCCGTCGAGAACCACTTTCAGTGAGTCTTGCTGCGGCGGGCTTACATAGGCACTAACTGCTATGGCGGCCAAAGCTTCTTTAAGTGATTCCACTTCAGCCGCGGTTTCTGCGGCATTGGCGTCGGCTTCAGCCTTGTCAGCCTCGGCCTGCTCCACGTCTCTTTGGGCGTCTTCGAGGCGGGTTTGCTGGGCACGTACTTCGGCTTCGGCGGCCTGCAAAGCCGCGGTTATTTCTTCTAAGGAAGCATGCTGAACATCAATCTTGCCAGCCAGCACAGCCTGTTCAGAACGGATGCGATCTCTTTCAGCCCGAAGGTCCTGGTCGGACTGTTCGGCCGCTGCGGCCACATTCGACAAAGCCAGGGCACCTGCTATGAATAACCCGACGATGCGTGTGCGCCGTTTCCAGTTCTGCATGCCCCTCCTGAGAGAATGGCCTAGCGGATTCGTTACGAAACTGTAACAAAGCTTTGGCGCAAATGATACTCGGTGTCAAGTAGCAAGTCCGACGGGACAGCTAACACCGGTACCGGCGATGCCGCAATAACCAAAAGGATTCTTGTGCAGATACTGCTGGTGGAACGCTTCGGCGTAATAAAACGGTCCGGCGTTATCGATCTCAGTTGTAATGGTGCTGTAACCCGCCCGGCTCAGTTCCTCGTTGTAGGCAGCCTTGGTAGCTAGGGCAATCTGGCGTTGATTCTCGTTGGTGTAATAAAGAGCCGAACGATATTGCGTACCTACATCGTTACCTTGACGCATGCCTTGGGTTGGGTCGTGGTTCTCCCAAAACACTTTGGTTAAATCGTGGTAGGTAATCACTTTGGGATCAAAGACCACCAAGACCACCTCGGTGTGGCCAGTTTGGCCCGAGCAAGTCTCTTCATAAGTAGGGTTCGGCGTATAGCCACCGCTGTAGCCCACGGCTGTGGTTATCACTCCGTCTAATTGCCAAAACAGTCGCTCGGCACCCCAGAAGCATCCCATCCCAAAAATGGCTCGCTCGCTACCTTGGGGGAAGGGGCCCAGCAGCGAGGTGCCCAGAACACTGTGGCGTTCTGGCACTGGCATAGCTTCGCTACGCCCGCTCAAAGCTTCATGACGACCTGGCAGTGCAAGTCTGACACGTCCAAACATGTTCAACCCTCCCAAGCGGCGCACTGCATCGAACATGCAGATCTGCGACTATTAAAGTGTGGTTAATAACACGATACGAGTTTTAGTAGTCGATGACGACCGTGCCATTCGCGATTCACTAGCACGGGCTCTAAGAATCGAAGGCTGGCAGGTATCAGTGGCCTCAGATGGCGCCGAAGCGTTGACCATGGTGGCCGAAAGCAACCCTGATGTAATTGTGCTTGACGTTATGATGCCCGAGCTAGATGGTTTGGCGGTGTGCCAACAACTTCGTGGGGACGGAAATGAAGTTGCCATCTTAATGTTGACGGCCAGGGTGGAGACTGCCGATCGGGTGGCCGGCCTCGACGCCGGGGCCGACGACTATTTGGTGAAACCCTTCGAACTTGATGAGCTTCTAGCGAGAATCCGCGCCCTATTGCGTCGAACCCGGACTGACATGGCCAGCGCTACTCCTGATACCACCTTAGAAATAGAAGATTTGCGCCTTGACCCGGCAACCCGGCGCGTTTGGCGAGGCGACACCGAGATTGAACTTACCCGCACCGAGTTCAATTTGTTGGAACTTCTCATGCGCAACCAGGGCGTTGTGCTTGACCATTCCACTATTTACGATCGGATTTGGGGCTACGATTTTGGTCCTGATTCCAAGAACTTGGCGGTTTACATTAGCTATTTACGACGCAAAATAGACACCGATAATCTGGCACCGCTCATTCACACCATCAGAGGCTTTGGCTATACCCTTCGAGCCGCATGACGCTTCGTCTAAAACTAATTTTTGCGCTTAGCGCACTGGCGACTTTAACTGCCGCCAGCATCGGCGCGACTGCTTACCAGTTCATGTCCGCTCGCCTCGACGAAGAGATCAACCAATCGCTGGAACAAGCCGTGGCGAACGCCGCTGTGGTGGTTGATGCCCTAAACACCAACCCCGAAGCCCTAACTGGGGTCACCCCGGTCCTTGATATTCGAGAGCAACTGCGTTCCGACGAAGACCTCAGAGTAACGCTATTTGAAGGACGCAGCGGACTTGCGGTCAGCACGTCGATCGATCCGATGCCAGTAACTGAGCGCGACTGGAGCCTGGCACAGGTGGGGAATCGTGCCGGGCCTTGGTGGCGAGAGGTCACCGTAGAAGGTGAGCATTTCAAGATCGTAACCACACCCTTTGAAGGCGGTTACGCCGTTCAAGCCGCTCGTCGTCTTGATGAGAAGAATCGGGTTTTGGGTTCAATTAAGAACCGCACCTTGGTTTCGGTGGGTCTAGCCACTGCATTTTCCGCTCTCGGCGGATGGCTAATTGCCAACAGAGCCACACGCAGGCTTTCGGGCTTAACCAGCACCGCTACCCAGGTGGCCGTCACCGGTCGCCTCGATGTTCCACTACCAGCCGAAGGCACCGACGAGGTCGGCCAGTTAGGTGCAGCCTTTCGAGCCATGCTCTTGGCGCTACAGGAATCGCGCGAAGCTCAAACCCGTTTGGTGCAAGACGCTGGGCATGAACTTCGTACCCCTCTTACAAGTCTTCGAACCAACATTTCACTGCTGAAGCGGCTTGATGATCTGGATGACGAAACCCGGTACCAGATACTTGCTGACTTGGAATCAGAGGCTAGGGAACTTTCAACGTTGGTCAATGAAATTGTGGAATTAGCCACCGCTTCGCGCCAGGACGAAACCGAGAACCTAATAACTCTTGACAAATTGGTGGAACAAGTGGCCGATCGGGCCGCGCGTCGAACCAACCGCCAGATCACGGTGAAACACGGTTCCCAGTCTCCCATCATGGGTCGAAGCGGTGCTATTGAAAGAGCGGTTTCAAACCTGATTGATAATGCCACCAAATTCTCACCACCCGAGAGCGAAGTTGAAGTAACGACCGGGGGCACCACCGTGACGGTCTGTGACCGTGGCATTGGCATCAGCGAGAAGGATCTGCCATATGTGTTTAACCGTTTTCACCGCGCTACCGAGGCAAGAAGCCGTCCGGGTTCTGGTTTAGGCCTAGCTATTGTGCAGGCTGTAGCGCTTGAACACGGTGGTTCAGTTCAAGTGACCCAACGCGAAGGTGGTGGCACCTGCGTGTCAATTACCTTTCCGGCTATTGACACCCAAGCGCCACCACCATTCACCACACCACCATTAATTGGTTGAGGCTAGGTGTTATCCACCTTTCACAAGTGAAAAATCGAGCTTGGTGCCAGCGTCTTCAACTAGCTGCGGCACGACCGAGCCAAGCTCGGCTGGATCCCAACGCGCACCCTTGTCTTCTTGAGGGCCGCGTTGCCAGTTGAGCGCCACACCAACTCGACCACCACCAACCAAGAACACTTGGCCGGTAATGTCTTTCGATTCCGGGCTAGCCAACCACGCGATTAGCGGCGCGATGTTGGCTGGCGAATGCTCATCCCAATCGCCAACGACGGGTTGCGACATGCGTCCACCCAAGTTTTCGGTCATCCGGGTACGAGCGCCCGGAGCAATAGCGTTGACCGTAATGCCGTAGCGGTTAAGTTCTTTGGCCGCAATGATCGACATGCTGGCGATACCAGATTTGGCAGCACCGTAGTTACCTTGGCCAGGGTTGGCGAAAATACCCGACGTTGAGGAGGTGTTAATTACCCGTGCGTCAACCGGCTCACCCGCTTTGGCCTTTTCACGCCAATAAGTGGCCGCCCAGCGAAGCGGGGCGAAAGTGCCCTTGAGGTGCACGTCGATCACGGCATCCCATTCGGCTTCGGTCATGTTGAAGAGCATGCGGTCACGCAAAATTCCGGCGTTATTGACCAAAACGTCGAGAGTTCCAAACGTTTCGATGGCGGTGTTAATTATGCGTTGGGCACCTTCCCAATCAGAGACCGAGTCGGTGTTGGCAACGGCTTCACCACCCATCTCTTTAATTTCATTAACAACCTGCTGGGCCGGGCCCACGTCACTACCAGTACCGTCGGCAGCCCCACCTAAGTCGTTAACCACTACCTTGGCACCTTGACGTGCCAGTTCTAATGCGTGCTCACGACCAATGCCTCTACCGGCACCGGTCACAATCGCAACGCGTCCGTCACAAATCCCAGCCATATTTATGCTCCTCCTTGGGCAGCTTGCATTGCAGCGCGATATTCATCACGCAACAGCCTCTTGTAAAGCTTCCCGTTGTCGTGACGGGGAAGCTCTTCTCGAAATTCCACCCGACGTGGGCATTTGAAGTGTGCCAAGCGCTCACGAGCATACGCGATTAGCTCAGCGGCCAGCTCAGGGGTGGGTTCAACACCCGGTTGTGGTTCCACCACGGCTGTTACTTCTTCGCCCCATTCCTCGTTAGGAATACCAATTACGGCTACGTCGCCAACGGCGGGATGGGTGAGCAATTCGGCCTCAACCTCAGCCGGATACACGTTTACACCACCTGAAATAATGAGGTTGGCGCTGCGGTCGGTAAGGAACAGGTAGCCGTCTTGGTCGAGGTAGCCCACATCGCCCAGGGTGTAGTGCGTACCCCGGTAGCTGCCGTTGGTTTTGTCGGAATCTTTGTAGTACTCAAAACGCCCAACCTCGGGGGCTTTCAAATACACGGTGCCGATTTCACCCTTAGGAAGGTCGTGGCCCTCGTCATCAAGGATGCGAATGTGATCTTCGGTGGGCGGCTTACCTACCGTGCCGGGTTTGGTCAGCCACTCTTCCGAATCAACGGTGGTACCGGCTCCTTCGGTAGCGGCGTAATACTCGTGAACGATGGGGCCCACCCACTCGATTAGGGCCTTCTTCACCGTGACTGGACAGGGAGCTGCACCGTGGTTGATGTATTGCAAAGACGAAATATCGTGCGCCTCGCGAACTTCGGCTGGCAGTGAAAGCAGCCGATGGAACATGGTGGGCACCATATGGGTGTGCGTAATTTTGTGTTGTTCGATCAGCTTCAGCGTTTCGGCGGCATCCCAACCATCCATCATCACTACACCAGCACCGCAGTTAAGGGGGGCGCTCAACGAGAAAGCGAGTGGTGCTGCGTGATACAAAGGGCCGGTACAGAGGTTGACGCTTTCACCCGGCTTGTAATTAGCAGCTGAATTCATAGTGGCAGCCGCTTGCAGTCGTGCCGCTTCGGGGGATCGGGGACGTGCCACGCCCTTGGGTCGGCCGGTAGTACCCGAGGTGTAGAGCATTTGGCTACCAACGGTTGGCTCGTCAATGTCGCTTGGGTCTTGCCCAGCGATGACCGAATCGAAGGTTTCGAATCCTTCAATATCGCCGCCCACTGAGATCAATATGGTAGCGCCGGGCGCATATTTGGTAGCGCCTTTGGCAGCCTCGGCGAAACGAGCGTCGGCCACAAAAACCTTGGCTTCGCAGTCGTTTAGAATGTATCCGGCCTCTTCGCCGGTTAGGTGCCAGTTGATGGTGGTGAATCGCACGCCAATTCGAAGGGCGGTGTATACCGATTCTGGAAATTCTGGCCGGTTGGCCATCATGATCGCCAATGAGTCGCCAGCTTCAACGCCACGCGACCGAAGGGCGCGAGCTAACCGGTTGCAGTTGGCGTTAAGCTCTTCAAACGTTCGATCGCCGTGCTCGCTGATGATAGCTGGCACATCGGGCTGACGCTCGGCCCAATACGCCAGTGTCATTCCATTACCGGCTGCGTCGAGAAACGCTTCGTCAGTCATTTACCTACCTCTGTTGATACTTCTAGAAACCGTCGGTAGGGCAAGTGCCTCGACACCATCAACCCTTGTGGCCAATCTTGGACACACCCAGAGCTGTTGAGTGCTTCACAATTCCCCCTGCACCCAGCTGTGACGCTAGGCACGAAAATTAGTTTAGGTCTTTAATCAAATTTTCGCTAAGACAGAACGCAAGGAAAGCTGGCTGAAACATAATCCAGAGCTAGAAAATATGTGGAAAACGCCTATTTAGAAGGGCTTTTAGCTGGTCATTCCGCCAAGGCCGACTAAACCTCGTGCCAGTTCGACCTCACCCATATGACGCATGCCGTGTTGGTAGTGCCAACATTCCACGGCGTCTAGAACAGTCAAACCATCAGGGCCAGCCACACGAGCACTAAACGTGTTTTCAACCATGGGGCCAAATGGCCGAGGAACTATCAGCTTACGCAAATCGTCTAAAGTTTGTTCCTCTAGCCAGGCTTCAGTGCGGTCGAAAACCGCTCGTTGATATTCTTTGAACGCCTCGTAGTCACCAACCCGCTGGTGAATCATTTCCTCAACCATACGTTCTTTACCGTGATCGTTGATGGCCATTTTCACCCGCGCCTGCCACTCGTCGTTCCACACGGGCGAAACACCGGCCAAGACGGCAAAGGTGACATCTTGCATGTTGGTGTAATGGAAAAGAGAGAACGCGATCGGCAAGACGCCTTCACGTTCAAAATGGTTGACATGGCTCAAGTCCATTGTGGCCACCGCGTCGTACCAAAGGGTATGCATGGCGGCCATGCGTCGACGCAGCGAGTCGACCAGCAACTCACCGTCGCTAAGTTGATTAGGGGCAGTCTCTTTTTCGACGGTCAAGTTGGTCTCCAAGATTCAATTGAGTTTGAACCAACACCAGGGCGGAGCTGGGCTAACACTCTGTCTAGTTAGTAAACATTATTCATAGACGTGACATCGGTCAATGAGTAGGGTTGCTCTATGCGTGCAAGCGAACGACGACAGCTCCGGATAAAACGACCGGCCGATGACGTGTGGAAGCTAGTTGGTGACCCCGAGCTCATACACACTTGGTTTCCAGGCATCGTTTCCGCTCGCGTGGAAGGTGACACTCGCACCATTGTTACGGCCACCAACCAGGAATTACCCGAGCGAATCATCACCAACGACGCCGTTCAGCGGCGCTTCCAATACAGCATCACTTCGCCGCTGTTCAAAGAGCACCTAGGCACCATCGATGTCATCGACTTAGAAGACTCCACATCTTTAGTGGTGTATTCCACCGATGCCGATCCGGCCACCATGGCTTTAACCATTGCTGGTGGTACCGCCGAAGCACTCGAAGAGTTGCGCCGACAACTAGAAAACTAGTTGGGGAAAGAGGAATTCATGGGCCGTAAAATTCTTTTTGTCACCACCGATCAGCAGCGCTACGACACCCTTGGATGCAACGGGGGCCAACTCGCTCGTACCCCAGTGGTGGATGCGTTGGCCAAAGCAGGCTTGCGCTATGAGCGCGCCGTGCCTCAAACCGTAGTGTGCATGCCGTCGCGCTCCACCATGTTGACCGGGCAGTATCCGCGCACTCACGGCGTTTGGATGAATGGGGTGCCACTGCCAGCTGATGCCCCCTCGGTTGCCAACGTGCTTAGCCAAAACGGATACCGAACAGCGCTGGTTGGTAAGCCCCATTTCGAACCTTTTTTGGATCCTTTTGGCCGATTCACCGAAAACCGTCTAGCTCGAGAAGGCTCGTTCGGCCCCCATCGAGGTTTTGAACACATGGAATTGGCGACACATGGTGCCGCTGGGCAGCTGCATTATGCGCGCTGGATCGCGAACGAGCACCCAGAAGCTGCCACATGGTACTACCCGGTACTAGATGGCGACTTCGAGGTGAATGCTGCCGGTGGGGGCGACACCGGTGCACCACAGGTTCACAACAACCAGATTCCGAAAGAGTGGTACCACACCGACTGGGTAGCCGACCGCACGATTAGCTGGTTGGATTCCCTAGACGAAGGTGACGATTGGTTCTGTTGGATGAGCTTCCCCGACCCGCACCATCCTTGGGATCCACCCTCCTCCGAACTGGGCCGCATCAACTGGCGCGACGTACCACTGCCGGCGGGTTACCCAGAAAACGAGGCCGAACGCCTGGCCCTGCTTGATAGCAAACCACGTCATTGGCGGATGTGGTACGAGGGCCAGCTGGTTTCGAACTACGAAGCACCTCGTCGTTGGGTTCCAGCCACCTTGAGCGCCGACCAGGTGCGAGAGGTGAACGCTAGAAACGCCATTGAAGTGGAGTTGATTGACGAGGCACTTGGTCGGGTCTTAGCCGCCATTGCCGCACGCGGTTGGAGCGAAGACGTCGACGTGGTCTTCACTACCGATCACGGCGAACTCCAAGGTGACTACGGGTTGTTGTTCAAAGGCCCCTACCATACCGATGGGCTAATGCGGTTGCCTTTGATCTGGCGGCCAGCACCAGCGGCCAAAGTGGCACCCCAGGTTGTTACGAAACCAGTCAGCCTGGTTGATTTGGCCCCCACGTTCTGTGAAATCGCGGGCCTTGATGCACCAGCTTGGATGGAGGGCCAAGCACTACCTAGTAGCGACTTTGACGCCAACCAAAGAGGTTTCGAACGGTCTTTGACAGAATGGGACAGCGAGATATTCGGCGTCTCTATGTATTTACGCACCATCACCAGAGACGGCTGGGTAGCGACCATTTATCGCCCGGGCACTGTGCATGATGGGACCGAAGGTGAGCTTTACAATCTCTATGAGGACCCACTCCAACGGGTGAATCTCTGGGACGACCAATCTAAGGCCGCCGTGCGCCGTGACTTGGTAATTGACCTAGAAGATTCGTTGCTGCCACGAACGGCACCGAAAAAATCGGTCCAAGCGCCGGTTTAGAAACCGAGGCCTGGACCGAAATACAAACGGTTACTACCAAAGCGGTAAGCGCTGCTAGCAATGGCTATTGCTCTATTGAGAAAACATGCTCTGCTATAGCACGAATCCTCGGCAGCAAAACTTATTCGTCGATGGTGATCAGGCCGTAATGTCCGTCGTAGCGGCGATAGATTACGGCACCTCGATCGGTACTCTCGTCAATAAAGAACACAAACTTGAGTTCACTACCATTCAGCGCATCGACAGCGTCATCCACGCTCTGAGTAGGTAGCGCCACGCTCGAAAGTTGAATTTGCTCGCTGCATGAATTCAAGGCGTCGCCGTTCGGCGTTGGTTGAATAATTTTGTAGCCCTGCTCGCTGGCGCGGTAAACCAGGTTGTCTTCTTGGGTGTTGACGTTGTTGAACAAGAAGAAGTCGTGGTCCATCGTTTCCATATCGAAAACTGCTTCGTCGGGGGTTGAGGGCCCGGGAGTGAAGCTCTTACGACGAACAATCTCACGATCTTCAAGGGGACGATCGAAAAAGACAGGCCGGTCTTGGGGGATGTCGCCCTTACGCCAGTGACCGTCGCCAGCCTCTAGGTTCTTACGCTGCAACGCCCGGCGACGTGACGAGTGGTCGCTAATTTGGCGCTGAAT
Organism: Acidimicrobiia bacterium; assembly: GCA_041676705.1. Classification (NCBI taxonomy): domain Bacteria; kingdom Bacillati; phylum Actinomycetota; class Acidimicrobiia; species Acidimicrobiia bacterium. The sequence continues at coordinate 169,033 of JBAYRL010000002.1, forward strand.
TCGCTCTTCAAATTTGTCGATGGCGTCGGGCATGGTGGCAGCGGCGACATAGGCGCGCACAACCTGGCCGTCGAGGTCGACCGAACCAATAACTTTGGCGGGCCGTTCTCGTGCTGGGTCAGCTTCCATAATCAGTCGGATACGACCTAGAAGTGCAGGGCTCGATGACACACGCACCACAGTGTTCAGTTTGTCTAGTGCCCTCTCGACATCACGTTCCTCCACCTCTCCTTCGGTGGATACGTTGATTGCAAAACTATTTTCGACAGCCATGAGGCTCCCTTGCCATGGTCGGGGGTAAAAGAGTGTTGCACAAGCTATTCTACTCGTGCGGTAGACCTGTCCTAGGTGGACCATGGTCACGATTTAGTAGGTCTTTAATCTAGACGGTTCCGCGTGGGGTCTCTAGGCAGCCCAAATTTCAATCGCCTGAATATCTCGGTGTCGATTCACAATTGTGGTGGACCAAGAATCATTTAACCGCCATGCTTGGATGAATCACAGGTTGAAGGAGTGCATCACTGTGGCACCATCGAAATCGGGTTTCGACCCTGAGAGACTGATGTCCAATAAGGGCAGTCCCATGCCAGCCATTCCAGCCGCCACCGTAATTTTACTGCGAGATGGCCCTGATGGTCTTTCCACCCTGATGCTGCGCCGCAACCCATCGGGCATATTTGGTGGTTTGTGGGTGTTTCCCGGTGGGCGGGTGGAAGATAGCGATCACCAGTTGGCCAAGACTCTGCTTGGTTCTGATGGTGAGCCACTCGATCCGCTGGAAGCAACGATGCGGATCGCGGCTGCTCGTGAAACGATCGAAGAGTGCAGTCTGTTGCTGGAGCCAGGTCAGATGGTTCCGTTTTCACGCTGGTTGCCACCACCGCAAACCCCCAAGCGTTTTGATACTTGGTTTTTCGTAGCACCTGCGGCGGCGGGAGATGTTGCTATCGACGGACAAGAAATCCACGATCACATCTGGCTGCCGCCAAAGCAGGTGATCGAACGTCGAAACGCTGGCGAGCTGGATTTAGCACCACCCACTTTTGTCACGCTTTCCGAACTAGCTCACGCTTCGAGCGTTGCCGAGGCCATTCAACTGGCTAGTTTGCGCCAGCCGCTTCCATTCTACGAATCGCGTTTCTCGGCCAGTGGCGAACCGGTCTTGATGTGGTCAGAAGATGCTGGCTATGAAACCTCTGACGCCAGCCTTAGTGGTGCTCAACATCGTTTACTAATGGGTTCAGGCCCCTGGCAATACATCCGGGAATTGGAAAGCTGACCCGGCAAACCTTGTTACGCCAAGACCGTCAAATGGACGCTGGAAAGCCAGTGGGCGACATGGATCCGCTGCTGTTAAGGTTCATCAACAAGATCAGCTAAGGTGCCGGATTTTGGATGGTACGCCAGGCTCTAGAACGCAGGTAGGTGTCGAAGCTTTGTCCGATATGGCGGTGGTCTTCTTCCGTTTTTGGATGAGTGAGCTCGTAGAGATGGGGGAATTCGCTCCAACCCCTAACCAGGTCCCAAAGGCGTAACGCTTCGGCACCAGTGGGTGCAGGCGTGATGACCGGTCCGAATAAGGCGTGGTCGCCCGGCAATACAATGATTGGCACCCCGTATCCGCCGTAGGTGACAACGGCCCGATTGTGGTCAGCATGTACCTCTTCGGTGGTGGTGGAATCATCCAAGGCTTCATCCAACAGCTCGGGGCTGTAACCCAGCTCACCTAATAACTTGCGGTGGGTGTCAGGTTCATGAGTTCGTCGGCCGTTCAGGTGAAACGCGGTGCCGACAGCCTCATACCACCGGTCGAGAGCTGCCATGCTCTCTCGACGAAGTAGCGCACCAACCCTCATTTGTGACCAACCGTAAGACCATTGGCGCTCCCACGGGTGCTTTTTACCTTCTTCGCGGTTAATTTCCTCTAAAGAAAAGAAGCTCCACTTAATATCAAGGGGGACCTGTTTTCGTACTTCACGAATCCACAATGACGTTTGAAAAGCCCACGGGCACATAGGGTCAAAGAAAAATTCGATGGTTTCGGTGGAATTCGTACTTCCCACAATCTCAGTCATGCGGCCCCCTATGATTGATATCTACAAAGACCTACGCTACTGCTCTTGCCATATTTTGAACACGCGCCCACTCGGAGGGTTACATGCCTGCACCTAATCGCTTTCAACCACCAAGCCCCTATGATTATTTGGCCGAGGTTCCTAGCTTCACCGTAACCAGCACCGATATCGCTCCGGGAAGCCCCATCGACAAACGCTTCGTGGCCGACGCCAACTTCGGATCGGATGGCGATAATGTTTCGCCCCAGTTGTCGTGGGAAGGGTTCCCGCCCGAGACCCAAAGCTTTGCTATCACCTGTTTCGATCCCGATGCGCCTACTGGCAGTGGTTTTTGGCATTGGGTGTTGTTCGATCTGCCAGCATCGGTCACGTCGTTAGACACTGGAGCCGCCTCGGGCGTGTTGCCTGGTCTACCCGATGGGGCCACACATGCCCGTAATGATACCGGACACACTCTATATACGGGGCCGTTCCCGCCCGCTGGTCACGGTCCGCATCGTTACATTTTTGCTGTTCACGCCCTGTCGGTACCATCACTCGGACTGGACGAATCGGCATCGCCAGCGGTAGTTGGTTTCACCATTGCCAGCAATATTTTGGCCCGCGGGGTGCTTAGCGCCACCTATGAAGTTCCCGTCTAATCCCATTGGAGCAACCTGGGAAACTACTGGCGTGGAGGGGTAAACTGTCGGTTGGGTTTAGAGTTTCGCTGGTTGGGCCTAGCGTACGCTTGGTCGAGCGCAACCTTGCGCTCACCTGCGGTAGCGTTCCTGCGCCATAGCATTTATGCCAACTAAGGCTTACCACCCCACCGGACCTCTACGTTTAGCAGCACTATTGGCCGCTGTGGCTGGCTTTGTTGACGCCCATATCTACCTAAACGTCGTCAACGTTTTCGTGGCGAATATGAGCGGCAACATGATTCATCTCGGAATCTTCACTGGCGAGTTTGCGTGGCGAAACGCCGAAGCTCCGGTGGTGGCAATTCTTGGTTTCGTCAGCGGAGTTATTGTGGCAACCGCCTACCACACCCGCCGTCGCAGAGCTGGCTTGGCCGTGCAACCCCATGTACTTGTGTGGGCCGAGGCGATCTTGATTGCGCTGATGACCGCCGGCCTCTGCCTGTGGCACCCGGGCTTCTCAACTAAGGTCAGCGCTGGAGACTTGGCCTTTGTGGCCTTGGGCGCCGCCGCAATGGGTATCCAAACCGCCGCGCTTCGTCGTGTCCGCTCAGTGCAAATTGCCACCACATACGGCACTGGCACCATAGTTCGAATTGGTGAGAAGGCCGTGTCTCATATGGCCGCACGTGGCAACTGGTTTGAAAACAACGGCGGTCTTCACAACGTACCGGTCATCATCCTGGTGACGGTCTTGCTCAGTTACATTGGCGGTGCAGGTTTGGCATCTTTTTTAGGGGCCGAGCACTGGCTATTGTTGGGGCCGGTGGCAGCGTTGGTTTGGGCCGGGGTGTCACTGAGACCACTGCGGCGACAAAGCCACGCCAGCCGCCCTGGTTCCTAGACCTCAACCGATTCTCGGCTGGCTAACCTTCCTCGGCACGACGAACAAGCTTGCCACCATGGCGCTCCATCGCTTCAGAAACGCCAACCGGATCGCCGTGACTGCATACCGCAATGAGTGTTTGACCGGGTTCCAGTTGAATCTGGTCGATCTCGACACTTTCGTCATAAGCCTGGGCGTTGGCCCCAATGCCCATGTAGCCGCCGAGCATGGCACCAACCACTGAAGCACCGCCGCCTATAGCCAACATGCCGCCAAGGCCGATTACTCCTCCCGGCACCAGCGCCAGCGCCGCGAAAGGTAGACCACTTAGAAATCCGACGGAAGCACCGACGGCAGCGCCCACACCTACACCTTGGATCATCTCGGCTTCGGCATCGGTTTCCGAAGGTTTCGGATCACCCTCTCGGAGGGCTAGGCCCAATAGCTCGTCGCTGATTCCCATTGTCGTTAGCTCAACCGTGGCGGCATGGGCATCGTTACGATCGTCAAACACCGCTGCCACATGGTCGTGTCCCCCATGGTCAGCGTGTTCAACGCTGGGCAATGTTTGGTCATCGAGAATCGTTACAATGTCAGCGTCGTTTTTCTCTAGGGTCGGGCGCGCTACCGGGGCATAGGTACCAAGAGCAAGACCATCAGAGGTCGACAGCGCAAACAACAGGGCCTCTTCTTCATCGGTGGAGATACGGCCGAAACGAACCACACGCGAAACCGTTAGATCATGGGGATCATACTGCGCACCCGAAGACACAACCTGAAGCTTCGCGCCTTCACTAACCAGCTCTTCGGTGTATCCGTCGTCCGACAAAGCGGCCTGCACTTCTTCTAAAGTTGTCATAGCCATATTTCAATCGTATGGGCTATTCACAACCTCACAAGCGCGTGGTCATAAGTTTTTATTGCATTTATTAGCGTAGCTAATACTGGGTAGTGCCTAACCGAGGTGTGTCTCGAAAGCATCGAAATAGCACTAGTGATAGTAACCTGGTTGAGCTTTTCAAGCCGGCCGGAGGTCATCTTGGCTTCGGGCAACCGTAGCCGTTCGCAAACGACCGATTTACCTAACCGCGGCTCTCAATCCGACGGCGCTCACCTCACCGGGTCTAGGCAGGCCAGAGTGGGTGAGGAGAGCGTTTTCAGGGACTAAACCCGTTCGATTATGGTGGCTGTTGCCATTCCGCCACCGGTACACATGGTAACCAAACCGGTTTGCAAGTCTTGGCGTTCCATTTCGTCTAGCAACGTGCCAATTAGCATTCCACCGGTTGCTCCAATGGGATGACCTAGCGCCATGGCACCGCCATTCACATTCGTCTTAGCCGGATCAACGCCAGTATCTTTAAAGAATTTCAACACCACCGATGCAAAGGCCTCGTTCACCTCGAAAAGGTCGATGTCATCAAGCGTCATACCAGCTTTTTGCACGCAACGCAGTGCGGCTGGACCAGGGCCGGTGAGCATTATCACGGGATCAACTCCAGAAACCGCAGTCATGACGACCTTGGCTCGGGGCTTCCACCCAAAGCGGTCAATTCCTTCTCGAGAAGCCAGCAACAAAGCTGCCGCACCGTCCACCACGCCGGATGAGTTTCCACCATGATGCACGTGGTTGATTGATTTGACCTGTGGGTACGCAACCATGGCCCGCTCGTCGATAGATTTCTCTTCACCCTCGGCCTTATAACCGCCCATGCCAGCGAAACTTGGCTTAAGGCCAGCCAACATTTCGGCCGTGGTACCGGGCCGCGGATGTTCGTCTTTATCTAGCGCCAGCGTGCCCTCATCGGTATATATGGGCACTAAGGCATTGTCGAAACGGCCTTCGTTCACCGCAGTTTCGCACCGTCTTTGACTTTCAACCGCCAAAGCATCACATTCCTCACGGCTGAACCCTTCAATCGTGGCAATAAGGTCAGCTGAGATGCCTTGGGGCACCATGTCGTATTGAGCACGAAGATGGGCGTTGTTGGCAGTAAACCCATCGACATGCAAAGGTGCAGCTCGCGACATCGACTCTACGCCGCCGGCCACTACAACGTCTTGAAATCCGGACCGCAAACCCATAGCCGCAAAATTGACCGCTTGCTGGCCTGAACCACAGAATCGGTTCACAGTCACGCCAGGCGCATCAAGTGACCAACCAGCATCGAGGGCAGCGTTGCGGGCGATGTCCATTGCGTGATCACCAACCCCCGAGTTGTTGCCCATTACAACATCGTCAACTTGCGCTGTGTCTAGGTTGTTACGTTCGGCCAAGGCGTTTAGGACTTGAGCCAAGATTCGTTGAGGGTGAACCAGATGCAGGGCCCCAGACTCTTTACCTTTTCCTCGTGGCGAACGCAGGGCATCAATGATGTAGGCCTCGTTATCCATTACTTTCCCCTCGTGATGCTGTCTCGAATATGTAGTGTTGAGAATAGTCGACGGTGATCAGGGACCTCACCGAAAGTCGTTTACTCGATGCCACCTCGAATTGGCGAGGTATGGAATCGACCAAGCATTGCTCAGAAGAACAAGGATTGCTCAGAAGAAGGAGCCACAAGGTGGACACACTGGTGGTAAGTAGGCAGGACGGCATTGTTACGGTCGTGCTGAATCGGCCTGAAATCAAGAACGCCATTAACCCGACCATGTTTGACGAGCTTCACTCAACGTTAAGCGAGGTCTCGAAGAACGATGACGACCGGGTATTGATCATCACCGGAGCCGGTGACGCATTTTGTTCGGGTGCCGACCTTTCGGGTGATCGCTCTGGGCGAGAGCGCCACCATCTCGAGCGGTTGCGCACCATTGGTGATGTGGCGTTGCGACTACACCGTTTGGCTAAACCGACCATCGCTAAGGTGAATGGAGTGGCCGCCGGGGCGGGGCTCAACTTGGCACTTGGTTGTGATTTGATTGTTAGTTCTGACCAGGCACGTTTTTCGGCCATTTTCGCCCGGCGTGGTCTTTCGCTCGATTTTGGCGGATCGTGGCTGTTGCCCCGTCTCATCGGGCTGCATAAAGCGAAAGAAATTGCGTTGTTCGCCGACATTCTTTCGGCCGAAGAAGCGGCCGATTTCGGAATTGTCAATCGGGTGGTACCTGCCTCCGAACTTGATGCCGTCGTGAACGAGTGGGCCACTCGTTTAGCTGCCGGACCACCACTAGCGCTGTCGATGACCAAAACCATGTTGAATAATGCTCACATGGTTTCTATGGAACAAGCCCTAGAAGATGAAGCCCGAGCTCAAGCAGTGAACCTGACTAGCGAAGACGCCATCGAAGCCTTGAAAGCTTTCCGCGACAAGCGTGACCCGACCTTCAAGGGCCGCTAAAACCCCACATCCATCAGCTTTGAGGGACCCTAGCAGCGCACATACGCCTTTGGCCTTGTGGCACGGTGAGCTATTTTGTCTTCGAGATCAGACCTAACGCCGAGCCGAACGTTGACACAGCGGTCTTTAATTGCAGAAATTCGATACCGCGGTTTTTAAGTTCGGCTAGCCTTCCTCCAACAATTCAATGACTTCCGGGGGGAAGGTATGTCAAAGGCTTCAATTAGTCGCTTTTTGGCGGTGGTTCTAGCGCTCACGCTCGTAGGCGCAGCGTGTAGTGACAACGATGAATCGGGTGGCTCATCGAATACCAGCACTACACGCAATGGTGACGAGTCCACCGTTCCCACCACCGATAATGCTGAAGTCACTCTCGGCGGCACACTTTATGTAGGGTTGGAAGCCGAAACGAACTCGTGGAAACCAGGCGAAGGCTCGTTCTCTAACCCCGGTGTCATGGTCGCCCTAGCAATTTATGACCCGATTGCATATCGAGGAGCAGACGGCGACATCCACCCTTATCTGGCCGAGTCGATCGAGCCCAACGATGACCTCACCGAGTGGACCATTAACTTACGCGAAAACGTCAAATTTCACGATGGCACCGCGCTCACGGCTGAAGTAATGAAAACCATTTTCGACGAATTCTTGTCGGCACCGGGCTCCAACCTCTCAAATGCGGCACAAGTTGATGAGGTACGAGTCGACGACACACTTACCTACACCTACGTACTTCACCAAGGCAGCGCTGCTTTCCCTGACCTTCTCGCTGGAGCCATGGGATGGCCTTTTTCACCTGAAGCTTGCCGGGCCGCAGGCGACAACTGCGGCAGCCAACCCGTCGGTACAGGTCCATTCAAATTGCAGAGTTGGGCGCGAGATGCCGACTTGGTGGTGGTAAAGAATGATGACTATTGGCGCACCGATGAGAACGGTGTTCAGCTCCCCTATCTGGATAAAGTTGTCTTTAGGGCACTACCTGACGAGGATTCTCGCTTACAGTCAGTACGCGCTGGCGACGTGCAATTGGGCCAGAGTCTACGACAAGGCCCAATTCGTCAAGCCCTAGCAGCCGAAGAAGCCGGCGAGCTTAAGGTTTACTTCACCGTAGGGAACTCCTCAGGCAGCTCGATCATTAATACCGCCGTACCACCAACCAACGACGTCAGAATTCGACGCGCTTTGGCCTTTGCTTTGGACCAAGACGCCCTCGTTGCCATTCTCGATGGCACTGGCATTTCACCACCCCAAACCCAATATTTCAGCTCAGAATCACCGTGGTATTCCGAAAAAGTTGCTGCCGCATGGCCCACCAATCAGCCCGACAAAGCTCGTGAGCTGTTGGACGAATACGTGAATGACCCGGAGCGGTCCGATGGCAAAGCAAGCGGAGCGCCCGTGGAAATCGACTTCATGTGCCCTCCCGACCCAACGCTGATTCAGGTGGCTCAGGGTTACCAGCAACTGTGGACCGACGTGGGATTTGAAGTGACATTGGAGCAGGTTGACAATCCAACCCAAATTTCACGTGCTGTAGGCAGTGCCGACACCGACCCACCATACGTAGGTAACTATATGATCACCTGTTGGCGAAATGGTGGAGAATCGGACCCTTACACCACCCTCTACACTCAATTTTCTGACCCGGCTATAACGCCCGGCAATGTAACGAACTATCACAGCGACTATGTAGATGAACAGCTGGAAATTCTTCGTTCGAATGCCGATTTCAACGTGCGTTATGAAGCAGTCGAGAACATCATGATGGACTTTGCGGAAAACGTGCCCAACACCTGGACCGGTGCCACCGCCAACGCTCTATACAGCACTAACAAGGTTCATAACGTGGCCGGATGGACGCTGCCGGGAGGTATCGAAGGCCGCGGCGCCGCCGGAGCCGTGACGTTCGTCAGTCAAATCTGGATGGATAAATAATCAGCAACCTATTGAGTTGATGGTTGCTCCTGTGACGTATGGGCCAATCGTTGGTCTACGATTCGCATATGCTGCACACCCGTTTCAGTGAACTTTTCGATCTTCAATATCCAATAATGTCGGCCCCTATGGCACTGCACAGTGGGGGTGCTCTCGCCGCTGCCGTGTCCGCTGCCGGAGGTTTAGGTACCTTTGGAGGTGCGCATCCAGGAGGTGCCGAGTGGATTCACGCTGAGATCACAAAGGTGCGCTCGCAAACCTCTAAGCCCTTTGGAATAGGCTTTATTACCCCATTTCTCGCATTATCACCGGTGAACTTTAACGCCACCGTCGAAGCTGAAACCCCAGTGGTAATGCTCTCATTTAGCGATCCGACCATGTGGATAGAACAAGTTAAGGCCCGGGGAGCGCGTGTGATTTGCCAAGCACAAACCATGCAAGACGTGGATGTTGCAGTTGAGGCCGGTACCGATGTATTGGTGGTTCAAGGCAACGAAGCTGGCGGACACACCGGCCATATGGCGCTATTGCCGTTCTTGTCGGCAGTGCTAAAACGTCACCCCGATGTGGTGACATTGGCGGCGGGTGGCATTGCCGACGGGCCTACTTTGGCGGCAGTATTAGCCTGTGGGGCTGACGGGGCGTTGTTAGGCACCGCCTTTATGGCCACGAAAGAAGCCGTGGAAGTACACGCCAAGGTGAAAGACCTTATTGTGGCCTCCGATGGTTCCGACACCATTTTTACTCGGGCGTGGGATGAGCTTGGCGGGTTGCCCTGGCCCGAAACAATTGGTGAGCGGGTTTACCACAATAAGTTCACTCAAGCTTGGCATGGCTACGAGGACGAGGTCGCAGGCAAAAGGCGTGAGCTTCAAGAGACCTTCGCCTACTCCAGCGATGATCCCGACCCTAGAACCGACCACATACCCATGGGGCCTGCCGCAGGGCTAGTTAGCTCGGTTCAGTCGGCCCATGAGCTCATGTCAGGAATCTGCGAAGACGCCGAAGAAATTCTGCGCCACAAACTCGGACGCATCCTCCTATAAACCACTGCTTTTGGGTTGCACGAACTTGTAGTGAGTTTTCTGCGGATAGCGCTTAAAACTCACTACAAGTTCACGGAAACCTCTTCAGAGCTGACCCAAGCCAAGATCAGTTCAACAATGCGGTCGAGCGAGGCACCCAAGAAATGGTCTCCGGGAACTATTACCGTCTCGGTCGAGTGCCAAGAGTGGATCGCCGTTTCCACTGCGTCTGGCGATGAGAACTGGTCATCTTCGGGCACTATCAACAGTTTTGGCCGCTGGTCTTGTCCCAAGTTCGAGGTAACTAGGGCCGTTGCCACTGGGGCTACCAGGCCCCATGCGCCGATCGACGGATCGTCCATGTTGCACGCTATGGCGGAGCCAAAGGAATAGCCCACCAGAACTTGGCGTGCGTGGGGCCACTTCAGTCGTGCAAATTCAAGAGCAGCTTGAACTTCAGCTTGGGCCACATCGGGTGTAGACGACGAAAAATCGAAACGGATGCTGCCGTAACCTGCTTGTGAGAGGCGTCGATGCAGCTCGCTGATCAGAGGATGAAACCGGTCTCCGCCCATGTCGGGGTGTGGGTGCAAAAGAACCAGGGCAAGAGGTGCGTCTTGAGCATCAACGGGTTCCGCTACATCAAATTCAATCATCGATCACCTTTATAGCGCGCTTCCGCAGGCAGTCGCCTTTGGCACTATGGTGACACGGCTTGCGACCGCCTCAATCCGGCGAGGCGCTCAAACTGCCGGTGTTGTAGCAACGCTTCGCATCAAGTCCGTGAGCAGAGATAAAACGAACAGACCCCCTGCGCATGGCCTTCCGGCATAAACCAATAGCCTTTAGGCACAAATACGCTGTGGAGATGCGCGCGGTTCTGGCCGACCCACTAGCCGCCGACGGGCCTTCGCTTTCACCAAGGAGCCTGCTCAACCTCGGCCCCAGTGACCGGGTGGTCTTACCGTCGCCGAATGGTTCAACCTGCGCTGTGTTGGAAGGCCAAACGGGCGCTGTCGTTTACGCAGCCTGTTTAAGAAACGCGACCGCCGTTGGCAAATGGGTTACTAAGCACCATGAGAGCGCAACTGTGATCGCCTGTGGCGAACGTTGGCCTGATGGTTCTTTGCGGCCCTCGCTTGAGGACCACTTAGGAGCTGCAGCCGTGCTCAGCACACTCCGTGGCACTCGTTCACCCGAAGCCGAGGGAGCCATCCATTTATGGGAAGGATTCAGATCGAACGTTCAGGAGACGATTGCTAATTGCGTATCTGGTCGTGAAGCCATTGCTCGAGGCTGGTCCAAAGACCTCGAGTTTGCTTGCCAGGTGGACACCAGTCAGGCGGTTCCATCGTTGACAGACGGGGGGTTCGTTAATGTCGCAGGTGGAACCTGGCTGAGTCCAATCACGCCGTTTCCATGCTCTAGCCGTTCCGCCACCACGTACATCGAAAGCACGAGTTGATCTTGTTATGAGTTTTGTGCGGTTAGCGCATGAAACTCATAACAAGATCAATGGGCCACTGGCGAGGCGGCCATCTAGAAGGCCATGTAGCCTCCATCGATGATGAACTCTTGCCCAGTGGTGTAATTGGTCGATTGCGAGGCTAGGTAAACCGCGATCGGGCCAAAGTCCTCAGGAAGGCCCACACGCCGTGCAGGTATTCGTGGCAGTACTTTTTGGCGGAAGGCATCAAAGTCGAATCCGCCGGTCATGGGTGTATCGATCCAGCCAGGAAGAACAGTGTTGGCTCGAATTTGGTGGCGGGCCAGTTCAACGGCAATGGAGCGCATCATAGATACAAGCCCTCCTTTGCTCGCCGAATAATGCTCACCACGGGCCTGACCAGATATAGCGGCCAGCGATGCCACCCCTACGAGACTGCCGCCTTGACCGCGCTCAACCATATGATTCGCGGCCGCTCGCAAAGTGAGAAAGGCCCCTTCAAGATTGATGCTGACTACTCGGCGCCATTCTTCAAGGTCCATAGTTAGGAAACTCTCAGCGAAACCCCCCACACCGGCGTTAGCGAAGCATGAATTAATGTGGCCGAAGCGCTCTACCGCCTGTTGACAGCTGGCTTCTACCTGTTCTTCATCGCTGACATCGCAAACCCAGGCGGCTACGTCAGTTCCGTACGTAGCTAGTTTTTCGACAGCGGCTTCGTTCTTGGCTTCATTACGTCCCCAAATGGCCACGTTGGCACCTGCCGCCGCCAAACCCTCGGCCATGCCGAGGCCGATGCCACTATTGCCGCCAGTTACGAGGGCCACATGCCCACTAAGGTCAAACGGATTTTCCATAGTCGAAGCCTAACAAGCAGGCCAATTGCGTGACGCCGTTACCGACTTGGTTTCCTAGCGAGGTTTGGTCCACCAGAACTCAAGTTGAATGTTGTCGGGATCACGAAACACTAAAGCAGCACCCACTTCGACATCTTCAACCGGTGAATGCTTGACCCCAGCTTCGGCCAGCCGTTTTTGCCAAGCGTCTAGATCGGCACGTTCCGGTACCGCAAAGCCAACATGATCAAGCCCTGAATTCCGTTCATCGAAAGTACGCACATCAGCCGTGTGGTGCTCGTTTAGGCCGATGATCAAGTTGGTGTCGGGGTGAATTAAAACCACCATGGTGCGGCCTTCGCGTTCAGATTTTGCCACCCGTTTGAGCCCGAGAACCTCGGCGTACCACTGCGCGCTGGCTTCAACGTCGGAAACAGATAAGTCGAGGTGTGAAATACCGGTGAAGCTTGCCATCCATCCCCCTTTTGGGTGTCTTATTGGTTACTTTAACGTGCCGTTGCAATAACTCGGGCCGTCGCCTGAAACCAAGTTTTACCGAAGCCCACACTTACAACTGTGGCTAAGTCGGAGAACTAGCCAGAGAGCACGCCTCGCGCCTCGGCCGGAATCGACTTTACGCCCATCACAATCCTTTTGGACCAAACGCTCACTAACCCACGAAGCCGAATTAACAGCCGAACCCCACCAAGACCAAACGTTGGGACATTTCTTTACCTTTACCGTGACCGGCCCGAAAATAGGTGGTGGGGCTGGCGCGGCTAAAGTAAAACAGTGCTTTTACACGCGGAACTAAACGCGGAACAAAGCGCGGAAGTCCCGCCCTCGTGGGACTTCCGCGGATTAGGTGTGACCTGCTCTTCTAAGCCGCAATAATCGCCATATGCGAGTGGTTCTTGGGACGTCTTCTGACCGTTTTTGGAACGCAGTGAGAGCCGAACATCAAGGCGCGCTCTCCTAAGCGGCTGGCCATTTGTCGCCTTTGCTTTCAGGGTGTCTTCTCCCCGTTAGCGCTAGCTGGTGTTTGCTTTTAAGCTCTTCAGAGCCAGATCCTCTGGTAGCAAACGGCATTCGGAGGCGCCGCAACCCAGGCATGGGAGTCTCAAGAGAAGTAGTTTCGGTGGGGCGTCCCGGCCCAAGCATCTCCACACCGAAACGAGGACTTCCTGGGTGACTACCGAAGGAATTGCTCTGAACCAAGCCAGGCAATTTCATCTGGCGGGCGAACGTTGTCTAGAGCAACGACCTGTCGCACTCCATACCGTCAACTGGCTGCCTATTGCGGCGAGCGTGAACCTGGCCCTTGCCTGCGAACTCTATATGAAGGCGATCCTCCTGGGTGGGGGCACCAAGGTTCCCCGAACCCATGACTTGAAAGCCTTAAGCGAGAAGCTTCCAGAGCCGGTTCTGGATCATCTGCGCGACGTGTACAAGCCGGTGGACGGCGAGTCAATTGATCAGGTCTTGGCCACAGTTGCCAACACATTTCAGTCCGTTCGTTATTTCTATGAAGCACGCGAGCAGTCACAAACTTTGTTCGATTCCCGTCAGGTCTCGTTGGCTGAGGCTCTCGAGATGGCTTGCGTGAAATACCTCTCTGGCGCTACTGCGTAGCGCCCTGCTGCGTTGGCCGGGAGCTTCTGAATTGGGAACAACAGCAGAAGCTTGCCTACAGCCATGATTCGGGGAAGCCGACGACGCGTCGCTATAGCAGTGCGAAGAGGGGATCGAGGGGGCAGCGGGGCTAAGTTGCAGCGGTCAGTTTCGGCGGCTCCGGGAGAAGGGAATGGGCGCTAGCCCGCCTCTGTCTCTCTGGACTTGTTCGATTCCCCGGTTTCGCATCCACACGGCAACGTCGAGCACCCGGAGAAGCGAAATGCGACCATCAAGGCCCGCTGCTGCCCTTATCTCTTTGAGTCGCTCAACGAGTTGTTGGTTTTGCAGTTCAGCATGTAGCGCTGCCCAGAAACCCTTCCCGGGAGGCATCAAGGCGTCCTTCACCACTTGGTCGTACACCGGGATAAGACGGGGGCGCTTGCGCGCTAGAAGCTTTCCAGCGGTCACCCAGCCAACGCCCGGCAGATCAACAAGGTGATGCCAGAGCTTATCCGCTTCTGAGCCGGATGCGATCACATCTTCAGCAGCCTCCCATAGATCGACATCATCCGGGATCCCCTGAAGGAAGCCGTTCAACACCGCCGCGTCTTCGTCGAGGATCCGCAGTGCAGCTCGGCCAGGAACCTCAACACCTAACAGGGTCACCGCCACTAGGTCCGCGGGATCGAAGCTATGACGGCGTCCAGGAGCGTCACCACCACCGCCAAATCGCTCAAAGAGCGCCCCGGTGAAAGGCGAGCGGGACTCCTTGCCGGAGCCGAAGTACTCACTCACCAGTTCCACAGTCGCCGAGCCGTCAAGGAAAGGCCAAACGTCACCCTCAAGTCCTGGCATAGAGATCTCCTAACTAACGGTTGACAGCCCCCCGAGACCACACACTTGGGACTGCGGTAACCACCTCTCAGGCGGCTTTGTTTCGTTCAGCTTGGCAGATTCGGTGCTGGTGCCAGGCGAGGGTGTTGGTTAGCAGTGCCCAGGAGGTGAGGTCGACGACTTGGCGGCGCCAGCCGAGGGCTGAGGCCCGGTTGTCATTGAGGGTTTCTTTGTAGTGCGCGTTGATGGATTCGCTGTCGTTTCGCAAGCCGTAGAGGGTTTGGAAGTAGTCGTCGTTTTCGTGGATTAACCGGAGCTGGTCGGGCCGGCGGTTTCCGGTGTCGCCGGGTTGGGGGTGTGGGCTGATCCACGCGGTGAACGACTCTTTCGGACAGGGCACAATGACTCCGAGGGTGAAGCGGTATCCGCCGTCGCGTCCTCGTGTGTACCGCCGGATTTGTTGGCGTCGCAACGGTTCAGAGAGCACCAGTTTGCCGCTGTCATCAAGCGTGCTGTCATGCACCGCCCCTGCATGGGCAACCAGGGTGTGGACACATTCATTTTTGAGCACGGTGTGTGCCCATTGGCCTAGCGGAACTTGTTGATACGTTCGTTTCTCTTTTTTGCGGCTAGCGGGATGGACTTTGTTGACCACGATGAGGCCGAGTTCGCTCATGATCGTTTCGTGATGCACACCCCGGAACGCCCCGTCATAAACAACGGCTTGAATCCCGTCGCCAGCCTCGGCATGTACTTGTCTGATTAGCGCGACCGCGGTGTCGGCTTCCCGACTTTTTTGATGCACTCGCCCAACCGCCAGAATCACCCGGCGGTGCACCTGAGGGCCCCGGGTGGCGATGATAACCAGGTCGTTGCCCCACACCGGCCCGTCATGTCCTACGTGTTCTTCAGCATCAGGGTCGGTTCGGCCGTTGTTGGCCGGGTCATACAGCGGCCGGACCACGGTCCCGTCGCCATAGATGGTGCGGGTCGGATCCGGGTAAGTTCGAGAACCCCCACCGCCGGGGTCAAGCAGCCCAACACTGTTAGCGGTGGCTACGGCGTGGTGGGTGAACGCTTCTGAGAACCGGTCGAGATAGGGATCGGTGGTGAGCCGGTCCCGGAAATGCCGGTAAGTGTCAGAGATAAGCGGAACCCGCACGGCATGGAGGACTTCGCCTTCAGGATGGTTTTCGGCCCCCGAGTTATACCGCTCCACAATGTCAGCCCAGGTTTGTGGGTGGGCGGTTTCAGCATCGAGACGGTTAGCGGAACCCCACAGGCGGGCCATGGCCCCAAACGCCAAATGCAACGCCACGGGGTGGCGGCGCCGTTTACGGCCCACCGGCCCGATATCGGCGGCGATGTCATGAATCAGGGGGCTAGCAAACAGTGCGTCGAGGTGGTCGTTGCGGTGCGGTGGCCGATGACGGTGGCGACGGCTCATAGCGGCGGCTGCCACTGGTAGCCAAGCGCCCGGGCTGCGGCGTCAAGACTGCCAATCCCCAACGCCCGGGCGGCTGCTTCAACCCCAGCGGTTTCCAGTACCGTCCTCGCGGCCCACAGCCGGATAGAACCCGGCCGCACCCCAGAGCCCTGCACCCCAGCGGATCGAAGCAACCCAGAGATGTAGTTAGCGGTCTGAGCTTGGGCCGAATGACCACGACTCGCCCCAACCCGCCGAGGTAGCACCGGGCCCACCGGGCCGTGGGATCAACAATTGTGGGGTCAAGGCCGGCCAGCACCCGGTACAGGTCCCGCAACGCGGTGCGCCGCAAATGCACCGTGTGCATCGAAGGCGGCCTACCACGCCGAGTAGGGGCCCAAAGAAACCCGTCACAATCCAACTCGGTCGCCACGGCCAACGAACCCACACCGGTAGCTACCAGCCGGGTAGCGAACCGCTCAGCAAGCTCACCTAGCCGACCCAGAGTTGAAGCAGCAATCGGTTCCTTAGCTCGAACCCGAAGTAGTACCTCAACCTCCGGAATGGGGCCAGTCCCGGCAACGTCGGACCACAACACAACCGGATCCGACACTGAACGAACAGAAGCTTTGGGGTTGTTCGATTTTGGTTTCATCGACGCTAAAGGTGCTCAACCACACCTCTGGCGCACACGAGACCAACCGCCAATCCCGAAGAACCAACAACGGCACTCCCCGGCAAATCGCTGATAGCGACTCGGCTAAACACCAACGGGCCTAAATAGCTGTGACAGATAAGCAGCTATTCAGCCTTTCGTGGTGTGTGTTCGACGATGTTGCCGTCGTCGTCTAACTCAACCCAGGACTGGCCCGTCGCCTCAAATACAGCTCCCAAGTCCAGCGTGGCGATACGGGCCGCTATCCGCTCCTCCCACGCCTCCCGTACCACCGCCTGCTCGGGCCCAGGCAAGGTGTCATAGCTACGCCGACCGGCCAACACATCAGCAATCGCCTCCTCCGACAAACCACCAGACGACTGCTGCTCACTGCCCTCGCTATCGCCCATCGCATCCACCTCCTAGGGCGTCATCGTATCCTCGGGCCACCACATCAGGGCCGCCATTTGACCGGGCTATCGCCGGGGTCGCCGACCCCACTTGAAGCAGCTAACGCGTCGATCGGGAAGGCCTAGTAATGGGCTGGTGACCATTTCCGGCCGAGATGTTTATTGGTCGGTCTGCGGTTGGTGTGCGGCCCGGATCGATCCGATGAACTCCTGCGAATGGGCTAACAGGACAACGAACCTGGCCCGGTCGAGTTTGCCTGTACGAAGGAGTAACGTCCAATAGGTAAAGCCACCATTGTCGGGCGTTCGCCCCAAGACTCGCCGATAGAGCATCTCTACAAACTGGTCCGGCGCAAGACCTGTATGTGAATAGGACGCTTCGTCCGACGCCAGCAGCAGGCTGGTGATATGGACCGGCGATACGCCTTGCCGGAGAGCGACTCCCAATATTTGAGTCCTTCGGCGTCCGCTGGACGGGCAAAGACAGCGTGGTAGAGACGGTGGATCACGCCCTCTGGAGTCTCGTCGACCGCATTGGAAGACATCCGAGCAAGAGCTTCCCGATATGAGCGTCGCAGTTCAGAAACAGGCTCCGACGGAGCCGGGGGCTTCGGCAACTCAATCATTGAGCCACCACCTGGGCCCGGGTCGGGTGGGTTGATGGTTCCAGGGTCGAGTTCTGGTTCGCACGGCGCCCCAAGTGCCCCGGACGTACCGGTCTCGGTTGCAGCTATTACTTCAGCCGACTGAGAGAAGCTGAGCACCACCGCCGACCTTGGCGTCCCCCTATCAAGCAGATCCTCCCAATAGGCCGCCCCGGCAGTGCCAGGAGTGCGTTGCAACGCGTGCTGGTACACGGCCGCGATGAAATCACCGTTATTGAGATCACCATGCTCAGCTAGAAATGGGCCCTCAAGAAGATCCATCACCAACGAGCCCGGAGACGCTTCGCACGCCTCCCACGCCAAAACCGCAGCCTCAACATCGCTCACCGACGGACCACCGAGCCCCAAATCAGCATGGACCCGCACCAAAAACCCCTCCATCGCAGAAGAGGTGTCGGCTGTTACCGGTGCTGCGGCACCGAGTACGAGCAGCATGGCTGCGACCGCGGTCGATATCTTCTTTAGCAAGGCGATCCTCCTGGCTGCTGATGCTCTCGGGGATCATCCCATACAAAGGTTTTCGACGCCGTGGAACCTGTGTCTGAGGCTTTACCAAAAGCGGTTCGTTGCGACAGCAACCAACAGCTGCAACAGCACCGGTAGTCGAATTACCGGCCCGGCTGGCTATAGGCAGCTATGGAGCCGTGTACGGTCCCGAGCGGCCGAAAAGGACGCAACCCCCTTAGGCCGCTGAAATCCCCTTGTCACTATGCCAATGAGCTACGCCGCCGCGGCGGACTTCACCCGTCGACGTGGTTTGTGTTCGCGGAGCCCGATTTCGCGGGCCACCGACATGAAATCGTCATGGCCAAGTATTCCTGCGGTGGCCTCGAGGTCATTTCCGGAGTCATAGAACGCTCGACCAAACGTATTTCGGATCGAAAGCGGCCGCACCGTCGCGTCTCCACTCAACCCAGCGTCGGTTAGAACCGTGCGGGCCCCCATCAAAACCGCTGACTGCCGCGATGCTGGGCGTGGCGAATTGCCGCCATAGAGGATCAACTCATCGTCCCGATAATGCGTAGCCAGCTCAGTAAACGCTGGTTGTGCCCAAAAAGCGATCTCGGTTGTCCTAGGAGCGGCTTGTGGGTAACCGGAGCGGTTATGTCGACTTGTTCCGCCCAAGCGGAGCCCAACAGCGGTACCGGTTCCGTCAATCATCACCGACGACGCCCGCAGCTCGGCTAGCTCCCCGCTCGCGACGCCACTGTCCAATGCACCGACAATCGCCGCCCGGGTCGGGTTCGCTAGCGCACAGTAACGCACCAAACCGCGTTCAATATCGGTCAGGACTCGACGACGCATATTCACCGGCGGTTCGGTGATCTTGAACCACGGCAACGGGTCAACCCGAAGCCCGCCCAGGCGTTCCAGTGTCCGCAACACCGCCCGCCGGTCACACTCATCCGTCCAGGTCACAGCTCCACGCAAAAAGCCTGCCACCCCCGAGGCACTCCCGGCCGAAGCGATCCGATCCTCAAGTTCGTCCACCAGCTCCATGCACCGTTCAACCGCCGAAGGGCTATAAGTACCGACCGCTAACAGGCGCTGGTCCACCAAATCCGGAAGCCCGTCGTCTTCCCACTGTTCCCACCGAAAATCGACACCGCTGAAGTTGTAGAAGTTAGCCATGCGAACCACGGTCCGGACGATGCCCGACGGCGCAAACAACCCTACAGGTGGGACAAGGAAGACGTCAGGGACATCCCGTTCATCTTCTTTGAGCAGGTGACAGATCGCGTCGGATGCTCGTCAGTTGCTGGTCCTCATCAGGCTGTCAGGGCATCGACGCAGATGTAGAAGCGTTCATTTGATGGCGGGGATCCGGATGGTCCGCTCGGAAAGCTCCACGGGGTTGGACTGAGTCTCCTCTTCGAGCAACGCCTGATCCATCAGCTCGACTGTGGCGGTCTCTGTTAGGAGTTCGATTTCAGCCTCGAAGGCACCACGGGCAGGTGCACCGACGTCGCAGGTGAAAAACGACTCTTTGAGTATTTGCCCCCACTCGTCAGCTTGACGCACGACGACCGTACCTTCGTACGCAACAGCTGTGCCGGAAACGAGCATCGTAGCTCCCTTCCTACCAACTCGATGTACTTCAAGGGTCGGCAGATTGTCCGGGGCTCTACGCTCGGTAAAAATCAGGGCTTTCGATCTACGGGGATACTCAAGCCACTGGTATGCAAGTACCACGTCGTCTGCAAACTCCTTGGAAGGGTTGTGGCCCAGAGCAAACACTCGGATCCACTGCTCATCGCTCTTTGGAGCGCCCCAGCTAGTGAGAATGAGCGGTGCTCGTTGGCCAGCAAACCGACGCTCAATTGCATTTTCAAGGGCACCAAGCTCAGGTCGCGGTGCCGATAAACTGAGCTGAAGTGGGCCGTATGTCCCAGCGCCGAATAGCCGGCCCGCAACCTGCTCGGCACGCCGGACCCACTTAGGACGCTGCAGGTTCTCCACAAGGAGAAACGCGTGGACAAGACGCGGTTCCCCGTTGACTCGTTGAGCCGTGTCGCGGGCGAAGTCCCATACCTCATCTGGAATGGCCTGTCGGGACTTCTCAAGAGCGCCTTGCAGGTCACCACCCTCAAACCGTGTTACATGCACGAGAAAGGCCCCGATAACACCCGCAAGAAGTCCTGTCCAGATGTTAGAGCTGAGCTCTTCTGCCGGCGGCACCAGAGCCGCGTACCAAGATTCGGTGAGGCTGCCTGCAATCGCCACAGCAACCGTAACAAAGCTCACCAGAAGGTGAAAGGTAAGCACCAGCGGCCGCTTACTTGCTTGCCCGCGCCTCATCAGACTGAACGTCGCTCGACCCGAAGTGGATGCCATGTGTAATGCGCCTAGAAAAAGCGACGGGACCACAATCGGTTCGCCCAATCGGGCAAGAGTTACCGCCAAAAACACGCTCATCGCATAAACGGGCCCAAATCGAAACGCCAAGTATGCGATAGGTGACGAGCTGATCCGTCGGTCCAGATCTCGCTCGATCACGTAATAGCTGGCTGGCCACTCCGACTCGACCAAACGGTAAAATACATGCAAGAAGCCCCACGCGAGTCCGAGACCCAGAACGACGGCCCAGCTCACAAACCAAGTCCCCTCTGCTCCGAATAACCCCACCGCTGCTGGATGTATTTTTCGCGTTCGACGGTGTTAAGGGCTTTGGTGCCGTTGATGATCCGGACGTAGAACTCGGTGCGGGTTTCTTTCGGTCCGCCGGGTTTTTGGATGATGACTTTGGCGTCGACGGGGAATCCGGCGGGGTCGACTTGTACCCGGCACACCTCTCCGCCGTTTACCCGGTGGATTTGGGGGCGTACGAGGGTGGCAGCGGCGTCACCCATCGATGCTGAGATGATGTTGGCGAGGTGCTGCAAGAACCAGTCCCGTGGATCTTGGTCGCGCTTCGAGCGGCTGGTGTAATCAGAGTCAAGGCCATGAACAGTGCCGTCATCAGCCACCCCAATGAGCAGGGTTCCGCCTTCTCGGGAGTTCATAAACGCCGCAATGGTTTTGAGGGTGGCGGTCTCAAGCGGCTTGAACACCTCACCACCCTCAGCGTGGGTACGCAGTGTCGCTTTATATTCAAGGTGCGTGGATTCACGGTCCGGGCCAAGCAGATCAACGATGTCGCAGTGCTCCTGATGCCTAACCTTGGAGCGGCCTTGAACAAACGGGAGATAGGCGGCGATCACATCGGCTTGCATGTCAGGGTTGTCGACATAGGCAAGCGCCATGTCCTCAGCCACCCCGAGCTGGTCAAGGACCCCAGCCATAGCTTCTTTTTCTAAAACCAGCTTGAAGTTCTCCGGCGGGTTAACCGCGGCAGCTTGCTGGATATCAGCCCGCTTGGTGAGCTTATCGAACACCGCGTCATAAAACACTCGGTCTTCGGCCGAGAAGTCGGTGCCGTACCGTTCGTTCAACCGAGCAATAATCTGCGAGAGCGGTTCGTCCTCGGGGTCATGTAGCCGACCGCCACCGAAGATGGTGGTGACCTCACCAGTGGTCTCAGCCAGAGTGACCGAACCCTCAAAGGTCTGGTCGACCTTTAGATGGGTAAGCTCCACATCGGGATGAACCGCCTCGGTGCCACCCTGTTTGATGAGCGCCGCGAGGGCTTTGCAAAACAGGTAATCCCGTTCGAGTTTCGGGTCGGTGAACGCCACCACTTGTGACAAAAACGTGTAGGTGCGGATGAACCGGTTGAGGTCTTCTCGGAACCGTTCCTGTTCCTCGTCGTCAAGGTCGTGGTGGAACCGGTCAACCGCCGGCGTCAACGCCGCGTTCACTTGTCTATGCGCATCTTTCCCGGTTGTTAGCAACAACGTGACCATGCGTTCAATCTCATCGGGCCACAGCACCCCGTAGAGGTCAAGCGCATGCCGGGTGTCATACAGCAGGTTCGGGTCGGTCGGCGGTGCCACCGTGGCCCCGTAATACGGCTCGAAAGCGTCGTGAATATCTTCGGCCTCGTTACGGAAATCCAACACAAACGTGCCGTCTTTGCGGATCCCGTCACGGTCAAAGGTTCGGTTCAGCCTCGACAAGGTCTGCACCGCCGCCAACCCGGTCAGAGGCTTGTCGACATACATGGCGTACAGCTTCGGCTGATCAAACCCAGTTTGGTACTTCTCAGCCACCACCAAAATATGCCAAGCATCAGTGTCGAACTCGACGGTCGTTTGGGACTCGGGGAACGTGTTCATTGATGATTCCGTCTCGTCCTTGCCGTCGATATCGAGGGTGCCGGAGAACGCGACCAAGACCCCAACATCGGTGTAGCCCTTGTCGTTGATATAGCGCTCCAGCGCCAGTTTGTAGCGGGCCGCGTGTTCCCGAGAAGACGTGACCACCATGGCTTTGGCCATCCCACCGATCTTGTGGCGAACCTTCGCTCGGTAATGCTCAACGATCACCTCCGCTTTCTGAGCCAGGTTGTGTTCATGCAGCGACACAAACCGGGCGATCGCCGCCCGCGCTTGGCTCGGGTCGTACTCGGGATCATCAGGGGTGGTTTGTTCGATGTTCCAGTACGTCTTGTAGGTGACGTAGTTGGCGAGCACATCGAGAATGAAACCTTCCTCGATCGCTTGGCGCATCGAATACAGGTGAAACGGCACATGCCGATCCGTCGCCGGGTCATAACGACCGAACAACTCAAGCGTTCGAGCTTTCGGTGTCGCAGTGAACGCAAAAAACGACAGGTTCGCCTGCCGCCCCCGAGCCGCTACCGCCGCGGCTAACGCGTCCTCAACCGGATCCGCCAACTCACCATCGCCGGGTTCGGGGGCTTTGGTGCCGAGCACCGCTTTCAGCGCGGTAGCAGAATCACCGGTTTGTGACGAGTGGGCTTCATCCACAATCACCGCATACGTGCGCTCCGGTAGCTCGCCGATCTTGTCGGTAACAAACGGGAACTTCTGCAACGTTGTAATAACAATCCGGGCCTGTTCCCCCGCCAACGCGTCCGCCAACTGCTGGGAGTTCTCATCGATGCGCACCACCACCCCGTGCGCATGCTCAAACTGATAAATAGTTTCCTGTAACTGGCGGTCAAGCACCCGCCGGTCGGTGATCACCACCACCTTGTCAAACACCCTGGCATCCGCCTCGTCATGCAGCGACGACAACCGGTGCGCCAACCACGCAATAGTGTTCGACTTCCCCGAACCCGCCGAATGCTGCACCAAACAATCCCGCCCCGCCCCCTGCTCGCGGGCCTCCGCGGTCAACGCCAGCACCGCGTCCCACTGGTGAAACCGCGGAAAGATCACCACCGGCTCCGCCACAGTCCCCTTCTTCGCTGGCTTCACGTGCACGAACCGGTTCAATAAATCGAGCCAGGCGTCGCGCTGCCATACCCGCTCCCACAAATACGCCGTGCGATGCCCTGACGGGTTCGGTGGGTTCCCAGCGCCTAGGTCATGGCCCCGGTTGAACGGCAAAAACCGGGTGGCCTTACCCGCCAGACGGGTCGTCATCGCCACCCGTTCGGTGTCCACCGCGAAATGCACCACCGCCCGCCGCAACAACGAATTGTTCGGGTCCCGAGCGGTCCGGTACTGCTCAATCGCCTGATCCGCACCCTGGCCCGTTAACGGATTCTTCAACTCCGCCGTCGCCACCGGGACACCGTTCACAAACAAACACAAATCCAGGGTCTTCGTAGACCCCGCTTCGTACGGCAACTGCCGGGTCACCGTCAGACGGTTCTTGTGATAACGCTCCACCAACTCCGGAGTCAACCCCGACGCCGGCCGAAAAAACGCCAACCGAATCGTCACCCCCAAATCCACCACCCCATGCCGCAGCACATCCACCGTGCCCCGACTTTCCAACTCCTTAACTAACCGATCAGCAAACCCCCGCTGCGCCCGATCCGCATCCCCATACAACGTCCGGAGCTGATCCCACGCCTCGCCCTGAGTAGCGCCAATGAACGCGAAAAGCTCCGCCGTATCCAAACCCCGCACCACATCAAAATCCGTCGGTACCCCCTGCGCCGTGCCGACCTTTACCGCGTCATAGCCACCGCGCTCAACAAGCCAGTCGCAAATGAACGCCTCAAACGCCGCCTCGTCCACGCCAGTCATGCTGCGGCCCCGGGGATTTCCAACTTGCCGGTAACCGCAGCCGTAATCAACGCCTGACGGTGCTCTTGTAGCAGTAGGAGTTGACGAGTTAAGGCATCTACCAGAAACTCGGTCGCTTTCCGCTCCGAGTCTGAATCGGCGACGATCCTTCTCTGAGCGGAAAGGGAAGGAAAGGGAACTACCGCTTCTTTGGCAATGTCCAAATTGATTCGGCTTCGAGTGGTCCCTCGTGCGGCAATAGCCACGCTGTGCATTCCTATCGGGGAGGAAAGAACGAGCGCCAAGAAGTGGGGGTCCGCCCGACTCTGATCCACCTCAGCGCAGTAGCAGTCCGCCTTTACGATGGCAGCCCCTAGATCGGGTGCGACGCAAGCTCGCCCTACATGATGTCGAGAATCACCTAGGCCGGCGATAACTAGGTCGCCAGGTCGGACCCTATGTCGAAGAAGCGTCTCGTAATGGGCAACTGGAATAAATGCCTTGTCCTCGTCCTTAAACTCGGCAAAACCAACGTTACCGAGCCGAACTACCCTTGCACCTTCCACGGAGTAGTGCCTTGAAGTAAGCGAACTCCCGAAGGGTCCGTCAGTGATGCTCTTCAATCCCCGCCTAAGTGGGGCCAATGGGCCTCGCTCAGCGGTAATACGGGCAGCAACAGATTCCCAGAATCGCTCTTCGAGGAGGTCGATGAGGCGGCGTTTTTTGGTGATTAGGGCGTCGATGCGGGCGGTTTCGGTGTCGAGGTAGTCAGCAATCGCCCGCTGGTCCGCTAGCGATTTAACAGGGAAGGGAAGGTTTCCAACCTGCTCTGCATTGAGATTGTCTTGGGTGTTGGATCTCACAAGACCAGCCAATTCCGGACGAAGATGTTCGAGCCAGTAGCGCACGAACCGGTTATCTGAGAGACCTTCTCTGGCTTCTACGCCCAATAAGGCCTGGTTCCATACCGCCGACACACCCAACTCGGCGACGGCACCAACTGATGCATACATGGCGAACAACAAAGTCCCAGGCGGAGCTACTACCAGCCGGCGGTCTCGCAATCCGGCGCCCGTCAACTCACGGTCCGTCCGCTCGACAACCGACCCGTCAGACATGTCGCTGATCGAGACCCACGGGGTCCCCTCACCCGGCTCAGCCCAAAATTCGGCACCGTCAACTGAAGGAGTGCCACCAGAGCGCAACCTAACCATGCGCTTGAGACGCGTGGTGGAGATCACTCTGTTACCTCTTTTAGGAGGGCTTGGATTTCGGTTTCGAGTTGTTTGATTTCTGCGTCGATTTCGTGGAGGGGTCGTGGTGGGGTGTAGGTGTAGAAGTGGCGGGTGAGGGGGATTTCGTAGCCGATTCGGGTTTTGGTGTGGTCGACCCAGGCGTCGGGGACGTAGGGGTGGACTTCTTCGGCCATGTAGTTGTTGATGGCGGTGCGGTATTCGATAGTGGCGAGTCGTGCGGTGGGGTCAGCCTCGAAAGCCACGGGGTTGGCCGGGAGGGGTACGTTTTCGTTGTCCCGTAAATCAGGGTCGGGAAGTGGTTGGTCTTTGGTGTCGGTGACGGGTTCGGCGTTGGGGTCCCGGATGGCGAGGGCGTCGAGGATGGCGGTGCGTAGCGGTTTGCCTTTTAGTCCGAGTTCGGCCATTAGCGCTGTAACGCGTTTTTCGGCGATGGCCGGGTCAGCGATGGGGTCGTTTCGCCATTGTTCGATTCCGGTGCGTAACGCGGCCTGAGTGGTTTCGTCGAGTTTGGTGATTCTGCGGTCGCTGTTGAGGGTGGTGAGGGTGTCGTCGGTGGCTTCCCAGCGGACTCGTAGGGGGCGTTCGACGGTGATGCGGAGGAACCCAAATGCTTCGTTTGGGAAGGTTTTGACTCTGACTCCGGAGGGATGGTCGGCGTCGGTGTTTTGGCCGTAGGCGCGGACGATGTCGGCGATTTGGGGGTCGCTGATCTGGTTGCGTTTCGCGCCGAGGCTTTTACGCATTTTGGTGAACATGTTGCGGGCATCGATCAGCTGGACGGTGCCGCGACGTTCGGGGCTTTTGCGGTTGGTGACGATCCAGAAGTAAGTGGAGATCCCGGTGTTGTAAAAGAGTTGGTCGGGGAGGGCGACGACGGATTCGAGCCAGTCGCTCTCGATGATCCACCGGCGAATCTCGGACTCACCCGAACCCGCAGCACCGGTGAATAAGGGGGATCCGTTGAACACGATCGCCACCCGCGAACCGCCTTGTTCGGCGGGTTTCATCTTGGCGATCATGTGCTGCAAAAACAGGAAACTACCATCGTTAATCCGGGGCAGCCCAGCCCCGAACCGGCCGGCGAACCCTTGCGATTCGTGCTCGTCACGGACCGTGTCAGCAACCTTTTTCCACTCAACCCCGAACGGCGGGTTCGCAATGGCGTAGTCCACCTGCAGTCCGGGGTGGCCATCTTCTGAGAAGCTGTTGCCGTAGGCAATGTTGGTGGCGTCTTGGCCTTTTAGCATCATGTCGGAACGGCAGATGGCGTAGGTCTCAGCGTTGAGTTCTTGCCCATACACATGCAGCCGTGCGCTCGGGTTGTGTTCACGGAGATAGTCCTCAGCCACCGACAGCATCCCGCCGGTGCCACACGCCGGATCGAGCAGAGTCTTTGAGATGCCGGGTTTGGTGAGCAGGTCTTCGTCTTCGATAAACAACAGGCTCACCATGAGCCGAATCACTTCACGGGGGGTGAAGTGCTCGCCTGCGGTTTCGTTCGACAGCTCGGAGAACCGGCGGATCAACTCCTCATACAGATAACCCATCTCAAGGTTCGACACCGCATCTGGGTGCAGGTCAACCTCAGCGAATTTTGAGACCACCAGATACAGCAGGTTGGATCGTTCGAGGCGAGCGATCTGGGTGTCGAACCCGAACTTTTCAATCACGTCCCGGGCGCCGGGGGAGAAACTGGCGATGTAGTGGCGGAGGTTGTCAGCCAGATCATCCGGGGCGGCTATCAGCTTGGCGAAATCGTATCGGGAGGTGTTGTAGAACTGCTGACCCGCCGCCGCCTCCAACAACTCCGGGCGGTCCCCGTATTTAGCGGCTCGTTCAAGCACCTGGTCTTTGGTGGGCTCCAGCACACAGTCCAAGCGGCGAAGCACCGTGAGCGGCAAAATCACCCGGCCGTACTCAGACTGCTTGTAATCACCCCGCAACAGGTCAGCCACCGACCAAATAAACGCGGCGTGGTTATTGATTATCGGACTGCTTGTCTGTGCCAACTCGACCGCTCCGTGATGTTCTCATGAGGATCCCATGTTCGCACTCCACCATCAACTTTGCTGGCTCCACTCAACGCATCGGCGGTTAGGCGACGGCTCGTAGTCGGCGGCGGCTTATCAGCTTGTGTTCGTGTTGAGCGCAGGCGGTGTGCTGGGCGACATGGACATCCCAGGCCACCGCGTTGTTCAACAACACCGCCCCGACCAGGTCGAGGAGGAAATGGCTGGGGTTGAGACTTGAGGCCCGTTCCCGTGGCAGCATGGCTTTCAACCACGAAAACACGGATTCGGAATCGCTTCGGAGCCCTTCGACCCGGTCCGAGTATGGGGTGGACTCGTTAACTGGGCGGACCCAGTCCGCCAGCGCGAACGGTTCCTTTCTTTGGTTTCGGCCTTTGCGGTCCGCCGCGAAGTCAATCTCAACATCTAAAGCCCCAGCCGAGCAGGGGACCCTGAGCCGGCCGATCGGATGCCACCCATCGATCCGGTGCTCCCACCGCAGATCCACACACTCAACATAGGTTGCGTTAATCGATGGCTGGTCACCAGGGATGACCGCGACGACCGCTCCGTCCATGGCCCAAAGCTCATGCACACAAGCCCGGGACCCCACCTGGTGGGTAACCAGTTGGAGCTGGTGGATTTTGAGTCGGGCTTTGGGGGCAGTTTTGTCTGCTGAACGCCGACGCGCTCCTTTACCTTTCCGTTTTTCTCGTACCCCAGCGCTGCTGTAGCCGGCCCGTTGCAGCTCCACTGGAAGATTCACATGCGCATGGTTTTTGGCTGCTTCTGGCATAGCCACCACCGGGAGCACTCCGGTTTTCATTAACCGGCGAATGTGGGAACCGGACATCAGCCGGTCATACACCACATGAGACACCCCTCCGCCAGCCTGGGCGATGATCTGGTCAAACAGCCCAAGGGACGCCCCGATCTCGTTGGCGTCACGAAATAGCTGGAGTCCAAGGATTACTCGCTGCCAGCGTTGGCGGCCATGGCAGCCAACCATCGCGATCGGCAAACCGGTTTGCTCCCTCGGCCCGCCCTTGCCCTCAAAACGATGCGCTAACCGAGGACTACGCACCGCCCGGGACCCCTGCACCTCTCCGTTGTGGTCAACGGAAACATCCGACAGTGCTGTAAATACTGTGCCATCCCCATAGATCACCCGTCCCGGGGCGGGTCGATGCCACGGCGAGCTAACCGCCGGGTCCAGCAGCCCCATCGACTGGGCCAGTGGCACTGCCACCTCAGCCACCGCCTCCGCTAACGCATCAGCAAACCCCTCCCCGGTGGCTTCCCGAAGATGGCGCAGCTTGTCAAAAGTTGGAGGAGCAACCGAAAGCTCACGCCCAACACGGGCTGCGGATTCACGCAAATAATCCCAAACCGGGGTAGCCATGAAAGTGGAGCTACACGTATTGGCTGAACCAATCGCCCAGCGACCCGCCAAAAACACCAGCATCGACACCCACTCCGCCCGAGACCCCCGGCCATCCTGCAGGAAGTCGCTGAATACATCTGCTAGCTCTTCGAGGCCGGGCATGGCCGCTACTGCTTCCAGATCGGAGAACGGATTCCGGTCCATCAGATCAACCTCCAGACGAGACGCCCCATGCGTCTCCTGGAGAAAGGTCCGAAATCACCCGCCCGCCGCAATCCCCACCGGGGCGTACCACAATAAGACCCCATCTGTTCCCACAATAAATGTCCGCTGAACCCATCCCGGTGGCGAGTTGTGGCTCGTCTGGTGCTTGGACGCGGGCTCTCCCAAAGCAGTTTGTGCGGCGAGCGCTAAAGAGGAATTTCGTAATGGTGGTTTCTGTCGGCACTGAATGACGGCCGGTAAACCAGCAAACCTTGCCGTTTCAGACGGCGTTCCTGTGCAGCGATCTGTACCTCGGTCACTTCGATGTGGATATGTCAGTGTTCTCCGAAGAGACCCGATCCGTCCGGCGCAGCAACGTGGTGCAGTTCGAGAAGTTCTGCGAAAAGCTCAAGTGGGCCATCCAGGTGTACCGGATCAGAGCCGTCGCCAACCGTGGCCCTGCCTTGGTAGCCATGGGCGACGGCAAACTCAAAGCCGTCACCGCCGAGCTAATGCTGAAGTTTCGCGAGAACGTAGCCATCGACTGGAACAGCAAGCAATCCGCCCAAGCTGGCATCCGGGCCACCGCAAAGACCCTCCTCGCTCGGCACGGCTACCCTCCGGGCTACAGCGACGAAGCCATCGAACCGTCCTCAAACAGAGCGAAGTATTCGCTGAAACGTGGACACAGGAAACAGCCGCATAGCAGGCCGGATGTAGCCGTGAAATAAAGTCCCATGTGGCTGTCAGCGAGGTCGAGGACAATACAGACATGACTGACCCCCGCTTCCTCAGACGACGAGCTTTGGGCTCGCCAAGTTGGCCCAGCTCTCAACGAAGCCAACACCGCCGAACTTCTTGGGCAGACAGTGACCGAGACCGCCACAGACCCGGGCTTGCTCCGTATTCGCAGCAGCGAGGGGCAGCACGTCTACCCAATCTTCCAATTCGATAGTGCTCACCCACTCCCCGGACTGGCTAAGACCCTCGAGATCCTGCGACAGGCAACCTCCGACGTCGGGGTGCTCGCGTGGCTCACAGGTATCCATCCGCACCTCGAGGGCACACCCGTCGATGCCCTCCGCGCCGGCGACATAGACACAGTACTCGCTCTGGCCACCCGTTTCGCCAACCACAACAGATAGCGAACACTTCAGGTCGGGCTACGAGCTAACCGACTCCAACCCGGCTCCACAGGATGTGCAAACTCGGACGAGTTCGTGTGCAAGCCATCTTCGCCTGACATGCCAAGAAGCCGCTCGACCTACACAGACGCGAATTGAGGGAACACGCCCACCAATATCGTCAACCACGTGATCCAGAGAGCCGAATTACACCACCAAATACCGCCCCCGCTCCGGACGGGTCACTGCCCCCCGCCCAAGCAAGTAGTTCAATGTGGCAGTAACCAAACGAAGATCCTCAGTCCGCCCCGAAGCTGTTAACCGCCCCAGGATTTCGGTCGGAGACAACGTCAGACCCGAGTCCCGTAAAACCGCGACAATCGCATCGGACCTAGACATCGCAACAACGTCCTGAACCAGAGGTTCACCGGATCGAAGGAAAGCCAGCTCCGCCTCGATCCCCCGACATCGCGCCATCACTTCCCGAGCTAAACGCTGCTGCTCAGCAAGATCCCGTTCCAGTTCCCTAATCCGACGCTTAGCCACGCCAGCAGCATAACAGACATTAAAGACAAAGAGACAAACAAAGGACAAAGGTTGTCTTTGTCTTCACTCAAGCGAAGCGCGAGTAAACTACAACACCAACTCAGATGCCGCCTACGATTACCTGGCGCGACTTCACGCCGAACAATACGCTGAGGTAACCGCGGAAGTCCCGCCCTCGTAGCTCAGTGGATAGAGCACTTCTCTCCTAAAGAAGGGGCCGTAGGTTCGATTCCTACCGGGGGCACTTTTTCAACTTGTTAGGCTTTGGTCATCACTATGAACAGCCCTAGGCCGCCGGTTCCTTACCGCTTACTAACCGCCACGTTCACTTTTATAGTGCCTATGGTGCTTGCAGTCGCGGCCATCTTGTGGGTTCGGAGCTTCGCACACGAACTGCCAAATCCAGTCGCCAACCACTGGGGTGCCAGCGGTAAACCCGACGGTACCGGCACGTGGCAGGGCTCTATCACCGGGATTGTCTTGGTCACGGCCCTGATGTGTGCCATAGGAACTGTTATAGGTGTTAGTCTTGGTCGATGGGCGGCCACACGACGACTAGCCGTCTTCGTCAGCATGTGGAGCGCGATCGCGCTGCCTTGGTTCGTAGCTGGTGGACTCTGGCAACAGCGCGGTCTCGCCAACGCTCTTGAAGCACCCGATGTTTACCGTCCCATGTGGATGGCTTTCACCCTAGCCGCAGTGGTAGCTGGAATTGTGGCCGCCCTAATACCTGCCGATGCCCCCTTGCCAGCCACAGAGCCACTTCCACCCGAGGCATCTCGAGCCAGTCTGGAACCGCATGAACTGGCCAACGCTAGCTGGACTGAAGTAATTGTGATGCCCGGGTTTCACCCATTAGCGGGCGGCGGCATTGTCGCCACCATACTTCTTGCGCTGATGGCCACCTGGCGGACACTGGCCATTGCCAGTGTGGCGGCACTAACCCTGGCCGCGCTCACCTTGTTATTAGTAGCTATGGGGCGATGGACCGTAACAATTAACGCTCACGGCCTAGTGGCCAGTCCATTCTTTGGTAGACCACGAACTCGCATCCCCTTAAACGAAATCATTTCGGCCGAAGTTACGACCGTGAAACCTTTCCAAGAGTTCGGTGGCTGGGGTTACCGGGTGGGCCGAGGAGGCACGGTAGGCATCGTGATTCGTCGGGGCAAAGCGCTAAAGGTTCATCGCAGCGGCCAGCGCGATCTCATCATCACAATTGATAACGCTGCAGCTGGTGCCGCTTTGCTAAACACCCTGGTGGAACACTCACGTCAATAGTGCCCCATCGGCCCAAACCATTCGCCCAGGCCAAAGGTCCAAACCAATTTGCGGTGGCTTTAGCGCTTCAGGCCGTCAAGGGCCAGGGCAATCGCATGGTCATCACGCAACATCAGTCCGAAGCTGACTACATCGTCATGGTCGAACAGGGGTGCCTTTGGATCGGCAACCTCCCGAGCTGGCGTCTTCCAAACCGAGTATGAAACACCCGCTGAAATCAGCAAGTCAATCATGTCGCCCGGAGCCTTCTTCACCACCACGCCAGCACAACTGGGGCAACGAAACGAGTAGGAAGCGCTGAGGTCGTCCTCGTTGATCATCACTTGAACATCAGCAACAGTCAGCTCCACGTCTCCACAAGTTCCGCATGTTGCCTTAATGGTGGTCATTAGCTTCGTACCCTTCGCACTCTCATCAAATGCTTCGACCACTTTCGGTGAGACCTTGAGTAAAAACATTGCTGGGTGTAAGCAATGAGCAGCACGGCCCATTCGGGCCCTCAAAGGATCGAAGCATGCCTAAACCACCGCGCTCACAAGTGCGCAATTACCATCCTGCACAAATCATTGTATTTGGCTTCGGTTCCGTTATTTTGGCAGGCAGCGCCCTCTTGATGCTGCCAATTTCTCACACCGGCAGCGCTGACATTCGACCTATCACCGCGCTCTTTACGGCCACTTCAGCCGTTTGCGTGACCGGGCTAGCGACAGTTGAAACAGCCACCTCCTGGACCACCTTTGGCCATGTCGTGATTTTGGTACTCATCCAGCTCGGCGGACTGGGAATCATGAGCTTGGCCTCCCTCGCCGGCATTCTAATTAGCCACCGCTTGGGCCTACGTTCCCGACTGCGAGCTCAAGCCGAAACCGGAGCACTCAACCTGGGCGACGTTCGCACCGTGTTGCGAGGCGTGCTGGCGGTAACTCTCTTCTTTGAAGGCCTCGCCGCCACCACACTCACTTTGTGGTTCATGTTCCACCATCACTACAACCCTTCCAAGGCCATTTGGAACGGTGTCTTTCACTCCATTTCGGCCTACAACAACGCCGGTTTCGCCCTGTTTGAGGGAAATTTGGTGCGTTTCGCGCACGACCCCTTCGTGCTTATCGTCATTGCACTGGCCATCATCGCTGGCGGCATCGGCTTTCCCGTCATCCTCGACCTACGCCGTGAGCGCTTTCGTTTCAAAGCCTGGACGCTACACACCAAACTCGTGGTCATCATGACGGTGGCGCTCATTCTGATCGGCACCACCTTCTTCACCATTTCTGAATGGGACAACCCGGCGACTCTTGGCCCGCTCAACTCTGCGGAATCAGTAACCGGCGGCTTCTTCGCCGCAATTACCGACCGCACCGCTGGTTTCAATGCTCTAGATTACGGTTCAGCCAACGAATCAACGGTATTAATCACCACCATCTTCATGTTCATCGGCGCTGCGCCCGCTGGAACCGCAGGCGGCGTAAAGGTCACAACCATCGCCGTTCTTACGCTCATGGTTTGGTCGGAGATGCGAGGCGACCCCGATGTAAGCGCCTTCGGTCGACGCCTGCCCCGATTTTCACAACGCCAGTCACTCGCCATCTTCCTCTTGGGTTTAGGCGCCACCCTCGTTGGTACCGTGGTCCTAATCACTACCGGTCCATTTGAAATTGGTGCCGCGGCCTTCGAAGCCGCCTCGGCCTTTAGCACCACCGGTCTAACAACAGGCATAACTCCGCTTCTGAAAATTCCGGCCCAACTTATTCTTATAACTCTTATGTTCTTGGGCCGCGTTGGCCCGGTAACGTTAGGCACGGCCCTAGTTCTACGTGAACGCGGCCGTTTGTTCCGCTACCCCGAAGAACGTCCCATGGTCGGCTAAATGGCAACCACCCGATGACACCCGCTCGCCTCTTAGTACTTCTGTACTCGCTGGCCCTCGCCTTAGGCACGGTGTTGTTGCTGCTTCCATACGCCACCCGAGGTCCGGCTGCTCCCTTCGACATCGCCTTCTTCACCGCCACGTCAGCCATTTCGGTAACCGGCTTGGTAGTAGTTGACACCCACAGCTACTGGAGCGGTTTTGGCCATTTAGTCATCTTGGCGCTCATTCAGCTGGGCGGACTTGGAATTGTGACGCTTGGGTCGATCGCCGGTTTGGTGGTGTCACGACGCCTGGGGCTAAGCGGACGGCGCTTGGCGCAACTCGAAAGCGGGCTCGATCTGGGCGACGTCCGTCATGTGTTACGAACCGTGCTCAAAATCGCGGCCGTGGTTGAAGCGACCACTTTTGTACTTCTGACCGGCGTGTTCTATTTCCTTCACCATGCCGCCTTCCCCGAGGCACTGCGTTTAGGTGGCTTCCACGCCATTTCGGCCTTCAACAACTCGGGCTTTTCGCTCTTTAGCAATAGCTTGGAAGACTATGTGACTGACCCCTTTATCTGCGGAATTGTAGCTTGTGCCGTGCTTATCGGGGCCGTTGGTTTTCCGGTGCTGACCGACATTCGACGCAACCATCTCTCACCGAGGCGCTGGAGTCTGCACACAAAGTTGACCCTCTCGGCCATGGGTGCCGTGCTGGGGGTCAGTGCCCTTATTTTTTTGTGGTTCGAATGGACCAACCCAGCCACCCTCGGCGAGCTTCAAACCAGCGGAAAAATATTGGCGTCGTTCTTCAACACCTCCATGCGAACAGCCGGATTTTCGAGCATCGACTTTGGTCAGCTGAACGAAACAACCCAACTGGCCACCATTGTTTCCATGTTCATCGGCGGAGGTAGCGTTTCGGCCGCCGGAGGAATAAAAGTAACGACTTTGGCCCTAATTCTCTTAGCGGTGATAACTGAATATCGAGGCGATCAAGACGTTACGGCCTTTAGACGCCGCATCCCGCCAGAGGCGATTCGCCAAGCTGTCGCCATCACACTGACTGGAGTAGTAGCCGTTTTAACTGTGACGATGCTGATCTTGGCAATTGAAAAATTCCCTCTCACGAACACCCTCTTTGAAGTGACCTCGGCGGCAAGTATTGTCGGGCTATCAACTGGTCTTTCCGGCGAGCTAAACACCGCTAGCCGCCTTATCATCACCGTACTAATGCTTTTGGGCCGTCTAGGGCCCATGACCGTAGGCGCGGCGCTCATGCTAAGAGAGCGTCAACGTCTTTATCGTTTCGCGCAGGAGCGTCCCATCGTTGGCTAATCGATCACATTCACATCCCAACTCGGCAGAATATGTGGAGTGGCGCCCCGAACCATCTGGTTTAATCGGCTCGTGGAACGAAGTCTTGGTAGTTGGTCTGGGACGATTCGGCTCGGCCTTAGGCGTAACACTTGAACATTTGGGTTACGAAGTCTTAGGGGTCGATGCAGACGCCGAAGTCGTCCAGCAAATGGCAAACAGCCTGACATATGTGGTGGAGGCCGATGCCACCAACTCGGCAGCCTTGGAACAAATTGGGGCCGCAGATTTCGAATGTGCTGTGGTTTGTATCAGCGACGATATTGAGGCCAGCATCTTGTCGGTGGCAGCCTTACACGACCTGGGTATTAACAGTATTTGGGCTAAGGCGATCACACGCTCCCACGGTCGTATCCTGCGCCGAGTAGGGGCCGACGCTGTGGTTTACCCCGAACATGACATGGGAGTTCGCGTGGCCCATATGGTGACCGGGCGAATGATTGACTACATCGAACTTGACCCAGGTTTCGTTTTGGTTGAAACGCTGGTTCCTAAAGAGGCACAGGGAAAAACACTGCTCGACGCTCAGCTGCGCGCCAAGTACAACGTGACCGTGGTGTGCATAAAACCCCACGGGCAGAATTTCACCTACGCCACACCTGACACCATGATGAACGAAGGCGACATCCTGCTAATCGCCGGAGAAACCCAAAGCGCCGAACGCTTCGCCAATATCGACTAGGGCCATGTCACCCCCACCCCATCGATTCAGGACCTTTGGCCCAATGTGCGACGCCTATCAGCCATGGCGCTTGTTTCTGACTAGCTTCGTCCAAACCAGCCGAAACTATATCGAAAGTTAACTATGCCCGAACCAAGCCAGTGGGTGCAGATCACCCAAGCCAACCCCAACCATTCGGTCGCCTACATCGACCGTTTCCGCCAAATGGAGGCGCAAGGCCGTGATCTAGGTGGCGAGGCACGCCTCATCGATGCCATGGTCGGCCGCAACGCTCACATCCTTGACGCTGGTTGCGGGCCGGGCCGAGTTAGTGGCCGCCTGGCTGCCATGGGGCATCGAGTCGTGGGGGTTGACGTTGACCCAATCCTGATCGAAGCTGCCGAAGCCGACCACCCTGGACCTCGGTACTTCACTGGAGATTTAGCTGAACTCGACTTAGCGGCCAAAGGAATCACAGAAGGTTTCGAGGCCATAGTGAGCGCCGGAAACGTGATGACGTTTTTGGCACCCAGCACCCGCATCGAGGTGCTGCGCCGTCTAGGCCACCACTTGGCCGACAATGGCCGAGTGGTAATTGGTTTCGGGGTGGGTCGCGGTTACGAATACAGCGAGTTTCTCAACGATGTCGCCACGGCAGGCCTCGAACCTGACGTGCTGCTCGGCACCTGGGATTTGCGGGCCTTTACAACGAACTCCGACTTCTTGGTGGCTATTCTTCGCCGAGCCTAACAGCTTTGCCGGCCACGACCGCGGCTTATCAGAGCTACTATAAAGGCGGGCTTTATAGTAGCTTTAGGGTGGCTGACCTGGTGTTTTACACCTACAGAGCCCCTAGAGAACGTCTACCGCTTTTTGGCGCAACCATAAGTCGGCCAACACCAACAACGTCATTGCTTCTACCAGGGGTACGGCCCTAGGCAAAACGCACGGGTCGTGGCGGCCTTTAGCTTCAAGGGTTACCGGATTGTGGTCGCGATCGACCGTTTGTTGGGCCGAAGAAATGGTGCTGGTGGGTTTAAAAGCCACCCGAATTATCAAATCTTCGCCGTTCGAAATTCCGCCTTGCACCCCACCGGAATGGTTGGTGGTGGTGTGCACACGACCATCTTCACCCGGCACAAACGGGTCGTTGTGACTAAGACCCGTCATGCGGGTGCTGCTAAAGCCGCTACCAACTTCAACGCCTTTGACAGCTGGTAACGAAAACATGGCGGCTCCCAAGAGGGCATCCAGCTTGTCGAAGACCGGATCACCCAAACCAACTGGCATATTACGAGCCACACAAGTAACTACGCCGCCTAATGAATCGCCGTCACGCCGTGCCTGTTCAATAGCGCTTTCCATCTTGGCGGCCGCGTCAGGGTCGGGGCAGCGCGTAGGCCCAGCCTCAACCTCAGCCAAAGTAACGCTGCGGTGGTCAACCTCGGCATCAATGTTGTATATAGAACTGACCCACGCCAAAACTTCTACGTTGGCGACGGCTTCCAGCATGAGGCGAGCCAAAGCTCCGCCCGCAACTCGGCCGATGGTCTCTCGAGCTGAAGAACGACCCCCACCCTGCCAATTTCGCACCCCATATTTAGCTTCGTAGGTGTAGTCGGCGTGACTAGGGCGAAAAACGTCTTTCAGATGGTCATAGGCGTGCGGGCGGGCGTCAGTGTTGCGTACCAGCATGGCAATGGGGCTACCGAGCGCCAAACCTTCAAAGGTGCCCGAAAGTATTTCCACCTCGTCGGCTTCTTGGCGTTGGGTCACCAGACGGCTTTGACCAGGTCGCCTCCGATCGAGATCGAATTGAACCTTGGCAACGTCAATCGGCAAGCGCGGCGGTACTCCATCCACCACAACGCCCACGCCACCACCGTGCGATTCCCCGAAGGTAGTGACCCTAAATAATTGTCCGAAGCTGTTTCCCACCTAGTCCATCCTTTGGGGGTAGGCCTCGCCAGCACCGAAAGTGGCGTGGTGTTGTGAGGCGGGATCGTATAGTCGTTCACGGTAATCGTTCACCATACGGGCGGCACTCACCCGCGGCCCGAGCGATGCCCAGGTGTGACGAACTCGGCCCAGCCAGCGAGATGAAAGCGCCTGGCCGCCTTCATAGAACAGGGGAACAATTTCTCCTCCGAACACGTCATACAAAACCGCCACTTCGGCAGCGTCGCGTTCAGACTGGTCAGCGAATTCCATAAATGACGGAATCGCCCAACCGTTCGCACCATCGTGCATTTCGTCCCACCAGCCATCAAGCACTGAAAGGTTGAGTGCGCCGTTAATAGCCGCTTTCTCACCCGAGGTACCGCAAGCCTCATACGGCCGAATCGGGTTGTTAAGCCAAACGTCCGAACCGTGATACAAAGCTCGGGCCACGCCAATGTCATAGTCGTCTAGAAAAACGAATTTGCCTTCGAGTTCAGGGTCGGCGCTGGCCTCCAGTGTTTGGCGCAACAGTGCTTTGCCCGGCTCATCGGCCGGGTGAGCCTTACCAGCGAACACAATTTGCACTGGTCGGTCGGGGTTATTCAACAAGGCCACCAAGCGGTCGCGGTCTGATAGCAACAAAGTGGCACGTTTATAGGTGGCGAAACGGCGCGCAAACCCCACGGTAAGAGCGTGCGGGTCAAGGGCCATCTCAGCGTTTGGAACTCCTCGGGCAGCTAAGCGTTCTCTCACAAAATGCACTAAACGGGTACGGGCCGCCACACGAACTTCGCGCATCTCCTCATCGGAAATGCTCATCACGTTGGACCATTCCTCCGGCGTGGCGTTGGGCCAGTGCCCACCAATCACCCGCTCAAAGAGGTGCTGTACTTCCGGGGCGGCCCAGGTAGGTGCATGAACACCGTTGGTTACTGAAGTTATGGGCACTTCAAAATGAGGGGTGTTGGGCCAGATCGGCGCAAACATTTCTCGGCTTACTTTGCCGTGGAGCCTCGACACCCCATTGGCTCGGCCTGCCACCCGTAAACAAAAAGCTGCCATGTTGAACTCTTGGTCGCCATCAGCCGGAAAATAACCAAGCGACATAAGGTCAGACAGCTCGACCCCCACGCTTTGGCACCAATGGCTCAAATAGCGATCAATCAACTCACGCGAGAAACGGTCGATTCCGGCCGGTACTGGGGTATGGGTGGTGAACACCATCGACTGGCGCAAAGTGTTCACGGTGGTATCTAACGACTCGCCAGTATTAATAATGTGGGCACGTATTCGTTCAAGCGCTAAGAACCCCGCGTGACCTTCGTTCAGGTGGAACACATGTGGGGTCATGCCCATGGCCGACAGCACCCGCACCCCGCCAATTCCAAGCACCAGCTCTTGACGGAGTCGATGCTCTTGATCGCCACCATATAGTCGGTTGGTGATGTGCATGGCGGCTTCTGAGTTGCCTTCAACATGTGTATCCAACAAGTAGAGCGAGATACGCCCCACGTTGGCTTTCCACACCTGCACGGCCACCGCTTCGCCGCCAATCTGCACTGTGGTACGCGCCCCAGGGACCTGTTCTAAACCAATCAGATGAGGATCAAGGTCGTGATAGTGCTCAATTTGGCCGACTTCTTGTTGAATTTCTTGGCGGAAGAAACCTTGCCGATAAAACAGCCCGATTCCGACTAGGGAAAGATCGTGATCACTAGCTGCTTTAAGGTGATCACCGGCCAAGACACCCAGTCCGCCTGAATACTGAGGCAAGCTTTCAGCAACGCCAAATTCAGGTGAGAAGTAGGCTACCTGAGGCACCAGACGTGCGCTGGCGGTACCCAGGTATCCCATTAGGTCGTCATAACAGGCCGCCGTGTCCGCCACGAAGGTCTCGTCGTTAACCAGTTCGTCCCATTCCGGGTTATTGAGGCTGGCTAACATCGCCAATGGGGCACGCTGGCCCACTTCCCAACCATCGGTCGCAATCCGGGTGAATAGGCGTTGGGTCGGAAGGTCCCACACCCAACGGAAATTACGGGCCAGTGTTTCGAGCTTCGAGCGAAGTTCCGCTCGAGCGTCGTTTTGAGTATCGCTATCGGGACTCACCTATAGAAGGCTAGCGAGCTATAAGCGTCTAGGTTAAATAGGGCAAGACTTCCAGAGGGACAATTTTATGACTGCAACTGCACATGACTCTTCGACGAGCGACCCTGCTTTGGCTGATTTGGGTGCCCTTGATGTGGCCTGGGACTTGGAACCGCTACTGCAGGTCGATGAGGGGGGCAGCGTCGAGAGCCTTCTGTCTAAAGCCGACGCCCTAGCCGATCGCTTAGCAGAAAAACGTGGTTTGGTAGCCACCTTTACCGCCACTGATTTGGCCGAGTTTATGACGTCCTTAGCCGACCTTCATGATGTTTTGGGTCGGGCCGGCTCGTACGCTGGTTTGCGTTTTGCGGTCGACACTGCCGATGCCGAGGTTGCTGCCACTATGCAGAAGGTGGAAGAACACTCGGTGGCGGTGAGCACAAAATTGCTGTTCTTCGAACTGGAATGGGCACAGTTAGACGATGCGGCGGCGGAGCAGCTACTGAGCTCCAATGATTTAGCGTGGTGTGCTCATCATCTACGTTCAATTCGCCGTTACCGCGACCACTTGCTCTCTGAGCCCGAAGAAAGAATTCTGGCTGAGAAATCAATCTCCGGTGCTTCAGCTTGGGCACGTCTTTTCTCGGAACAAACCTCGGCCATTGTGGTTGAGTTGCCAAGTGGCCCGGCCAAACTTGAAATGGCCCTGTCACTGTTGGCCGACCCCAGTCATCAAATGCGTAGAACCGCCGCCGAAGCGATTACCGAGGCCCTGAATCCGGGTTTACGCACCCGAGCTTTCATTTACAATACGCTCTTGGCCGACAAAGCCACCGACGATCGGTTGCGTTCGTATCCCACCTGGATAACCAGTCGAAACCTAGCTAATGAAGCCACCGACGAGTCGGTGCAGGCCCTCGTTGATTCGGTTCAAGCCCGCTACGACATTCCCCAGGCCTGGTATCGGTTGAAGGCCAAAATTTTAGGTGTCGACCGCCTGGCCGATTATGACCGAATGGCTTCGGTAGCCGAATCTGAAAGCCAAGTTGGTTGGGCCGAAGCACGCGAATTAGTGCTTGATGCCTACCAGTCTTTCTCACCTGAAATGGCTGAAATCGCCGAACGTTTCTTTGCCGAGAATTGGATTGACGCCCCGGTGCGAGATGCCAAGCGACCCGGCGCGTTTTGTGCCTACACGGTGCCATCACACCACCCGTACCTTATGTTGAACTGGACAGGTCGACGCCGTGATGTGCTTACTTTGGCACATGAGATGGGCCACGGTTTGCATGCCTATTTGTCACGAGAACAGGGTATTTTTCATCAGTCAACACCGCTAACCTTGGCCGAAACAGCCTCGGTCTTTGGCGAGA
Source organism: Acidimicrobiia bacterium (assembly GCA_041676705.1). Classification (NCBI taxonomy): domain Bacteria; kingdom Bacillati; phylum Actinomycetota; class Acidimicrobiia; species Acidimicrobiia bacterium. The sequence goes on from JBAYRL010000002.1 coordinate 210,472, forward strand.
CCGTGACCTTCGGTCGGCTGCTAGAGGCCACCACCGACCCTCGAGAGCGACTCGCTCTTCTAGCTGAGAGCATAGAAGGTGCGATCGCCACGGTATTTCGCCAAACCGCCATGAACCGATTCGAAAATGCCGTTCATCTGGCGCGGCGTGAACAGGGTGAGCTGTCGGTAGATACTTTTGGCCAACATTGGCTTGAAACCCAAGGTGAAATGTTGGGCGACGCGGTGGAGCTAAGCCCCGGCTATGCCACCTGGTGGTCATACATCCCACATTTCATTGGGACCCCCGGCTACGTGTACGCCTACGCCTACGGCCAGCTCTTGGCACTCTCGGTGTACGCCCGCTACGAAACCGAAGGCCACGATTTCGTTTCTCGATATATGGATCTGCTTTCCTCAGGCGGTTCGTTACCACCAGAAGAGTTGGGCTTGATTGTGGGTGTAGATTTGTCGGACCCCGGCTTTTGGGACGGCGGTTTGGCTATCGTGCAATCACAACTTGAGGCGGCTGAAACGGCGGCCCATGACGCAGGAGTGCTTTGAACGATGATCATTAAGCAACCCAGCCAGTTGGTCGACGAGTTACGCCAAACCTTTCGTTCCGGAAAAACTAGAGCCCTTAGCTGGCGTAGCGAGCAGCTTTTGGCGCTGAAGCGTATGCTGGTTGATAACGAGCCCATGCTGGCAGCGGCACTAGAGGCCGATCTTGGCAAGTCTCCTATCGAGGCTTACACCACTGAAATTGGGTTTTGCCTTAACGAAATCGACCATGCCCTAAAGAACCTGGGGGCCTGGGTCGAGCCTCGCAAGGTGAAGGTTCCCTTGTCACAACGACCAGGCCGGGCCGAGGTAATTCCCGAACCTCGCGGGGTGACCTTCATCATCGCACCGTGGAATTACCCCCTCCACTTGTTGGTGGCACCTTTAACAGCTGCCATCGCGGCTGGGAACACGGTGGTGGCGAAACCCTCAGAATTGTCACCGGCCACTTCAAAGGTTTTAGGTGAGTTAATTCCCAAATATCTAGACGACGAAGCAATCGCCTTGGTGGAAGGTGATGCCAGCGTTGCCGAAGCGTTGCTTGAGGTTCGTTTCGACCACATCTTCTTTACCGGAGGCGGACGTATCGCCACCAAAGTTTTGGCCGCGGCGGCACCTCACCTGACTCCGGTGACACTTGAGTTGGGTGGGAAATCACCAGCTTTGGTTGATGCCAGTGCCAATTTGGCGTCAACTGCTCGCCGGATTGCTTTCGGTCGTTTTCTTAACGCCGGTCAAACCTGTGTGGCACCCGATTATGTGTTGGTGCATCGTTCACAAGAAGAAGAACTGGTGGGCCTGATCGCCGAAACGGTAGGTCAGTTCTTTGGCGAGAACCCACAAGAATCACCCGACTATGGCCGAATTATCAACGAACACCACGCCCGGCGTTTAGCCAATCTTATTGACGAAGGCGGCTGGGACCATTTGGTGATTGGCGGTCAGGTTGATATTGATGATCGCTACATTGCCCCCACCGTTATGTCTGGAGTCGACCTGGATTCGGCGGTCATGGCCGATGAGATTTTTGGTCCGATTCTTCCGGTGATCGCCGTTGATTCGATGGATGACGCCATCGATATTGTTAACGATCGGCCGCAACCGCTTTCGCTTTACATTTTTTCAGAAGACGACAACATGGTGGAACACATAATCGGTAACACCAGCTCGGGTGGTGTTTGTGTGAACCACACCTTATTGCAGCTTGGAGTGCCCGATTTACCCTTTGGTGGCGTGGGCCCATCAGGTATGGGTGCCTATCACGGCCAGGCCGGATTCGAAGAGTTCAGCCACCTAAAGTCAGTGTTTCACAAAGCCTCGAAGCCCGACCCATCAATCATGTATCCCCCGTACAGCAAGCTAAAAACCCGAATCATTCGGGCGGCGCTATAGCAACTCTTCGGCGTTAATAGCACCACGGGGTTCAAAAGCGTAAGAGGCAGCTAATGGCTCTAGTACCGGCATTACAGGTTCGGGTCCCCGCAACCGAAGCCGAAATCGTAGCCAGCGTCATGTGGGCGCAGGGGGTTAACGCTATTAGTGAAGAAGCTAGCGACGATGGTCGGGTACTTTTACAGTCCGACCTACCCGCCCACGGCGGTACCGAGCTGATAACGGCGCTCGCCAAGAATGGCTGGGAAGCTTCGATAGTTGAAGTCGACGACGGCCAAGACGCCTGGCGCGACTTCGCACAAGTTGTACGTGCAGGCAAAAACATCGTCGTGTGGCCGCCTTGGGTTGAGCTGGGCGAGGTTAGCCCTAACGACATAGTCATCAGCCTCGACCCCAAAGATGCTTGGGGCCATGGCGCCCACCCAACCACAGTGGCTTGTTTAGCCGAGCTCGAACGAATTATGGATGAAGGGCGCGATTCCACAACCGACAGTGGTTATAGCCCGCAATCATCGGTTTCCACGGTGTTAGATCTGGGCTGCGGTAGCGGTGCCCTCAGCGTGGCAGCCGCCATGCTGGGTGCCATCCAGGTTTACGCCATCGACATCGACCCCGCAGCTTTGGAAGCAACCGAAGCCAATGCTTTGGCCAATGGCGTGGCCAGCCGAATCATGGTCGGGGCTAGCACTACCGAGGTTCCCCAGGTAGATGTGGTAGTAGCCAACATTGGGGTCCAAACACTGATCGAGATGTCCTCGATCATCAAAGAAGTACTGAAGCCAGGCGGAACCCTAATAATCAGTGGCATTTTGAACCCGGCCCCCGAGGTTGTAACAACAGCGTTTCAACCCTTAGCGCTACGGCATGAACGTGTAATTGATAAATGGGTAAGCCTTACGTTGAGCTAGCCAAATAATGTGCCAGCCAAAAAACACGGATCGCTCTTCCCAAACCCAATAGCCCAGTCGCCAGCGGTGGCCCTGCATATACGACCGCACCGGTATTAGCGTAAGACTGACTGGTAAAGCGCTACTGTCTGGCGGGCTATTTCCTCCCACGAAAAATGCTCGATCGCCCGTTGGCGACCAGCTTTACCCATCGCTTGGGCCAAGGCGGGATTAGCCAAAAGCTCGTCAATGGCCTGGGCTATATCGCTGCTGAAACGAGCTGGATCTGCTGGTGATCCATACAAATCGTGACCAGCTTCGAAAGGCACCAAAGTGCCGGTTTCACCAGGCACCACAATCTCGGGGATACCGCCAACTGCTGAGGCGACTACCGCCGTCTCAGCAGCCATGGCCTCAACATTAATTAAGCCAAATGGTTCGTAAATCGATGGACACACGAAGACACTGGCATGGGCCATGAATTGCACCACCCCGGCACGGGGAAGCATCTCTTCAATCCAGAACACCCCGGGCCGCTGCACTGCCAAACCGGCCACTTTCGACTTGATCAGCGCACCGAGCTCCGCCGTGTCAGGCTGTCCGGCGAGCAGCACTACCTGGGCGTTGTGTTCAAGCTTGGAAAGTGCGTCCAACAGATAGGTAACACCTTTTTGGTGGGTGATTCGCCCCACAAAAAGTATGTAGGGAACATCGGGGTCAACACCGAAACGAACCAAATGCTCAACGCCAACCTGTGGTTGATATTCATCGGTGTCTATGCCGTTGTGAATAACCTTCACGCGTTCCGGGTCGATGGCCGGGTAAGCGCGCAGAATGTCGTTTCGCATGCCCCCCGAAACGGCGATAACCGCAGCCGCCGCTTCTTGCGCAGTTTTTTCGCACCACGATGAAACCCGGTAACCGCCACCTAATTGTTCTGCCTTCCAAGGGCGCAACGGCTCGAGACTGTGTGCGGTGCAAATATGGGGAATGTCGTAGAGGAGTGAGGCCAGGTGCCCGCCCATGTTGGCGTACCAGGTGTGAGAGTGAACAACATCAACACCACCTAGCTCACTAGCCATCGCCAAATCTACCGACAAGGTTTGAAGCACTGCGGCTTCGGGACGCTCGCTCGCCAAGGCCGACCAAGGCTCATAGTTGGCCTTCACCAACGACGAAGGACGCTGACCCCCAAAGGCGTGTACCTCAACGTTGACTAACGAGGCGAGATGTTCCGACAAATACTCGATATGAACCCCGGCGCCACCATAAACTTCCGGCGGATATTCCCGGGTCAATAGGCCAACACGCACTAGCTCGGACCGCCCCTAAACTGGTGGAATCGGATGGAACTTGCCAATGGCCACGATTCCTTCTTCCGAGATTGTGAAATGTTCGGCATCAACCTTGGGGTCAACACCAATCTCCATTCCAGGTGGGATGCGGGTGCCCTTATCGATAATAGCTCGACGTACAATGGCCCCGGCCCCGATCTGCACATCATGCATAATGACCGCGTCTTCGACCAAGGCCCCTGCTTCAACACGCACGTTTGGGGAAATCACACTGCGGCGTACCGTTCCACCCGAAACAATGGCACCTGAACAAACAATAGAGTTAATGGCTTGGCCGGTACGCCCTTCACCATCGAGCACGAATTTGGCTGGGGGCAGCGAGCCTGTGGAGGTTAGAATGGGCCATTCCCAGTTGTAAAGGTTGAACACTGGGTGAACATCGACCAAGTCCATATGGGAAGCGTGGAATGCGTCGAGCGTTCCTACATCACGCCAATAACCGTGGTCGCGCTCGGTGGTGCCAGGTACCCAGTTATGGGTGAAGTCGTAAGCATGAGCAACGCCCTCATTTACCAGAGCGGGAATAATGTTACCGCCGATGTCGTGGGTGGAACTGGGGTCTACGGCATCGTTGCTCAACGCTTCAATCAAGGTCTCAGTTGAAAACACGTAGTTACCCATCGAGGCCAACACCTGGGTTGGGTCATCGGCTAGACCAATGGCGTCGGTGGGCTTTTCACGGAACTCTTGAATTTTTGATCCTTGGCCAACCTCAACAACTCCGAACTGGTCAGCTTCTTCAATCGGTACTCGAATTGCAGCCACGGTAACGCCAGCCCCTGAGGCAGTGTGGGCGTCGAGCATTTGTCTAGGGTCCATGCGATAGATGTGGTCGGCACCAAAAACCAAAATGTGACTGGGTTTCGCGTCGTGGATCAGGTTCATATTCTGGAATATGGCATCGGCTGAACCGGCAAACCAGTACGGGCCTCGCCTCATTTGGGCGGGCACAGTAGCTACATAGTCATCTAATAATTGAGAAAACCGCCAGGTTCTCGAAATGTGCACGTCTAGGCTGTGGCTCTTGTATTGGGTGAGCACAATAATGCGTCGATAGCCAGCATTCACCAGATTAGAGAGCGCAAAATCAATCAGTCGATAATGACCTCCGTAAGGAACGGCAGGCTTAGCGCGATCGAGCGTCAAGGGTGCCAGGCGTTTACCTTCGCCACCAGCCAGAACGATGCACAGGACTCGAGATGGATCATGCATTGGTACTCATCCTAATACCTTGCCGTACACTCGGGATGTGAAGACGCTGCCAGGACAGTCGACACCGCTAGGCGCTACCTACGACGGGGCAGGCACAAATTTTGCTCTATTCAGCGAAGGTGCTGAACGTGTGGAGTTATGCCTATTCGATGAACGCGGGGTAGAAAGCAGAATTGAGCTCACCACGGTGACCGATTTTGTTTATCACGGCTACTTACGGGATGTTCACCCAGGTCAGCGTTATGGTTTTCGCGTTTACGGACCATGGAATCCGGCCAATGGCCAGCGCTTCAACCCAGCCAAGCTGTTGCTGGACCCATACGCCAAAGCCATTGACGGCGAACTACACTGGGTACCAGCCACCTACGATCATCGCCTCGACCAGTCGATCTACAGTCAAGACACCACTGATTCCGCCCCTTTTGTGCCTCGATCGGTGGTTGTTTCACCCTGGTTTGACTGGAAAAACGATTCCAGACCCAACATCGACCTAGCAGACACCATTATTTATGAGGCCCACCTCAAAGGATTAACGCAGCTTCATCCCGATATTGAGCCGGAGCTTCGGGGAACTTACCGGGGCATGGCCGAACCGGCCATTCTCGACTATCTAGTAGACCTGGGCGTTAACGCCATTGAGTTGTTGCCAGTCCACCACTTTGTGCACGATCATCGCCTAGCCGAACTGGGCTTGCGAAACTATTGGGGCTACAACACCATCGGATTCTTCGCACCTCACCGCGGCTACGCTTCAAGCAGCACCCGGGGCGCTGCTGTGTATGAGTTCAAAGAAATGGTCCGGGCGTTACACGATGCTGGTATCGAGGTGATCCTAGATGTGGTGTACAACCACACCGCCGAAGGCAATCACCTAGGTCCAACGCTTTCTTTTAAAGGCATCGACAACGAAACCTATTACCGGCTGCAGCCCGATGACCCTTCTCTCTATTTGGATTTTACCGGTACTGGCAACAGCTTTAATGCCCAGCACCCCCAGACGTTGCGACTGATCATGGATTCACTGCGTTATTGGTATTCCGAGATGCGGGTGGATGGTTTCCGCTTTGATCTGGCCCCGGTTTTGGCCCGAGAGGAATACTACGTTGATCGCTTCTCGGGTTTCTTAGACGCTGTTCATCAAGACCCGGCCTTAGCGGATGCCAAGATAATCGCTGAACCTTGGGACTTAGGCGAAGGTGGCTATCAACTCGGCAACTTTCCCAATGGCTGGTCAGAATGGAACGGTCGCTACCGCGATATCACACGAGACTATTGGCGTGGCCAACCCGGAACCTTGGCTGAGTTCGCCTCGCGTTTCACCGGCAGCGCCGACATTTATCAGGCCCGGGGCCGTCAACCCCAAGCGTCGGTGAATTTTGTGACCGTGCACGACGGATTCACCCTGGTCGATCTCGTTAGCTACGAACAAAAACACAACGATGCTAACGGCGAAGGAAACGAAGACGGCACCAACGACAATCGCTCTTGGAATTGCGGCATTGAAGGCCCAAGCGATGACCCGATCGTCAGCGAACTCCGCAACCGTCAGCGCCGCAATTTTCTAACCACCTTGCTGCTCTCACAGGGAGTTCCATTACTGCTCGCGGGCGACGAGCTAGGTCGCAGCCAAGGGGGCAATAACAACGCCTATTGCCAAGATAACCGTACGTCTTGGGTTGATTGGTTGGGCAAAGACCAAGAGACTTTCGAGTTTGTGAAACTATTGATGGCGTTGCGTAAAGAGCATCCCACTTTCCGTCGCCGTCAACATTTCACCGGTCACGCGGCCAGTCGTGCTCAATCACCAGATATTGCCTGGTTCACCCCTGCGGGCACAGTGATGAACGAAGCTGATTGGCATGATGAAGGTGCCCGGTCACTCATGGTTTACATGAACGGACTCGCCATTGTGGATCGCGACCGTCGTGGCGAGCTCATCACTGACGACAGTTTTTTTGTGTTGTTTAACGCCAGCGGCGACGAAGTGAGCTTCTCGATACCCAAGATTTCTTGGCCAACAACCTGGGAACTGGTGTTGGACACCGCCGATCTGGCTTCACCGTTAGTAGCCCTTGAGGGAAATCTCCAATATGAAGCTGGCAGTAATCTCCATTTAGTTGGTCACTCGCTGGTGCTGCTGCGACAAGCCAACTCGTCGACCAAACCCTAAGTACGCTGGAAGTGTTCAACTCAACTTTGGCACCGCGGAACGTGAAGCGCTGGCATTAATACCGATTCTGAACCGGTCGCTCGAAACAGTTACACGGCCTTCATCGGAAGCTTCGAACCGGGCGATAGCAACACGGCGGCTAAAGGGGGCAAGGTAAGCACCACCGATTGGTAATAATCGTGACTGGGGATAGGAACCGAGTCGACACCACCCATATTGCCCACGCCGCTACCCCCATAAAGCTCGGAGTCGGTGTTGAGCAATTCAGCCCAATAGCCAGCCTTGGGTACCCCTAAACGGTAGTTCGAGCGAATAACAGGGGTCAGATTAAAGACCGCTAACACTGGCTCTCCGTCACGACCCAAACGCAGGAAGGCCAACACATCAAAGTTAGTATCGTTGGCTTCGACCCACCGAAAGCCGTCGCCTACGCAGTCTTTAGAGTGCAAGGCGTCTTGTTCAAAATAGGTTTGGTTCAAATCGCTGATAAGCCGGGCTAAACCATCATGTTTGGCATCATCTAACAAGCCCCAATTAACGGTACTTTCGTGGTTCCATTCACTGGTCTCACCAATCTCTCCGCCCATAAACAGCAGCTTTTTGCCGGGCTGAGACCACTGGTAGGCATACAGCATGCGCAGGTTGGCAAACTTTTGCCATCGATCACCCGGCATTTTGTTTAATAGCGAGCCTTTGCCGTGCACCACCTCGTCGTGAGAAAGCGGCAGCGTGTAATTCTCACTATCAAAGTACACACCTCGGAAGGTGAGCTCGTGGTAGTGGTATTGGCGATGGATTGGTTCCCGTTCAAAATGTTTGAGCGTGTCATGCATCCAGCCCATGTCCCACTTGTAACCAAAACCCAACCCGCCGGTATAGGTAGGCCGCGAAACCATGGGCCAAGCCGTAGATTCTTCGGCGAAGGTGGCTACATCGGGAAATTCCCCGTAAATGGCGGTGTTTAACTCACGCAAGAACGCAATCGCGTCGAGGTTTTCTCGACCCCCAAACTCGTTCGGAATCCATTCTCCTTCTGAACGCGAGTAATCGAGGTAAAGCATTGACGCCACAGCGTCAACTCGAATGCCATCGACGTGATAGCGATCTAGCCAACACATGGCACTGGATATCAGAAACGATCGGACTTCATGCCGGCCATAGTTGAAAATCAGGCTGTCCCAATCGGGGTGATGACCCAAACGGGGATCGGAATGTTCATAAAGATGGCTTCCGTCGAAACGACCTAAACCATGGGCGTCATCAGGAAAATGTGAAGGCACCCAGTCGATGATCACTCCAAAGCCACGTTGATGCAGATAATCGACCAAGGCCATAAAATCTTGGGGCGTGCCGTAGCGGCTGGTAGGAGCGAAGTAACCCGTGGTTTGATATCCCCACGAGCCGTAGAACGGATGCTCGGTTACCGGCAACAGTTCTACGTGGGTGAAGCGAAAACGGTCCAGATGATCAGCTAACGGTTTAGCCAGCTCACGATAGGTGGGGAAACGTCGATCTTTGGGTTGAAACCGTCCCCAGGAACCCAAATGCATTTCGTAAATCGAAACTGGAGCTTCAAGCGAAATGGTGTCGGCCCGTTTTGTTAACCAATCGGCATCGTTCCATTGGTAGTCAAGATCCCAAACTATTGAGGCTGTGCGGGGAGCTTCTTCAGCATAAACGGCCAGAGGATCAGCTTTTTCCAACACCTGGCCGTTCGACGCGACAATTGAAAACTTATAGGCGTCACCGTGTTGAACTGCTGGCACAAATCCTTGCCAAATTCCCGAGGAGCCGAGCGGCGAAAGAGCGTTGCGATTGCCATGCCAGCCGTTGAAGTCTCCAATTACAGAAACCGATTGAGCGCTCGGTGCCCATACCCCGAACCAAGTCCCGGCCACTCCGTTTTGGGTTGCCAGATGTGCGCCCAGGTGGCGGTGCAAAAAGCGCTGCGTACCTTCGTTAAACAGATAGGTGTCGTCTTCGCTAATCACTGGGTCCCTCCGGGGTCACCTCATTGCGGCTTGCGTCTAGCCTAGCTAGCGCCCTTCTAGTCGATGCCTTCGCCAGCTCCTTGCCCAGGTCACGGCTGAATTTGCGTCGCCAATTAGGGACTTCACGGTGGGTTCCGGGCACGTTTTGAGGCAGGTCTTCATGCCAAAGGTCTTCCGCGTTGACCAACACCACCTCAGCCTGACTAGCACCCAGCCATTCCAAACCTGCTTCAAAGGTTTCGACCAGGTTCGTAGAGACGTCTTCAGCAATCACCCAGTCCGCTTCGCGGTGCTGGGCTTCGCTTGGCTTTGCACCCAAGGCAGCGGAAAGGGCCGCCTTTTCTTTGGCGCGAAGCAAATGCTGCTTCGAAGCCTCGGCCTCACTGGTGAAACCCAGGTGCACCATCGTTTCAATGTCACGTCCGTGCCACCAGCCAGCAAACGTTGGCATGTCGTGGGTGTTAAAGCTTGCAACGGAATCTATGGGGGGCGAGCGTAGGTAACCGTGTTGGTGGGCGAAGGCAGGCTCAAACTGAAGTTCATACATGCCCAGCATTCCCCAGCGGCGCATTAGCTCGTTGATTTCATCGCTAACGGTCCCCAGGTTTTCGCCTACCACCACGGCTTCGGCACGCCAAGCTTCAATGGCCACGATGGCCATGAGTTCATGCGATGGGTAACGCACATAAACACCCGTTTTCGCATCGTAACCAGGCGGGATCCACCACAGGCGTTCTAAAGACATCAGATGGTCGATTCTTAATAAACCGGCGTAGCGGAAATGGTGGCGAAGCGCGCCAATGAAGTCAACATAACGATTTTGTCGTGATCGGATGGGATGTGCCGGAGGGAAGCCCCAGTTTTGGCCACCGCTGAAAAGGGCGTCCGGTGGAGCCCCGGTGGCAACCTCGGCATAGGCCTGCGGGTTGCTCCAAACGTCATAGCCGTTGGGATTGGCACCCAAAGGCAGGTCTAACGCCAGTATTTGACCTCGACCACGCAGCGATGCCGCCAAGTCACGAAGCTGGGTATCAGCTGCTAATTGAAAGTACTCATAACGACGCACCAGGGCTTCATCAACCCGAAGGTGCTGAGCGCGGTGCCGTACGGCGTCAATTCCGTGTTGTTCGACGGCCGCTCGAAACCAGGCATAATCCTCAAGCTCAGGATTTTGCTTCCGAAAAGCTTGTAAACGTTGCTCAATAGCACTGTCACGGCCCAGGGTTTCAGCTATCAACGAATCCACCGTCGCATGCACCAGTGCCGCTGCTTCACGGTATTGCACCAAAGGGTTGGCCGCTAGGTTTTCGACTTGGCGACGAACCCGGGCGCTAGCGAGCAAGCGAGCTGTCTGTGGAGCTTCCGCTAAACCTGGAAGCTGGGCTGGATCTAGATAAAGTTCGCTCCACCAACGGCGACTCAGCGGAGAATATGGGCTGGGCTCGTAAGGTTCTGAAAGATAGGTGGCCAAGAGCGGCAGAGTCGAAACCACGGTGGCCCCAAAGGTCTGGAACTGTTCGCCCAGCCGGTCGAGATCACTCAGGTTAGCTACTCCCAAGTGTGAAGTACCCGGCGCACCAGTTGGCGCCAGTGCGTAAAGCGGTGCGAAAACTCCCCATTGCCGAGAAGTCGCGAAACTCGGCAGCCGCGGTGGTGGGGCCAGAACAAGGGGGTTAAATTGCCTGCCACCAACCTCAATATGCGCTTCATGGTACCCGACCGCAAGGTTGGTGATGTTGGTCACCACAAAACGAGTTGTGGCCGTGTGACCCGCCAAGTGAATGCCCTCGTACGGTGGCACCTGATCGAGTGAAATCTGGTCACGATGGGTGGTGCCATCTTCGCAATGCACCTCAACGAAAATTTTTGTGCCCACCGCTAACTCTCGGTCTAGGCGGAGTACAAAACCCAGCTTCTCGTGGGCGTTTACCACCAGAATTGGCTCAATAACCTGGCTAAATAGAAGTTGATCATGAGCGTTGATGGCCGTCTCAATTTCTTGTTCGCTCTGCGCTAAGCCCGAGAAGGTGCCAAGCGGAGCGCCTAGTTCAATTAGAACTTTCCATAGAGCCTCGGGCTGGGCGTGGTGCCACTTGCCAAAAATGTCGTGATAGCCGTTTTGCACACCCCAGCGTTGGGCCAGTTCATTTAGCATTGACACCAGTTTCAGAACCTGCACTCAACTGCCTAAAGATCAAAATATGAGCAGGTGAAACATGAGGACGTAGTTCCACATAGTTGTCGGCACCCGACCAGTGGTAGGTCTCGGCACCCAGCAAATCAACCACCTCAAAAGGTTGGTTGGCATCAACGTTTAGCTGATCGAAATCGAGCGATATTACGCCAGCTTGGGTGTGGAACGAGTCAGTATTGACCACCATTAACACCACGTCACCACTGTTGTCATCTCGTTTGGAATACGCCAATAACGCTTCGTTTGAGCTCTGGTGAAAATGCAGGTTCCGTAGCTGTTGTAGCGCAGGGTGATCACGACGGATCTGGTTGACCCGTTTAATAACCCCTCTTAGGTTGTAGGGGGCGTCGTAATCCCAAACTCGTTGCTGATATTTTTCAGAATTTAGGTATTCTTCGCTGCCCAGCGCCGCTGCTTGGGTTTCTACCAGTTCAAAAGCTGGTCCATAGATGCCATAGTTGGCGCTGAGTGTGGCTGCCAAAACTAGCCGTTGAATGAAGGCGGGCCGACCGCCAGTTTGTAGCTGCTCGGTAAGAATGTCAGGTGTGTTGGGCCAAGCATTGGGCCTAAAGAAATCTACGACCGGTGAAGAACTCAACTCGGTGAAATAGTCGCGAAGCTCCCAGGCGCTATATCGCCAGGCAAAGTAGGTGTACGACTGGCTAAAACCAAGCTTGGCCAGGTGATACATAACCTTCGGTCGGGTGAAGGCTTCAGCCAGGAAGATGACCTCTGGTGTTTCAGAGCGAATAGTGGTGATTAGCCATTCCCAGAAACGAAAAGGTTTGGTGTGGGGGTTATCCACTCGAAAGATGGTGATGCCAGCCGCTACCCAAAACCGAACAACGTCAGCCAATGCGCCCCACAGTTCGGGCCAAGCAGCGGTTTCAAAATCAAGCGGGTAAATATCCTGATATTTTTTGGGTGGATTCTCGGCGTATTGAATCGTGCCGTCTGGTCGATGTTTAAACCACTCCGGGTGTTGGCTCACCCAGGGATGATCAGGCGAGCATTGAAACGCCAAATCGAGGGCCACTTCAAGATTCAAACTGGCGGCAGTGCGCACGAAAGCACCGAAGTCGTCCATGGTGCCCAACTCGGGATGGATTGCGGTGTGACCACCTTGGTCCGAACCAATGCCCCACGGGCTACCAGGATCGTCCGGTTCTGATTTGGTGGTGTTGTTCGGCCCTTTTCGAAAGGTAGTTCCGATGGGATGGATGGGCGGCAAATAGACCACGTCGAACCCCATATCGGCCACATACTCGAGATGTTTGGTGGCGTCAGCCAAGGTTCCGGGGCGTTGCAGTGTCGGCGAGGTGGAGCGTGGAAAAAATTCGTACCATGCACCGTGGGCAGCTCGAGCACGCTCAACCTCAACGTGGATGACTTCACCAAAACGACCAATCGGTTCCCTGCTGGCCCAGCGACGCATTAACTGCTCGAGCTCGGGTTTCGCAAGCACGCTTAGATCACCCGATTTCAGCCTCTTAGCTAGACGGCTCATCGCGGCACGATCATTGGCAAGAGCATGATTGGTGGCCATACCGACCAATTCGGCACCCACGGCGAGATCAGTCTTGGTAAGTTCACCAACCTCGTGTTTCTTATGGGCACCATCGAGCCACGAGGCAAAGCGATCTACCCAACCAACCACACTTATTGACCACCGTCCCACTTGGTTGAGTGGCACACGACCCACGAAACGATCATTTACCAAGGCCGACATTGAGATTTCACTGGTGGTGGTGCCACCAGGTGCCCGTACCCAAAGCGCTGCACGGACCTCGTCATGACCATCAGCAAAGACGTCAGCTTCAATCTCTAAGGTCTCACCCACAACACGCTTGAGCGCGAACCTTCCACCGTCAACAATTGGTGACACGCTTTCGACCACCACCCGAACAGGGTCTTTGGGGGCCATGGTCTGTGCTTGCGAGCTCGGCATGCCCCAACACTACTTCTCGCGTTGGGGCCAAGACCTAGAGCTAAGAGTTGTGGGCGACTGGTTTTTCGGCGGCCGCGGCGGCCGCTTTGGCCCGTGCCGCCTTGCGTCTGGCCTGCGATTCCTTGGTTTCGATATGGCCTTCAGATTGACCCCAACGGAACATCAGAACCGCCATCGTGCTCCACACAATCGGCATGCCGCCAAGCTTCATAATCACTCCAGCTAGCTGTTGATCATGCCGGGCGGTTAGGGCGAAGGTGCGCGGTGCTAACTCGTAGGTGGAATAAAGCGGAAAGTCGGAGAAGGTGAGGAAACCACCGGGGATCATCGGTATCACTTGGCCCGCAAGGAAGATGTACACCATCTTCGGGAAATAGCCCTTGGCCCGCAGTTCCTCTAGCGGCGAAATCATGGGCGTCCATAGGATTAAACCGCCCACCACCCATGCAGCGTCTAAAGCAAAAGAGCCAAATTGGTTAGATCGAAAAGCGTCCACCGTCATTGGCGCATGGGTTAACAGCAAAATGGTGTTAAACAACACCCCCGCCACTAGGGGCTTGGCCAACACCTTGGCCACCCGATAAAGGCGCAGTCGTTCCAGCACCCGGCGAGCCATCCATTCCGGGGTACCAAGCATCATTAGGGGAACGGCGATCATTCCATAAAGCACGAACTGGAACATGTGCACACTGGCGAGATAGCCCGCACCAAGGGTACCGATAGGCCAATCGGTTGCAAGCCAATACACGGCTACACCAAGGCCATAAAGGGTGGCGTGATGGCGGGCTCGTGGGTTTGGCCCCGATCGGCGCAGCATGGCCACCGCATAGGGGATTGCCAGGAGAAGCACTGAAATCCAGATACCGGGGTAGGCCCGCGGGCTCCACGTCCACGGTTCAGTAATGGTGACACACCACCAAGTCATGGCTTACCTCCTGTTACATATTGAAGATAGACGCTTATGTCGTCGAGTTCTTCATCCGAGAGCGGGAACAAAGGCATCCGAGGCATGAACCCTTGAACAATTTCAGCCCCCGGGTCAGCCACTGAACGGCGCAGGTATTCTCGATCTACAAGCACGCTTCGACCATTTTCAAGGGCCCGTTCGGTTCCCCAAATGTTGCCCCAACCTGGGCCGAGGCCATCAGTTTCATCTTTGGCATGACAGCCTGCGCAGCCAAATTCTCGGACTAGTGCCTCGCCTCGATCGGCGGCTTTGGCCTCGGCTGATTTTCCTGTGGTGCTGCAAGCACTTACAAGCAGCACGGTACCAGCTACGGCCGTCAAAAACGCAACGCTAATGCGCCACATCAGCGTAGGTAACCACCGTGGCTTCGACCGTTAGCGCCGGACTGTTCTTAAAGAGAAGCTCAACCTCAACCGTGTCGCCTTCGGTTAGCTCGTCAGCTTCTAAGAGCATGATGTGGTACCCACCAGGTTCGAAATCGACGGTTTCGCCTGGATCAACCTTCACCTCGTCTTGCTCTTGCATCTTCATCATGCCGGAAGAGTCTTGCGAGCTTTGGTGGATTTCTACTTCTTTCGCAACGTCGGTTCGGGCTTCTATCAAGGAGTCTGTTTTTGACCCGGTGTTGGTCAACTCGAAATACAACGCCGTATTCGCACCGGCCGCCACTGGCACCACAGCATTGGTCACGCTGAAAGTTGTTTCACCCGACTCGTCGCTACTGCCACAAGCCGAAACCGCGGCCATGAGAAGCACCAACGCTGCTAGTACGGCCACCGATTTGCCCAGCATTTCCAAGTTGGCGTTGCCGATGTTTAGTTTTTGCATGTTAGGCCTCGGGGGTGTCATCAAGATCGCGGAGCTTCAGCAGAATTGGCAGGTCGTGGGCGAACTGGCTTTGCCGGGTTCCAAATGGGTATTGGGTGTAGTTCAAACCGTTTGGAGCATAAGCAATGACCTGTGCGGCGTGGCCTACGGTGTAGTCGTCGGGGTCGTTGGGGTTGGGTTCATCAAGCACCGCGGGCATAACACCAGCCATAATTTGGGCTTGCTCAATTTCCTCGGGCGTTCCTGTTAAACCAATGAAAGAACGGTCGAACTTGTCGAGGTAGCTACGCAATACTTCCGGCGTATCACGATCTGGATCAACTGTTACGAACACTACCCGCACGTTTTTGGTTGAATCGGGCTGTGCCAATATCTCAGAAAGCTGGGCCATATGTACCGGGCAGATATCGGGACAGAACGTGTAGCCGAAATAAAGGAAGGTAACGGTACCTTCAGTTTCCGCCACCAAATCGAAGGGGTCACCGTTGGTATCGGTAAGCACAATTTCTGGTTTAGGTGACGGTTCAGGCATTTCACGGCCTGCAAATACTGAACCTTCGGTGATGTGAGGTACCGAGTCATCGCCAGCAGCATTGTTGGTGCTCTGGTTGTTCGAGCTGCAAGCTGCGCTAAGCATGGCCACGCCTAGGAGCAGCGCTGCGATGAGTTTACTTTTACGACCCAAAGCGGGCCTCCCTGCAATGCGGTGCGGACAAGAAGCAGTGACCATCATGCCTCAGTACACGTGCAATGCCACCTCAGGGAGTGGGCACAACCGTTATATCCAGAGGCGGATCCGGCAGTTTTCCTTCCACAATATCTGGTAAAAACTCCCTCAAGTTTACCGGCAGTGTTGGAACATCACTGGCCAATAACTCATCCAAACTCCACCATCGTGAGCCGGTGAAAGCTAAGGCTTCCAGTGCTTCTAAGTGAGCTGGCACGATTTTTTCTTCATAGCCGCACCAGGCAACGTGGATCCGTTCTTTTTGGTCGAAGGTATAACCACCGAATTGGAATCGAGCGTGTTGGGTCCAAATACAGGGCCCCATCTCAGCTTCGGTGATACCAGTTTCTTCGTATAGCTCTCGCGCTGCCGCAACATCGCTACTTTCACCAGGGTCCTGGCCTCCTCCGGGGATTTCCCACCATGGCGGCTTGGCCCGGTTGCCGGGGTCAAATGCACTGAGTAGCAAAATCTTGCGGTCGGGATTGAGCACCACAACCCGGGCCGCTCGCCTGCCACGCCAACCATCGTCTTCCACTACTGCCTCCTGGGCTTTTTACGCTGCGGACATTCTGGCTAACCGCAGGCCGTCGTCTTCCACCACTATCGTCCCGCTCGTTGAAGCTCCGGGGGAGTTCCCCTGAATTTCCGAGGCTGAGACAGCCTGTCAGAACGAGCCTTACACACGGTAAAGATGCTCAACGATCACGACCAGCATGGTCAATCCCATTTATGACCCACGGCGGTGTGACCGCCGCGAAGGGGTCGGGGATCACCAAGGTTTCACCCACGGTGATGGCGTCGGCATTGGGTAGGTTGTTGGCCTTAACCAGGGCATCCACCGACACCCCGAATTTGGCGCTAATCCCGCTTAGGCTGTCGCCAGATTCAACGGTGTAACGCGCTGGTCGCAAGGTGGTGGTCGTAGTTTCAACCGTTTCTACCGTGTTTTCACCTGGGTATTCCTCAATCTCATCAGGATCACCGAGGGTGGTTGAAGTTGGAGTGATCGATACGAGCTCGAATTCGCCGCAAGCACTGGGAACCGCCAACAACATGAACATCAACAAAAAGGTGCTTATGCGTTGCCTCCGTTTTGGTCCCAAGAAAACTGTCATCGGTTCTAGGCTAGAGCTCCGAGAATGCACATGAGCGTCTACCCTGGAGAAATGGGGATTTCGTTTAATCGTGAGCTCGATTTTGAATACGGCCGAGTTGATCAGGTTTCACCACTGATCCGAAGAGTCATAGCCAATAATCCAGGTGGCTTCACCTTTATGGGAACCGGCACGTACATAGTTGGCCATGGCAACGTTGCGGTAATCGATCCGGGACCAAACGATGCCGAACATTTAGCAGCGCTGCGCCAAGCCCTAGAAGGCGAAACGGTTACTCATATTCTGATCACTCACACCCATAGTGATCATTCTCCGGCTGCCGCACCCTTAAAGGAAGAAACCGGCGCGCCTACCTATGGTTTCGGACCGCACCCCAGTGGTGATATCCCAATTTACTCGGCGAGTGAGCGGGCGGCATTAGCCGAGGCGGCTGCCGAAGCTGAAAAAACCGGTAAGACACCGCCACCCAAAGAAGGCTCTGACCGCGATTTTGTGCCTGATGTTGTGGTTCACGATGGTGACATCATTGTGGGTCAAGGCTGGAGCTTGGAAGCCCTTCACACCCCCGGCCATATATCAAACCATCTGTGTTTCGCCCTGGAAAAAGAAAAAACGTTGTTCAGTGGCGACCATGTTATGGGCTGGTCAACCTCAGTTATTAGCGCTCCCGACGGCAATCTAACCGACTACATGGCTAATCTGCGTCGCCTCCTCGAGCGCGATGACGAAGTGTATTGGCCCACCCACGGAGCTGCCATAACCGACCCTCATCCATATGTTCGTTCGCTGATCGAGCATCGAGAAGAACGTACCCGCCAAATTTTGGCTCGTTTAGAAGCTGGTGACACCACCATCGATCAGATCGTGGCCGTCCTCTATGCCGATGTCGATAAGAAACTTCATCCTGCCGCTGGCCGATCAGTTTTGGCGCATCTCATTGCTTTGGCCAACCAGGGGCGTGTTAAAGCACCAGTTCAAAACGAATGGCTAGACGGCCAGTGGCATTTGCTATGAGTTGTGCGAGCTTCTAACCGCGAGCACAAAACCCGAATGGTTGTGCACCGTTCGTGTGGCAATGCTGCCCATAGCAACCCTGGCTAAACCCGAACGTCCATGCGTTGCTAAAGCAATAACTCTCATGTTCGCTTCAGTGGCAAAGTCGACCAACGCGGTTGCCGGGTCTTCCCCTCGGAGCACTTCCCACTGGACATCAACATCTTCGGGTGCCAAATGGCTGGCCAGACGCTCAAGGTAGGCGCCTTCGTCAATATCTTCACCATGTTGCGCCAAAGCCGTGGCATCACCTCGAGTTACCACCGACACTAGCCACAACGGCGACTGGCTGGTACGTGCCCAGCTTAGAGCAGCGGGCAAGATGGCTTCGGCTCTTTTGCTGCCATCAAGGCCAACCAAAACCGGCCCGGCAACTCCGCCGAGCAAATAGGTTTTTGGCCCGACTAAAAGAAACGGGGCATCAACTTCACGAAGGGCTTCTTCGGCCACCGAACCAAATAACACTCGGCCTAATCCGCTACGACCGTGGGTGGTCATACACACCAACGACCGAGGGTTCTGCACTAGCTCCGCCAGCGCTGCTACCGGCCCTCGCATGGTGTCTACCACCAGTTTCGGGTCCTCGAAACGAGACTGTAGGGCGCGATCGGCTAGTTCTTGTTCCGCGTGCGCCGCCAAGTCGGGATGTGCGGCTTGCATTAAGACCAACCTGGCCTGGTGTAATCGAGCCACCTGCACGGCGGGCAGTAAAGAACGATCGGCCCAGTCAGAGCCGTCAATTGGAACGATTACCTCGTCAAACATGGTGCCACCTCACACTCGCAGACGTGCTCGAAGCCTAGCGCGAGCGTTCCGACCGCAACGATGAGCGCCTAACTTTGCCAGCGTCATCTCGCACTGGTTCATGTACCCATTCGAAAGATCGGGGAATCTTGTAGGACACCAAACGTTCACCGAGGAAGTTTCTTAGCTCAGCCTCATCAATCGCTTCAATGGCCGGGTCAATTTGCACCACGGCATGCACCAAATGGCCCAAATCATCATCGGGTAAACCGATCACCGCACAAGAACGCACCTCGGGGTGTTCATCAAGAGCCGCTTCAACCTCAGCCGGATAGATGTTGGAACCGCCTGAGATAATCATGTCAGCCATACGATCAGCCAGATACAGGTATCCATCAGCATCGATCGAACCCATGTCGCCTAAGGATTCCCAATCACCACTTGTACGAGGCTCAGCCCCGATGTAACGGTAGGTACGGGGAACATCAGGTGGAGTGTGCATCCACAGCTCGCCCACTTCGCCAGCGGGGAGTTCGTTTCCTTCAGCATCGCAAATCTTCATGGAGCCGTCTTTAACCTGCCCCACCGAACCGGGGTGCGCCAACCATTCTTCCCCGCTGATTATGGTTACGCCCTGGGCTTCAGTACCGGCGTATAGCTCCCAAACTCGTTCCGGTCCCAGCCAGTTGATCCATTCGTGTTTCAACCACATGGGACAAGGAGCACCGAGGTGCAAAATACCTTTTAAAGTTGAAAGGTCTCGGCCAAATTTTTCTTCCTCGTCGAGTCGCCAAATACGGTGCATCATGGTTGGCACTAACAGCATCCAAGTTACGCCGTGCTGCTCAACCAGCTCTAAGGTTTTACTGGCGTCGAATCGGGTCATCACCACCAAATGGTTTCCAGTGAAAAGCCCACCCATCGAAAAAATAAACGGCGCGTTGTGATATAGCGGCCCTGGTACTAGTTGCACGCCATTGAGTTCTTGGCCAAAACCGCGGGGCGCTTCGGGGTCTACCAAACCGGGCTGTCCGGCCACAATGATTTTGGGTCGGCCAGTACTGCCACCCGAAGTTGGTGCCTTCAAGGCCGAAGCTACTTTGGAAGGCAACGGCGAATCATCGAGGCCAGGGTCGGCTTCATAACCCGGCGGAATACATAAGCGCGTGCCATGAGTTTCGGGTTCCACTCCCACCACTATTGGCGGGTCGACCAGCTCAACTATCGCTTCGCGTTCTCTAAAAGGAAGCCGAGCCGACACTGGTTGCGGGGTCGCTCCAAGCTTCCAAATCGCGATACATGCCTCATAAAATTCAATCCCATTCGGCAATCCCACCGTCACCAAGTCGTCGTGTTCGACCCCCATCGCCTGATAAGCGCGAGCCAACCGATTGGTGCGTTGGTCGAGTTCCGCTCGGCTGACAGTGCGTTCCTCGTGGGTGATCGAAGCACGGTCGGGGTCTTGTTCGGCCCAAAAACGGAATACGTCGCCGATTGGCATTTGCGCCATTTGATTGGATCCCCCTGCCTAAAAAGTCCAGATGTGGCATTCACAAATTTATCTGACACTATTGAAACATGTCGGATGACATGGTCTGGGACCACGATATACCTAAGCGACCTGCGCTTACGCTAGCTACCACCTTTAAGCGCGCTGCGGTTCTTCGGTGTCCACTATGTGGCGGGCGAAAGATTTTCCGCCGGTGGACAGTCATGGCCGAGAACTGTCCGACTTGCGGACTACGTTTTGAGCGAATCGAAGGACATTGGATCGGGTCTCTTGGGGTCAATACCGTGCTCAGCTGTTTCAGCATCATCGCGGTCTTGGTGGTGGCCTTCATAGTGACCTTCGACAACCCGTCAATCCCGCTGCTGCTCGCTCTAACGGTAGTCACGGCCATCGTGGCGCCATACCTATATTTTCCCTATGCCAAGACATTTTGGTTGGCTTTCGACCTGTTAATGCGGCCTTTAACACCAGATGACGAAGTCGACGTTCGATACCTACCGGAACCCCGCAAACCCTGGTAGCCGAGGTTTCTCAAGCTAAACAACCCATATAGCCAACTGGCTCGCTTCGGCCGGGCCCATGTTTCAGCCGTGCTTTTGGCGAAGCACCACCGGCTTTATTCCACAAATGTTACCGTTGGCTCGGGTCGCTGCGGTGCCAAGACGCCATCGGTAGGCCAACCCAAATAAATCAGCGCAATCATGTGGTCGGTGGGCTCAAAACCGCAGAGCTCACGCACAGCATCACTTCGCAGTGGTGCACCCGAGGCCCAAAACGAAGCCAACCCGGCCGCGGTAGCACCCAACAAAAAGTTTTGAATACCAGCCGCCACCGCCAGGTGATCTTCATACAGAACCTCGGGTTCGTCTTGATGAGCGGCTGCGACCATCACAATGGTGGATGCTCGGCAGTACTTGGTTAAGGCCTTAGCAAGCTTGCCTTCACGTTTTTCGCCTTCGCTAAGCAGCTGTTCACGAGTTAAAGCTCCAAGCTTTACGCGCGCATCACCGGTCAAAACAGAAAAGCGCCACGGCCAAGTACGTTTGTGGTTGGGTGCCCACGTTGCTAGCTCGCAAAGCTGCATAATCAGCTCGGGTGGCACAGGCTTATCAACATCAATTAGCAAGCTGGTACGTCGACGCCGCGCCAGCTCATCAAAATCAGACAAAGCGGTGTTCATGGTTGGCTTCAACCTATCGGGCGGCCACCACAATCGTGCGATACACCAAACGCCAACCATCGCCGTCAATACCCAGATCGGCCAGGCGTCGAGCGGCGTCAGCAGCGCTTAACGGGTCGGAAGTGCCGGCTGCCAAATGCGCTTCAGAGCGGGCCAAAGACACCAGGGCGCTGGCTACTTGATCATCGGTGGCGGCGGCCAGCGAGGCCGCCGAATCGAAGTGAGCGACGCCTTCTTCTGTGGTCCCGATTCCAAGCCACATGCTGGCTAAGGCCAAATGCGCCCAAATTCGATCGAGATAGGTGCTTTGCTCAGCGGCGAAAACCCGGTCGGCCGATTCAATTGCTTGGGCGTGGTCACCCACCATGGCATAAAGCAGCGCTAAGGCACTGAGCGCGTAACCGCTGGGGAATTCTTCGAGCCCCGAACTCACCGACTCGCGCAACCGTGCAAGTGCTACACCGGTGTCGCCCAATTGGGCTTTGGCCAGGCTAAAAGCCACCAAACGGTCACCTTCGCCCACCACGGAAGGGTCGAGGCCATCCATGGTAATTAGGGCCAAATTTTGTAGGGCGCGTTTCGGATCACCGATGTATACCGCCGCGGCCGCGGCCGCCGTTGGGACCGATTCCACCGCACCGCCATGACAAAAGCGACGTTGTTCAATCGCTAGATCAATGGTTTTGAAACCTTCGCTGATGCGTCCCGCTGCGATTAGAGCCCGACCCAGCACACTGGCCGCTTGTAATTCACGCTCCAGGTCGCCAATACGCTTAAAGGTTTCAACAGCGTCATTAGCACGATCGATCGAAGCCACGGAACGCCCGGTCCATAAACGCAATGAAGCCGTTAGCAATAGCATCATGGCTTCGGCCCAACGATCGCCACGTCCTCGGGCCTCAACCAGCATGCCTTCGCCTAAAGCTTCGGCTTCTTCCCATCGACCTTGGTGGAAGCGGACCCAGCCCTGTAACCCAGTGGCCCAACCGTAACCACCGCTGTCACCAATTTCAGCGAACTTTTCTAGTGACTCTTGGAGCTGGCGATCAGCTTCGCTGGGGCGTCCACTTTGAAAGGCGACCCAGGCCAGGTTCTGTAACGCCCAGGCTTCACCACGTTTATCGGCGATAGCACCAAAAACGTCGAGGGCAGCCGACATTGAGCTTCGGGCATCTTCCAGATTTCCGCTTAACAGTTCCACCATGCCACGCAGCCGGAGCGCTTCGGCCATGCCCGTCTTGTCATCTAAACGGCGGAATTCGTTTTCTGCCTCCACGAACGAGGCCAGTGCTTCTTCAACTCGACCTTCACGATCTTCGATCGAGCCGCGAACTAGCAAAGCTTTGGCCACCCCTGAGTCATCATCAAGGACGGTGCTAATGCTCATCGCCTCATCGACATCAGCACGGGCTTCTTCCAACCAGCGCAGATCGGATCGGGCCCGACCCCGGCCCAGCAACAAGGTGGCACGCTGAGCGGTTGGCAGCGGCGGTGCTAACGCCACTGCCCGGTCATATAAACGTTCGGCCACTACTGGCACGGCGTTAGCTTCGGCGCGCCGAGCAGCTTCTATCAACCATTCCAGTGCTTCGCCCACGATGCTGGCCGGAATTCCAGCCACCCCGCCAAGCTCTTTGGCTAGCTGGGCCGCGGCTGCGAAGTGGTGAGCTAAAGCGTCAACAATGGCGTCGGAAACCCCGGTACCCCAGGTGTAATTGCGTTTGAGGAACTCACCGATGCCCCAATGCCGCAGTGCACGAGCGGCCTTGGTCATCATGGTGTAGGTAACGTCGCGCACCAGCTCAGTACGAAATGTGTACTCGGTACCTTCTTCGTTTAACACCAAAATGTCTTTTTCGGCCAAACCGCTCACGGCGGTTTCGACCTCGGTGCGTCCACGTCGGCCATGACCAGCCCGGTCGGCTGCTGCCATAAGCACCAACGCTTCCACCGTGCCTTGACGGCCGTAGACCGCGGCGTCTTCCAGGGCACGGCGCTCAGGTTGGGTCAAACCGTCGAGGCGGGCCGCTACCAAACCCCGCAACGAATCAGGGAGCCGGTCGCCGTCGATTAACGAAGCCGGGTTCACGTGGCCAGGGCTATCGGAGACCAGGCCCATCAGCTCTTCTAAGAACAACGGGTTTCCAGCGCTACGTTCTAGCAGCACATCTTGAACTTCGGGGGCCATCCGATCGTCGGATAAGGCCTCGAGCAGTGTCCGGCTGGCACCACGGCCTAGGGGGTCGACGTTTACTACTAGTGAGTTATGTCGCCCATCGGCCGGTGCCCAGGATTCCCGGAAATGTGGTCTTTGTGTCGTTAGAAGGATGAAAGGCTTATCAACCAGACGTTCTAGCAACACGGCCAGCAGTTCTAAGACCGAACTTCCCGCCCAGTGGAGGTCGGCAATCACCATCATCACCGGTTTGAGTTCGAGGTAGGCCTCAAGAAAACGAACCAGTGAGCGAGCCACTTCTTCTCGGGCTCGACGCGGATCAATGCCCCGCAACGGACCGTCGAAGCCCATAAGGTGAACGATGCCGTTGGTGAGCCGCTCGACCTCACTTTCGGGCTTGGAATCGGGAGGAAACCCAAGGGTATCGACCAGAGTCTCTCGCAACCGTTGGCGCACCGTCGTTGGAGCGTCATTCATGGTGGCACCCACCGCGGTGCGAATAGCTTCGGCAATAGGCCACCACACATTGGCTTCGCCGTATGCCACCGCCCGACCTCGCCACACCAACGCTTCATGTCGCTGATGAGCAAAATCGCCAACCTCAAGCGCCAAGCGAGATTTGCCCACACCAGCATCACCGATAAGGGTCACCAGCAGGGCCTTGCGTCTCTCTACGACGGCATCAATGGCCTGTCCGATGAGGTCCATTTCACGGGCACGGCCAATGAGTGGGGTGCGGAATGCTTGTCGTCGATATCCAGGAGGAACTTCGGGGGCCAAAGCTCGCCACGCCGCCACCAAGTCGTCGCGGCCTTTAACCGTCAACGCCCCGACAGAATCGTATTTTATGGAATCCGCGGTGGCGCTATAGGTGGAGTTACCAACCCAAACTTCGCCTGGTACGGCGGCGTTTTGCAGCCGTGAAGCCGTGTTTACCACGTCGCCCATGGCGGTATAGTCGCCGCCAGCACGCAACGCCCCTGTCAACACTTCCCCGGTGTTGATTCCAATGCGCATTTGCACTGTCATCCCCAGGCGTTCCGACATTTTGGCGATCGTTTCTTGCATTCGTAGGGCCGCCCGAACAGCGCGTTCGGCATCATCTTCATGAGCCACCGGCGCTCCGAACAATGCCAAAATCGCGTCACCCAAAATCTTGTCGACCCGGCCACCAAACGAACGAATGTCGTCTACCAAAGCCTCAAAGAGACGATCAATTAGGGCTTTGACCTGCTCGGGGTCGCGGTTTTCGGCCATGCCCGTGTAGCCAACCAAGTCGGCAAATAAAACAGTGACCACGCGCCGTTCATCAATTTGAGCCACCAACTGATGCCCACACGAAGGACAAAATCTGGCACCTTCGGGTGTTACGGCACCACATACTGGACAAGTCACCCTCACAGCATAGATGCCAAGCCCCAAGGTGACTCTGGTCACCTAGGCCTTTAATTCACCGTTACCAGGTCAGGCGCGCCTATCGTTAACCCCTTGGCATTATTAAACTCGCTCAAAGTCATGGTCCATAAGTTCGGAGTTGCCAGGTGACAAGTACAGATGTGTCGACAAAATTTGCTGCTAAAGCAGTAAACGCAACCAAGATCTACGGTTCTGGGGAAACCAAGGTTGTGGCGCTAGACCACATTGATGCCGACTTCGAGCGGGAGCGCTTTACCGCCATCATGGGACCTTCCGGTTCAGGAAAGTCAACCCTAATGCACTGCTTGGCGGGTCTTGACACGCTAACTGAAGGCCAGGTTTTTATTGGCGATATCGATCTTTCATCGCTAAAGGAAAAGCAGCTAACCACCTTGCGTCGTGACAAAGTGGGTTTCATCTTCCAAGCTTTCAACCTGATTCCAACGCTGAGCGCACTAGAGAACATTGTGCTGCCCATGTCTCTAGCCGGGCGCAAGGCAGACCCTGACTGGCTCGACCGGGTAGTGGCGACGGTGGGCTTAGGTGACCGTTTGGGCCATCGTCCGGCAGAACTTTCTGGTGGTCAACAACAGCGGGTGGCAGTCTCTAGGGCCCTAGCAAGTCGGCCCGAAATTATCTTTGCCGACGAACCAACTGGGAACCTCGACTCGAACAGCGGCGGTGAGATTCTTAATTTCATGCGTCAAGCGGTGGACGAATTTAGACAAACCATTGTCATGGTGACCCACGACCCGTTAGCTGCCAGCATCGCCGATCGGGTGGTCTTTTTGGTAGATGGAAAAATTGTCTCGGAGATCCGTCAGCCCACACGTGACCTGATCATCGACCAAATGAAAGATCTTGAGGTACCTAAATAATGCTTCGCACCACACTGAGGTCTTTGTGGTTCTACAAGCGACGCCTTTTATCAACCGCACTAGCGGTGCTCTTAGGGGTTGCTTTTATGAGCGGCACCCTGATTCTAGGTGACACTCTTGACCACTCCATCAAGGCGGTTCTGGGTGAAGCCGACCCCGGCGTCCACGCCCAAATTCGGGGTCCGGTGCTCTTTGACTCTGGTTTTGGTGCCATGCGCGCCAACGTGCCCGCCGACCTGGTTGAAACGGTACGTGACGTACCCGAAGTGGCTTCTGCTTACGGTTACATCCAAACCCAGTCTGGGCGCGTCTTGGGCGCCGACGGCGAAACCTTAGGGGCCGATCAGGGACCGCCAACCATACTCGAGGCGGTTATTCCAGATGCCTCCTTAACAAGCTATGAGTTTGTGACAGGGCGCACCGTTGAAGCCAACGACGAAATGATTCTGAATCGTGGAGCTGCTAAGAACGGCGACCTCCACGTGGGCGACAAAGTCACGGTTATTACCGCTCTCGGCTCGCAAGAGTTCACTTTGGTTGGGACTTATGACATTCGCGGTAAAGCCAGCATCTTGGGTGCCGTAGTCGCCGGTTTCACCACCGAAACGGCCCAACAATTTGCCGGTGTCACCGACGAGTTCGAAACCATTTTGGTTCACGGCCAAGCTGGCACCACCCCAGATGAGCTGGTGTCGATCCTGCAGCACGATCTTGCTTCCGCAGGCGATTTCAATATTCTTACCGGCGAGGCCGCTGCCAAAGAGCGAGCCGATGACCTGAGCCAAGGTTTGTCGTTCTTCACGACCTTCCTCATGATTTTCGCGGTTATTGCGCTTACGGTCGGTGCCTTCATTATTTACAACACCTTCTCAATTTTGGTGGCCCAACGAAGCAAAGAGCTGGCACTGATGCGCGCCATTGGAGCGTCACGACGCCAGGTACTGATGTCGGTACTTCTAGAGGCTTCTTTCATTGGGCTGATTTCGGCATTGGTCGGGTTGCTAGGCGGTATGGGCCTGGCCATGTTGGTGCGACAAGCACTTGATGCTTTCGGAATGGAACTAGCCACCGGTGGAATTACGGTTACCACCTCTACCATCATCACGGCACTTGTCGCCGGGCTAGTGGTGACCTTCTTTTCGGCTTTGGTACCAGCACGCCGTGCTACGCGAGTGGCACCCATCGAAGCGATCCGCGAAATCGAAACCGACTCTTCGACGACTTCAAAACTTCGGGGCGCTCTTGGATTGATTGCTCTGGTGCTGGGTCTACTCTCGATCATCCCGGCCTTCGGTGATGAGCCCGACAACAATGCCTTAATTGGCGTTGGAATTGGTGCGTTACTTTTGCTCTTGAGCCTGATCGTCCTGGGTCCGGCCATCGCCAAACCTATTGCTCAGCTAGCTGGGATACCTTTGGGTGCTACCCGTGGAATTAGTGGTCAGTTAGCCAGCCAAAACGCTGTACGTTCGCCTAAACGTACCTCGTCCACCGCCGCAGCCTTAATGATCGGCGTGGCCTTGGTGGGTTTCATCACCATCTTTGCGCATTCGGCCAAATTCTCGATCGACAAAGAAATCAATCGAGGTCTGAAAGCTGATCTGATTCTTAGCTCGGACGTGTTCGACTTAGGCATCCCGTTGTCGCTCACCGACGAGGTCGCCAGTCTCCCCGAGGTCGCCGAGTTAGCGTCAATTCGCCAAACTTTCGCGCAAGTTCGCACCTCTTCGGGCAAAGAGATCGTCACCTTTGCTTCGGCGATCAACCCCGACAACTTCACTCAGCTCATCAGCACAAAGATGGCTCAGGGGACATTGTCCGATCTGTCGCGCGGCAAGATCGTGGTTGACCGTAGCGTCGCCCGTGACAACGACATTGCCGTTGGCGACACAATTCAGCTCACCTTCCGCTCAGGTTCAACTTCTAAGTACACGGTGAGTGCACTGGGCGACGATCCGTTCCTGCTTGGCATGTTCGTCATCTCGCACGAAGATTGGAACAAGGCGGTACCCGACGCCACCGACAGCATCGTGTTTGTTAAGGCGTCCACCAACAGCTCGGTCTCGGCTTTACAAGACGAAATCGAGGACCTGTTAGAGCCGTATCCGATGGTTGAAGTCGCCAATCGTGATCAGTTCATGGGCAGCATCGTGGCACAGCTTGATTCGGCCTTAAACATTTTGTATGGGCTACTGGCCTTGTCGGTGTTCATTGCTTTGATAGGAATTGCCAACACCTTGGCGCTCTCCATTCATGAACGAACCCGCGAACTAGGCTTGTTGCGTGCCGTGGGCATGAACCGTAGTCAGCTGCGATCGTCAATCCGTTGGGAAGCTGCCATCATCTCAATCATCGGCACACTAGAAGGACTTGTTTACGCTCTGGGCGTAAGTTACGTACTGATCAAGACGCTGAGCACCCAAGGTTTTTCGGTTTATGCGGTGCCCTATATGCGTCTTAGCGTGATCGTGGTGATCTTCGCATTATTAGGGGTGGCAGCTGCAATTCGCCCGGCACGACGAGCTTCAAAGCTGAACGTGTTGGACGCTATCGCCACAGAATAATAGGACCAGATAATAAGACCGCCTAGTCCGACCAGCCGTGGCTAAGTTGCTCGCAACTTGATGATATAGCCATGGCTGGTCGTGGCCTGCTAGCGACCACTAATGGCCACATAGCCGACGTAATCGGATCTAGGCGAAGGTGACTTCATCGCCCACGTTTATGACACCAGCACCGTTGACCGATGCATACGAACCAAGCGACGCAAACGTGCCCAACATAGAGGTCACCCGATTGTTACTAGCCAAAGTACGTAAAACCTCAGGCAGCGAAGCCAAGTCGCCTTGGGCCAAAGTCGGCATCACACAGCGTGGGGTAGGAACTCCAACTTCAATTTGAACCTCACCCAACTTCAGGGTGCGGCCTTCCCATTCATTTTCGATAAACCCAGGGTCAGTGTTGGTATCAATTACCAAACTAGGGCGGAAACGTCGCAGATCGGTACCGGTTTCTGGTACCAGTTCGGCGAGCGCCGCCAGGCTAGCGGTAGTGATGAAGTGTAGTGCTGCCACATCAACAAAAGATGTGCCTTGGCCAGCCAGATTTACCGGAATGTCTACCGAACCTGCCAGCGATAGGCCTTCAATTTCGGGCCAGTCAGAAGCGTAAACACCTTGTTGGGTCTGGGTCGCCAACTCAACCTTTACAGGACGGCCAAACAGTTCGCTTAAGGCCGTTTCTAACTTGGGGTCAACGACTGACCATTCAGACTTATCAGGCAAGGTTACCGTTACTTCACGGCCCACTCCCCGAGCCTGGCAGTTCAGTAGTTCACGCCACAAACTTGGTCGCTTAGCACTGACGATTTTGTCGGTTTCTAGATCGCGCAATGCCCACGTGCGGTCACCGTCAATACCGCCTTCGTCTACCGGTACCGATTGAAGAGCTTCACCTTGCATTGATTTGAAAGGGAATCGGTACAGGTGAGTGATGCGTCCAAGTGAGCTCATGGCTACATTCTGTGCGTTACGGCCAGCGCTCTGCGAACCAAACCGCGATATCCCTCCACAAAACCGGCTTCTAAGAAGCTGTCTCTCAGTGGATGTTCCCCCGCTGGCACACCATCGATTTTGGCGATTTCCAGTTTTCTGAAACGCCCCTTGTCGACTAGTTCACCTAGGGCTTCGATCCACTGCCCATCAGCTTCATCATCAAAAACCAAAATGGAGCGGCCACCTCGTTCTAAGTAGGCCACTGGCCGACCATCTGTGAGAACAACGAACGCGCCCGCACTGCGCGAAGGTCGACCGGCGGAGCCAGGCCAGCTGAGTGAAGCACCATAAGGCGAAGCCGGGTCGGTGGCGGCCAGTACCAGCACCCCCGTGGCAGCATCACGCATGTCACGCAACCGCTCGACCGCGCCGGGCAGCGCAAACTGTGCCGCGCCCAATCCGGCGACGAAGTAGCCACGTCGAATACGTCCACGCTCTTCGAGTTCTTTCAACACCGGATACAAACCAGCAAAACCGCCACTTTGGCCTTCCCCCAACGCAGCTTCTCGCGACAGAACCCCATAACGTTCTAGCAATGCCGAGGCCCGCGCCAAGCCCGCTTCGGCGGCTGAAGTAGGTTCCATTAACAGTGGCGCCACAAGCGACCAGCGCCCAGACGCTCCGGGGGGCCCTAGCCGAGCTAAATGGCCAGCACGTAGTCCACGCCGGCGGGTGCTGGCGGAGGCTGGCTTGGCGGGACGAGTTCCCAACGCTCGAAGCGGAGCGAACGAGTCGTTGGTAATAGAACCATTCCAGACCAAATCCCACAGGGCACTAAGCACAACCTGGTCATCGTAGGGCAACCCGGCCGCAGCCACCGCGGCCACCAGTTCAGGCCAAAATGAGGCACCGGAGCGTTCGAGACACTCGACAATGGCCTGGTGGGTCGCACCAAAATCGTGTGAGCCGGACTGATCTAACAACCAAGCGGTGGCGACACGAGATTCCAATCGGTTCCCCGTGTCATCGTGGTGAGCCTTACCGGCACCGTCGCTGTCTGGATCAGCGATTGTTGGCCAGTCGAAGAGAAGGCGGGCTTGATCACGAAACGCTACGCGGATTCGCCCGTCAGTTGCGCCTAAAGCACCAGCACCAACCCAGAGCAACTCGCCGCTCATAAACAGAAAATCGAGGTCGCTTGGTTGATAGTTGTCGAGTCGACTCGCCAAGACATCGTTTTCAAAGCTTGACACCGGGATTGAGGCGCCTTGCAGCATTGAGAGCACCTCAACCAGGCCATCCATTCCGCTAAAGCCACGGCCTACGCCCTGCCAATCCGGCAAAAAGCGTCCTAGTGCCCGAGCATCGACGGGCTCTACTTCGTTGCGGAGCCGAGCTAGGGAACGACGACGAATTTGGCGTAGAGCATTCGGATCGCACCATTCACGTTCGAAACCTTGGGGTCGAAATTCGCCTCTAAGCAGCGTGCCATTAGCTTCCATTCTTTCCAAAAACGGCTGCACCACCCCCGGTGCCAACCCGAAACGTGAAGCTACCTCGGTGGTGAGAAAAGGTCCGTGAGTTTGCGCATAGCGACCAAGTAATCCACTAAGTGGGTCGGGTACCGACTCGGTGAAAACGCTGGGTAACCCGATGGGCACACTCACCCCGAAGCTGTCGCGTAAACGGCCAGCATCTTGGGTTGAAGCCCAC
Source organism: Acidimicrobiia bacterium (assembly GCA_041676705.1). Classification (NCBI taxonomy): domain Bacteria; kingdom Bacillati; phylum Actinomycetota; class Acidimicrobiia; species Acidimicrobiia bacterium. The sequence goes on from JBAYRL010000002.1 coordinate 241,964, forward strand.
TCGGCAACACCACCGATATTCACCGGGTAGGCCCTTTTCTCACCCTCCAGTATCTGCAGCCATTTATCAACCATCGACTCGTCGGCTTCACAACGCTGACGAATCTCGACTGCGCTCAGAGGACCGAGTGCCACCAACACATCATGAAGCTCGTCAGCATCGCGAGCGACACGGCTAGCACTCCGGCGTTGCAGTAGGTCTTCGACCTCTAGGATCGCTTGTGGATCAAGAAGATCACGTAATTCCTCGGCCCCCAAGAGCTCACGCAACAAATCTTTATCGAGCGATAGGGCGGCTGCTCGGCGCTCTGCCAAAGGAGCGTCGAGCTCGTACATGAACTGGCCTATCCACCCGAACAAGAGTGACTGGGCAAAGGGCGAGGCCGTCGGCGTGTTAACGGCTACCACCCGAACCGAACGGTTCTGTAGACCCCGCAGCACCTCGCGCAATGCTGGTAGGTCAAAGACATCGTTCAAGCATTCCCGGGTAGTTTCGAGAAGAATCGGGAATGTTGGATAAGCCGATGCCACGTTCATTAGATCACTGGCACGCTGGCGTTGTTGCCACAGCGGTGTTCGGCGGTCGGGGCGGCGCTTGGGCAACAACAACGAACGTCCAGCACACTCACGAAATCGTGAGGCGAACAAAGCAGTTTTTGGCAGTTCGGCGGTGACTAGACGATCAATTTCGTCGGGGTCGATGAGCAATTCATCAAGCGGTAAGTCGTCGATAGCTTCAGGTAGCCGAATTGCAATACCGTCATCGCTCCACATGAGGTCGATATTTACGCTCCAGCGTTCTTCCAATCTCGAACGCAACGCGATCGCCCAGGGAGCGTGAACTTGCGCCCCGAAAGGACTGAGCACGCAAACCCGCCAATCGCCGATCTCATCGCGGAAACGTTCGACCACGATGGTTTTGTCGTCGGGCACGGTACCCGTAGCTTCCGCCTGGTCTTTAAAATAGGCCAGCAGATTTGTGGCAGCCCGGTCGTCAAGCCCGTGGGTATCGCGTAGCTCTTCATGAGCCAGGGCCGGTGTCATTGCACGAAGCCGTCTGGTGGTCGCGCCTACGGCCATACCCAGTTCTAAGGGACGCCCTGGCGAATCGCCATGCCAAAACGGCATCCTGCCCACACGGCCAGGCGCTGGCGTCACCACAACTCGTTCGTGGGTGATCTCTTCGATGCGCCAGGTGGTAGCCCCTAACAAGAAAGTTTCCCCAACCCGTGTTTCGTACACCATTTCTTCATCGAGTTCCCCCACCCGGGTGCCATCGGGCAGAAACACTCCGAAGAGCCCCCGGTCGGGGATGGTGCCGGGGTTAGTAACCGCCAGTCGCTGCGCCCCTTTGCGACCTCTGATGGTGCCCTCAACACGGTCCCAAACAATTCGTGGCGAAAGATCAGAGAACTCGTCGGAGGGATAACGACCCGATAGAAGATCGAGCGTGGCATCGAGAATATCGTCACTCAAATCGGCATAAGGTGCGGCACGTCGAATTACCCGGGCCAAATCGGCCGTGGTCCAATCGTCGAGGGCCGCCATGGCAACAATCTGCTGCGCCAAGACGTCGAGAGGATTACGAGGGTAGGTAGTCGCTTCTACCAATCCTTCTTTCATCCTGGCTACCACCACCGCAGCTTCTAAGAGGTCGCCGCGGTGTTTCGGGAAAATACGCCCCCGACTCGCTTCCCCGACCTGGTGCCCGGCTCGACCAACGCGCTGTAAACCTCGCGCTACCGAACCGGGCGACTCAACCTGGATCACAAGATCAACCGCACCCATATCGATGCCCAGCTCGAGAGAGCTGGTAGCGACCAAAGCCTTCAGCTCGCCGCGCTTTAGTTCATCTTCAATGATTAGCCGGCGTTCTTTCGATAAAGACCCATGATGAGCTTTGGCTATTTCATGGCCCGGCATGGGCGCACTGCCATCAGTTTCGCCACCACGGTTCAAACCTTGGGTGGATAGTTCGTTCAAACGCGTCGCCAGTCGCTCGGCAGCACGACGCGCATTCACAAAGATGAGGGTTGAGTGGTGCTCGTTCACCAAGTCGAGCACCGGAGGATGGATGGCGGGCCAAATAGATCGACCGTCGGTATCGGGTTCGGCCATGTCGTCCACTGGTACTACTACCGAAACATCAAGCGTTTTGGTCGATCCCGCGTCAACAACGGTCACGGGTCGCCACTGTCCATCGTTGTTCTTTCCACCTAAGAAACGAGCGATCTCGTCGAGCGGTCGTTGGGTGGCTGAAAGCCCGATTCGCTGTGGTGGTTGGGCGGCAACTTCTTCCAGCCGCTCTAAGGTGAGCGCCAAGTGGGTGCCGCGTTTGGTGGGTGCCATGGCGTGGATCTCATCGATAATCACGGTTTCAACCCCGGCCAAGGTTTCACGGGCGGCCGAGGTCAACATGAGGTACAGCGATTCGGGGGTAGTGATCAAAATGTCGGGCGGGACTCGTACCAGTTGACGACGGATGTTGGCTGGCGTGTCGCCGGTACGTACCCCCACCGTTGGTACATAGCCCGAAATGCCAAGACGCTCGGCCGCAAGGTTGATACCCACCAGTGGTGACGCCAGATTTCGCTCGATATCAACTGCTAAGGCCCGAAGCGGCGAGATGTAAACGATTCGGGTTTGTTTAGCCGAAGTCGCTGGAGGGTTGACGACCATCTGGTTGATACCCCATAGGAAAGCCGCCAAGGTTTTCCCGGAACCGGTAGGTGCCAAGATCAGGGTATGTTCACCGCGCGAGATTGAAGCCCAACCCTGGCTTTGGGCCTGGGTCGGCTGACTAAAGCTAGTTTCAAACCAGCTTGATACCGCTGGTGCGAATGAAGGTAATGGCACGCTTATACGCTAGCTAGACACTGTGACATCTATGGTCGTACCTATGGGTCAAGTGGAATTGTTGGTAACCGACCTCGACGGCACCTTGTGGGAGCTAGCGCACCAGATACACCCGCAAGTGTTGTCAGCCTGGGCAGAAATTGAGCGCCGTGGGTACCCCATTCTAGTAGCCACAGGCAGGCGTCTTGCTTCTGCGCGAACACCCCTCGTAGCCCATGGCCTTACCCCACCAGCAGTGTTGTTAAACGGGGCATTAGCGGTTGATTTAGCCACAAATCGTCATGTTTACCAACGGGGCTTCAGCAACGAAGAAGCAGCTTTAGTGCTCAAAGTTTTCTTGAACGTTGGCATCGAGCCAATCGTTTACGTAGCCGACACAAAATACGATGTCTTCGCGGGCCAAAACCCTTCTACACATCCCGAACATTTGGAACAGTTTGGTTCGGGGTTGGCCCGTGCCCCACTTGACCAAGTGGTCAAAGAATACCCGGTGTTGCATTTCGCGGTGGTCAGTTTGCCTACACCGATAGCACAAAAGGTGGTCGCGGCTCTGAACGATTTTGGTGCAGCTCATCTGATGGCCGAACGTGGCTATAGCGGCGGTTCAACCATCACTGTGGCACCTAGGAACCATTCGAAATGGGATGGCGTATTGGCCATATGTGAAGAACTCGGGGTTGACCCGAATCGGGTAATGGCCATTGGCGATGGCCCGAACGACCTGGAACTGCTCGAAGCGGCCGCCGTAGCTGTTACGCCAGCCGATGCCGACCCATTGGCCCTAGCTATGGCTCATCATGTGGTCCCAACCGCCGCTCGGGGCGGCTGGGCGCAGCTACTCGACCTCTTGCCTTAATACGCTTCCGGCACCAGCCGCCTTGGTGGATTAGCCCGGCTGCAAGAAGTTGGGCAGTTGACCCGAGTGCACAATCGCTAGGCGTTTAGTGGCGCGAGTTAAAGCCACATACAGGGCCCGCAAACCCTGGGCTTCATCTTGTATCACCATGGTTGGTTCCACCACTACAGTGGCGTCAAGCTCCAAACCCTTCACAATTCCAATTGGCACAATGGTTATTTGAGATTCAAGGCCATGTTTACCAGCTCGGCCGTGTTCCACCCCCGCCTCACTAAAGACGCCGGAAATTTCGTCTTGCAGTTGGGCAGGCACAATTACCGCCACGTTGCCTTGGCCTACTTCGGTTACTTCTTCAAGCGTGATTTTTAACACCGTATCGGCCAAGGCTGACCGTTCTTCGGCGTTGATAATTCGTGGTGGGTCACCCTCGGTTCGTATGGAAATTGGCGGTGTGATGACTGGTGCCGCCACCTGCAAAACTTTGGCCGCGAGTTGCATGTTGGGCGCTGGAATTCGGTAACCGACGGTCAATTCTTTGCGCCGGGGCGTGCGCTTGAGTGGCAGCTGTTCAATTATTTCTTCCCAATCGTCGTGAGCCCACGCCCCAGTGGATTGTGCGATGTCGCCCACGATGGTCATGGAACCATTCAAGGAACGGCGTCCAATCATACGCAGCGCCATGGGAGAGAGGTCTTGAGCCTCATCCACAATGATGTGCCCGTAGGTGCGAACCTCGATCGGTTCTTGGCGATTTCGGGGTCCGAGCAATTCGGAAGCCTCGTCCAAGAGCGGCACATCATCGGTGGTCCAAACCACGTCGTTAACCGAAGCGCTCCAAGGACGGTAGAAAGCTTGCCATTCATAGTCGGCAAAGCTTTCCGGTAGCCGTTTACCGAGTCTTGAAACCGCACGTTTACGGACGTCTTTTGGTAAACGACTCTGCGATGCGTTTTTTAGCAAAGCCATAGAGCCAAAAAGATCATGCAAAAGCTGCGCTGGGGAAAGTTTGGGCCACATCCATTCCAGGGCCTCGCGAACTGCCGGATGTCGGCGCAGCCGATCGCGCACAACCGTTGCTTCAGCGGGGGTACGCGAACTTGCTGCTAAAGCCTCGAAAAAGGCTGTCTCGACATAGCGTCGAGCGGGGTTATGAAGCCGGTACCGACGTCGAGCTTCGCGCACAATTCTTTGTGATTCATCGACGCTTAGGCTTAATTTGGTCACCCCATAGCCAACGCTTAGTGGCTCGCGTAGTGGCCGTTGGCGGTCGCGTATGGCCCGCGCGATCAAGCCAGTGGCACGCAAATCTCCCTTAACTCGGGCGACCATGCCCCAATCTGAACCTTGGACCCGCACGTTTTGCACCAGGTCGGCCAAGACCGAAAGCTCAACTCCGGCCTCACCGAGGGAAGGTAAAACCTGTTCGATATAGCCCAAGAAAAGCCGGTTAGGACCAATTACCAACACACCTTGGCCTTCCAACGGAAAGCGATGTTCATACAACAAATAGGCCGCGCGGTGCAGTGCCACCACTGTCTTACCGGTACCTGGGCCGCCTTGCACCACCAGAATTCCGGGCAATTCAGATCGAATAATTTCGTCTTGCTCGCCTTGAATGGTGCCCACAATGTCGCCCAGGTGCCCTGAACGCGACGATTCAAGAGCAGTAATTAGGGCGCCATAGCCAGTGATACCCAGGCTTTCGCCACGACCAGCCAACACAGCTTCGGTGTTACCGAATAGCTCGTCTTCGATTCCCAGCAGCACCCGCCCTCGCGTGGCAAAATGGCGTCGACGCGACAACCCCAGGGGCGCTTTCGGGGTGGCACGATAAAACGCTTCAGCAATTGGGGCTCGCCAGTCAACTACCAAAGCTTCCCGATGAGGACCAGAAACAGCTACCCGTCCGATATAGAATGAGTCGTCGCCCGAGTTCTGGTCGTGGTCGATTCGACCAAAAACCAGTGCCGCATCACCTACATCAAGCTGAGCTAGCCGGGTGGCGATGTTGCCGTGGATTACTTCTCGTTCCCAGCGCGCTTGTTCGGTGCCACCTTTTCCCACCTCAACCATGTTTTTTAGCCGAATAGCCGAGGCTCGTGCCGCTTCGAGTGCATCATAAGCTTTGTTTATATAGGCTTGTTCAGCTTGCAGTTCTGGGTGAGAAGGGGCCATCGCGCTCTTTCACGAAATGCCGAAATGAGAGGGTTAACCATTCTACGTTCATTGCCGCACAAATCCCCCTAAGAACACTCACTTCCGCACCGATGTATCCTGTTAGACCTGATATCAAGTGCAGCCCCGTAGTGGGTCGTGAGCGATAGAGATGATCGCATGCCCCCAACACTCCTCAATCGCATCCATCTAAAGCAACACTCCCGTCGGGTTGTGATTGCGCTGGTTACCGCTGTTTTAACCGTGGCTTTGACGGCTTCTTGTAGCTCGGAACCCACCGCTCAAGCCGAGCCGCCAGAAGCGAACCCGATTCTGTTGGCAGAGCCCGCTCCACCCACCACTACCACTACCGTTGCCGAGCCTGCGCTCCCACCTCTACCGGTACCGGAATTATTACCGCTTGAGCCCTACACCACGGATGAAATTCCAACGGTGGGACGCTTGTCGATTCCCGCGATTGGGCTCGACCAGCCTCTACAAGTAGGTATGACGTTGTCGGCGATCAACTTGGGGCCTAGCGTTTGGCCCGGTACCGCAGCACCAGGCCAGCTAGGAAACCTGGTAATCGCTGGTCATCGCACCACCTATTCCCGCCCATTCTTCGATCTTGATCTGGTTGAAGAAGGCACCGAAATGAACATTGAGACTGCTAACGGGGAAACTTTCACTTATGTAGCCACTGGCACCCAAATCGTCAATGAAGACGAGGTCTGGATAGCCGACCAAACCTATGGTTACACGGCGACTACCTTTGCTTGTCATCCAAAAGGTTCGTCTCGTCAACGTATCGTGGTGTTTTGGCAACTCCTAGACCAAGAAGGAAACCCGGTTCCGGCGCTGGATGCTTCATAAGTCAAAAACTCGACAACCCTTTAGCGTGGCCTTGGTTTGTATCTTGGCCGGGGCGGCCATTCTCAGTTCGCTACCGCCGTTTGGCTGGTGGCCGCTAGGCATTTTGGGTTTCGCTCTATTAGACGATCTGATTGCGAACACTCGGGCCCGGCAACGCTTCTTCCGCACCTGGCTGGTGGCCTTAACTTGGCTGAGCATGGGCATGATCTGGATGTGGGACATGACCGCACCGGGATACATGATCGCTGCTGTGCTCTATTCGGCCTATTTCGGAGTAGCCGCCATTTTCGTGCCCGGTGGCGCGGTGCGGCGCGTGGCTTTGCCAGGCGCTGTGGTCTTAGCCGAAGCGTTGCGGTGGTCGTGGCCCTTTGGGGGTGTGCCCTTGGCAACGGTGGCCCATGGCCAGGTGGGCGGACCGCTGGCTTCGGTGGTACGTCTAGGTGGCCCATTGGTGCTGGTGGCGATCACAGTAATTTGTGGTCAGGCGGTGGCATCGCTTGCACGTCGAGAACGTTTGGCGGCCTTCATCGGTTTCAGCATCGTTCTATTTACCCTCGGAATAGCCCAGTTGGTGCCAGGTACCAAAACCATTGGGGCGTTGGAAGTGGCCATTGTGCAAGGCGGTGGACCCCAGCGCACCCGGGCTCAGGCCTCCGATGCTGAGGTGGTTTTCAACCGCCATCTGGAAGCTGCCGCCGCTATTGTCGACCCAGTCGATCTAATTGTGCTTCCCGAAAACGTTGTGCACGTGGACGACAATTTCCCTGAAACCCATGAAGCCGCCGCCTTGGGAGAACTAGCCCGTAAACACAACGCTCCGGTAATCGTGGGGGTCGTCGAGTCAACCTCTGGCCCAACTTGGAAGAACGCTGTTTTTGTTATTGATACTGCCGGTGAGGTGACCGACCGGTACGACAAAGTGCGGCGGGTACCATTCGGCGAGTTTGTGCCTCTGCGCACCATCATCGAAATGTTTTCGGGCGCGGTACCCGCTAAAGACGCTGCCATTGGGCAAACGCCAGCGTTAGTCACCGCAGCCGGGGTGCCTTTGGCTTCGCCTATTTCGTGGGAAGTGTTCTTTGCAGGACGAGCGCGTGAGGGGGTTCAGTTGGGGGCCGAAGCCATTGTGAATCCCACCAACGGGTCCTCCTACTGGTTGAGTTTCGTACAAAGCCAACAGATCGCTTCGTCTCGTTTGCGTGCTCTAGAAAATGACCGTTGGGTCATCCAGGCTGCTCCTACTGGGTTCTCAGCGTTGATCGCGCCGAATGGCCATGTGGTTGAGCGAAGCGCCATAAGTGAGCAAAAGGTGATTCAGGGATCGATCGAGCGGCGCGTGGGGCAAACCTGGGCCTCTCGGATGGGCGACCTGCCAGCAATTGCTGTGGCCATGGCAGCAATATTGGTAGCCAACTTATTAAAAAACATGGATCAAAGCGGAGTTCGCAACTTGCTCATGGCCCGGCCGAAAACAGCGGCCTAGCCGAAAGGCCACTATCGTAAAGGCCACAATCAGGCCACCAAAACTAGAATTGCTGGTGGTCACAGATATTGAGACCACCAGCAATTGTTAGGAACGGGAGTCCAATCCTTTCCTAAGACCTGGGGCCAACGCTTAATATCTTCCAACTAATAGCTTCCAACGCACTGGAATTTCGTTGCTTTGGCCCAGTGCCTATACAACGCTCCAACTTCCCAGAAAGTCGCGTTTAAAGTCAGGAAATTTTGAAATGAGGCTTTCTGACAAGTTCTCCACCGAGTGCCGGAGGCTTAGAACACTGACCAGACTCTCAGGCCGCACCGTAGTTTTAAACTGGCCGCTAGCCCTTCAACACCCGAGGAGCACTGTTCATGGCTTGGGTATTTGGTAGGTGACGGACCACGCCTTCGCGCTCCAAAACCTCAACACTTCCCGGGTGCATTGCCAACACTGTTCCTACCAGTGAACGGTCAGGACCCAATTCAAACTCGACCCGGTCACCGGGGCGCAAAATACGCGCCAGATATCGGCCCGCCGCCAGCTCTTGGGCCACATGCTGTCCGCCTAAACCCACCAGCAAAGCAGCTGCGGTTACAACCCCAAAAACCAATGCCGATACGGCTAACACCAGTAACAAGGTGTCCACACCAACCTGAGCCAAAGCCACAATCACTGCGGCCGCAGTAATAGCGGTTCTAACCAACAATCCAGCCTGTGACCGCAAGCGAGAGTATCCGCCAACCAGTCCCTGGCTAAGGGCGGCACCAGCGGCCAACGCCAAGGCCCTACCACCAACTAAAATTAGGGCCGCTGCAATATAGGCGGGTAGTTGGTCGGCAAACCACCGCGGCAAGTCTTCAAATGACTCTTCGTCCAGCACCGAACTGGCTAGCACCAAGCCCAAGACGGTGAGCACAACGAAAAATGATATGGCCATCGCTCTTGCTGAATCGTGGTACAGCCGATCGACATCACGGTCCTTGGTCAAGATGCGATAAATCAAACTGGCACCCACCAGGCCAGCCACAACCCCCACCGCCACCAAGGCAATAGCTGCCGCCCACAGATCATCCATCATTGTTCCCCTTCAATATTTCCGTCATTCGAGGTGTTCAAAATCACATCCAACATGCTCCACGGCAAGGCAAAGAGTTCGAGAAATCCCGAAAGGGCTTCTTGGTTTGCAATTCGATTTCGTAGTTGCCCTTGGTCTGCGATTATCGCTGTTTCTGGCTGGCTACGCGCCTGCGACAAGGCATTCGTCGCCGCCACATCTAGTTTGGAAAGATGGTCTAAGCGGTCTAAGCACACTTCGCAGCGCAACAAATGTTGCCCAACCCGGCCTGGTCGCTCAGTTTCAAGCCAAAGGCTCAACGCCTCATCGTTCGGATGGCTTGATTGTGGGGATGGATCTGGACCGCTCATTTCCACTCTTCCAGAATCGTTTGCAATTTACGGCGAGCTCGGAACAGTCGGGTTTTAACCGTTGGTAGTGGCAGGTTTAGCACTTCTGAAATCTCCTCGTAGCTCAAATCTGATATCTCACGCATCACTACAATCGAACGTGTTTGCGGATCAAGGCTCTCTAGCGCTGCCCAGAACCGCTCTACCGCCACTCGGTCATTCACCACGTCAGCCGTCGACCTATCAGAAGTGGCCACATTGGTGAGCGATTCTGGTGCCATTGGTTCGTCACGACGCTTGCGCAACATGGAGATAGCTTGGTTTCGGGCGACTTTTAGCAACCAGGCCCGAGGTACGTCACCCTCTGGCCAACGGTCCATTGAACCCCAAGCCCGAAGCAACGTTTCTTGAACAACATCGTTCGCTAGGGCTTCATCACTCACAATCGAACGTGCCAGACGGTAAATATCAGTGCCGAACTGCTCAATTAGGCGCGCAAGTATCACATTGGCGTCACTAAATGGCAGCGCCACAGGTGATTCATGATCGGTTCGATTAACAGGGTCTTTGGTGATCGGTTTTCTTATCGGTCGCTCGTGGTAACAACTTAGGCCCTATACCGATGTACAGGTGCTACTTGACCACAGCGTTCTTGGACATAAGTCTTATTACCTCATGTCTGATGCCCAGTCTCCGTTACGTATAGCCCTACTCGCCTATCGGGGTAAGCCCCACGTCGGTGGCCAGGGCGTATATATCCGCCATCTTTCCAAAGCCTTGGTTGACCTTGGGCACCACGTAGAAGTGTTGGGAGGCCAGCCCTACCCCGAGCTCGATCCACGAGTTCCTCTGGTGGAGCTCCCAAGCCTCGACATTTACAACGACCATTTTCCGATGCGTTTGCCAGGGCCGTGGGAGATTAAGGGTTTGGGTGACCTAGTTGAAGTCACCAATTTCATGTCAGGCAGTTTTCCCGAACCTCTAGCTTTTAGTGTGCGCGCCGCTCAACATCTACGTCGCCGTACTGGTGAGTTCGATCTGGTACACGACAACCAATCTCTGGGTTATGGGCTATTGGCCATTGAAAAAATGGGGCTGCCGGTGCTCGGAACAATTCACCACCCCATCACAGTTGACCGGCGTTTAGAGATGGAACATGCTCGCAACGTTTGGACCCGTTTCTCCAAGTCGCGTTGGTACGCCTTCACCAAGATGCAAACTCGGGTGGCTTCTAAGCTCACCCGCATCATCACTGTTTCTGAGTCTTCCTTTGGCGACATCACCAAAGACCACGACGTCGACCCCGCACGGCTTCATGTAGTACCAGTTGGCGTTGACCCCGAATTGTTTAGGCCACTGCCGCACGTGCAACGAGTGCCGGGTCGACTTATCACCACTGCTTCGGCCGATGTGACCATGAAGGGTTTACGTTATTTGCTGGAAGCTTTGGCCGAATTACGAAAAACCCGAGATGTATCGCTTGTGGTTATTGGCAAGCCTAAACCGGGCGGACCTTCTGCTCACACCATCGATGAACTCGGCTTAACCGAGCACGTCACCTTTATTAGCGGGGTGCCCGATCAGCGAATTGTTGAACTTTACGCCGAAGCCGAGCTAGCCGTGGTGCCATCTTTATATGAAGGTTTCTCACTACCGGCCATTGAGGCTATGGCCAGTGGCGTGCCACTGGTAGCGACTACCGGCGGCGCGCTGCCCGAAGTTACCGGCGCGGCTGGCGAAACGTGTTTCCAAGTGGAACCCGGCAATTCAGTGGCTTTGGCGGCAGAGATAGCTCGGGCTTTAGATTCACCCGAAGCACGTGACCGTATTGGTGCTGCCGGACGTGATCGAGTTATAGAACGTTGGAGTTGGCGACACACAGCGGAAGCAACTGTGGAACAATACAGGGCGCTTCTAGAGGAATGGCCACGGTAGATGTTAACGGTTAGATATGAAGAACTGGGTTTGAACCCAGGTGAACGTTTGTTGGACTTGGGTTGCGGTTTCGGGCGGCACGCTTTTGAAGGCTTGCGGCAAGGGGCGACGGTGGTGGCATTCGACTACGCCTTGGAAGAGCTGAAACAGGTTCGAGCTACTTACGGTGCCATGTATGAGGCAGGCGAGGTCCCAACTGGCGCAACCGCCGGGGCGGTGCGAGGTGATGCCCACCGACTACCGTTCCCCGATGCTTGTTTCGACCGGGTGATCGCTTCGGAAGTAATTGAACATCTGCCCGACGATTCTTTGGCGGTTCGCGAACTGGCCCGGGTGCTACGACCCGGTGGCACCATTGCCATTACGGTGCCCGCCCGGTTCCCCGAAACTGTGTGTTGGAAACTTTCTGAGGAATACCACGCCCCAATTGCGGTTGGCGGACACCTTCGTATTTACCCCAAAAAGCAAATTACCAACATGATGGAAAACGCTGGGCTAGCTCCGTATCGATCACATAAAGCCCACGCTTTGCACAGTCCGTATTGGTGGTTGAAATGTGCCGTGGGGCCCACGAACGACGAGAATCAGGCTGTTAAGGCCTACCACAAGCTCTTAACCTGGGACATTATGAAGGCCCCTGCGATCACACGTCGCAGTGAACAGATCCTGAACCCGCTCTTGGGTAAAAGCATTGCAGTTTATGCACGCAAACCAGTGAAGGAGAACGCGGGTGGGTAACGCTTCAATAACGGCCCCTGAGGTGGCGGGTCTCATTACCTCTGCCGAGGTAAAAGCTACAGCCGAAGCCATCGCGGAATGGCAACTACCCAGTGGCATGATCCCCTGGACGCCGAACGGCCAGGCCGACGCTTGGAACCACACTGAAGCCGCGATGGCACTGTCGCGGGTAGGGCTAATATCCGAAGCCGAAGCCGCCTACAGCTGGCTGGAAGCCATGCAACGGCCCGACGGTTCTTGGCATCAGTATTATCTGCCTGACCGGGTGAAGCATCACAAGCTTGATGCCAACGTGTGTGCCTATGTGGCGGCCGGGGTTTGGTACCACTACGCCCTAACCAATGACCGTGGTTTCTTAGAAACTATGTGGCGTGTGGTCGAGCCCGCCATCGACTTCGTACTCGATTTGCAAACCCAACGGGGCGAAATTCTCTGGGCCCGTCACACCGATGGCACCCCCTGGCCTTTCGCCTTGCTCACCGGATCATCGAGCATTGCTCACAGTATTCGCTGTGCCATTTCTATTGCCCATGAACTAGGCCATGAACGACCGGATTGGGAACTTTCCGCGGCACGATTGGCCCATGTTATCCGCAGCATTCCCGAAGCTTTTGAACCTAAAGAACGCTGGGCCATGGACTGGTATTACCCGGTGTTAGCAGGCGTAGTTACTGGTGAAGCAGCCCGGCAACATTTGGCGCAACGCTACGACCAGTTTGTGATGGAGGGTAAGGGCATCCGTTGTGTGCACGACCGTCCGTGGATCACGGTGGCTGAAACCTGTGAAGGCACCATGGCACACCTCGCGGCTGGTGAGTTTGAAAAAGCTCGCGAGCTTTTCAGCTGGATTGCTTCCCAACGTACCGCCGATGGCCGCTACTGGACCGGTACCGTGTACCCCGACGAGGAGCGTTTCCCCGCCGCCGAACAAAGCACCTATACCGCAGCCGCCGTGGTGCTAGCAGCAGACGCTTTAGACGGCACGAGCGCCGCTTCAACCATGTTCACTACCAATGAGGTCATTGCTTCTTTGGTGGAGTTCGAATCGGTGGAATCTATCGAATCGGGCGACACTTCGGGGCCGACTAAGACCGTGGAGTCGATCGCTGAAGCTACTGATTAGGCTTAATACGTTTTAACACCCGCAACGAGCCCGTAACTGAAATTTCGTGAAAAGCACCCGAGTTGATGGCTCGTAAGTAAATCTCATAGGGCGGACGGCCACCGTCCTTGGGGTTCGGGAAGACGTCGTGGATGGCAAGTGTTCCGCCTATGGCCACATGGGGTACCCAGGTTTCATAATCGCGATGAGCCGGTTCGGTGCCGTGGCCGCCATCGATAAACAGGAACCCTAACTGGGTCGTCCAGTATCGGCCCACGGTGGGAGAATCACCCACTATCGCCACCACAAAGGGCTCTAGTTCGGCCTGGTAAAGGGTGCGGCGGAACGTGGGTAAGGTGTCGAGCTTGTTAATAGTGTCGTCGACCAAGTCGGGTTCGTGCCATTCCCAGCCCACCTGGTTTTCTTCGGATCCCCGGTGATGATCGAGAGCAAAAAGCACGGTTTGGCGTTCTTTGGCGGCTGTGCCCAGATAAATGGCCGATTTTCCGCAGTAACTGCCAATTTCTAAGAATGGACCGGCCTCGGCTTCAACCGCAGCTTGATAAAGCGCCAAACCTTCGTCGGTGGGCATAAAACCACGGGCCGCTTCGGCAGCTTGGCGTGCGGCTTCGGGCATTTCGTTGCTCCGGCGTGCGCTTTCCGGCTTGGGTGAGACAGCTTCACGAGGCGGTGAGGTTGTCTGGGAAGTTGATGTTGTCGAAGTAGCGGAGGAGCTTGTGTCGGACACTATATGAACGATTCTTTCTTTGGCGGTTGCCCTTTGGTGTTTGTCCTTGGGTAATTAGCCTTTGGTAATTGCCCTTTGGTGATGGCAACCAGTTTTAGAGTTCGGTTGCCAGGCCAGTTGAAGTTTCGGTATTGCCAAACATCAGCTTGTCCAAGAACATGTATTTGCCAACCCACAACACGCCAAAAGCCGCGATGTTGGTGCCGCTAAGAACAAGTTGGCTATCCCACCAGCGGGTCACAACACCAACCGCAACGGTAGAGAGAATGAGGCCCAATAGCGACACACCCCAAAAGGGCAACACTTCACGGCGGAGGCTGTGCTGGCCGCTTTTTTGCCAGACCCAACGACGATTCAGAATATAGGCGGGCACCGAGGCCCCGGTCACAGCAAAGAAGTTGGAAGCCGCCCCACCCCAGTTGAAACCTTGGTAGGCGAGCACCAACAGAATCTGGGTCACCACAATGCCGACCACCGAAACCGAAGCGTATTTAAGCGCTCGCAAACCATGAGCGCGCTGCAAGTCGCGGAATCGTTCAAAAGAAGCGGTGGTCATCGGCGATGATCGTACTAGGCCTAGCATTAAGTGCTACTAGTCATTCGGCCTATTCTGGTTGAAGCCAGGGGAATCTTATGGTTAACAGGAGTGTTCTCAAGAGTTTTGCATTGTTTTTGGCCCTGTTATTGGCGACGGTTGGCTGTAGTAGCTCAAACTCGCACGAAAGCGATGCTAGCTCTACCAGCACTTCGTTACCGGGGTCAGAAACGGTTCAACCCGACACCAACGGCGACCGCGGAAACAACAACAGCGAGGCTCCGGGCGAAAGCACGAATGGGAATGACGACCTAGCCGGTGAACTGGCGGAACTCTCGTTGCAATTAACACCAGTGGCAGAGCTTGAGGCCCCAATTGCAATGGCAGCGTTACCGGGTGAAGCCTCAATGTACGTGGCTGAACGAGGTGGCACGGTACGAAAACTAGAGCTGCAAAACGCCGAGGTAAGCGTGGGTGAACCTTTAATAGCGGTGGAGACCACTACCGGTTCCGAACGAGGCTTGTTGGGCTTGGCGTTAAGCCCTAATGGCCAACAGATTTACTTGAGCTACACCGACTTGAACGGCAACACGGTGGTGGAAGGGTACGACCTTGACGACACTGGGGTCGATCAGACCTCTAAACGCCAAATTTTTGAGGCAGAGCAGCCGTTTTCCAACCATAACGGCGGACATTTAGCTTTCGGGCCCGATAGTGCCTTGTATTTGGGTTTGGGTGACGGAGGTAGCGGTGGCGACCCCCACAACAACGCCCAAGACCCGAAATCGGTGTTGGGTAGCATCATTCGTTTCGATCCCGAGACTTTAGAACCGGCTATTTGGGCCATTGGCCTGCGTAATCCGTGGCGATTTGCTTGGGATTTCTCAACCGACGATTTGTGGGTGGCCGATGTGGGCCAAGACGCCATTGAAGAAATCTCGGTGCTTCGAGGCGACATGCTTCCTCAATTTCGTTTACCCGAGGCTCTGATACCCAACTTCGGCTGGCCTATTTTTGAAGGACATGAGCCCTACGACGGGGGCGAAGAACCAATGGGTTACATTCCGCCGGTTTACACCTATAAACACGGCCCCGGCTGTTCCGTGGTTGGGGGTTATGTTTATCGAGGAACGGCCATTCCGGCGCTCGACGGTGCCTATTTGTATAGCGACTACTGCGACCCCAGCATTTCGGCTTTAGTTCGTAGTGCCAATGGAGACGGTTATGAAGCCGTGGCTCTTGGGCTTGAGGTTCCAGGCGGGCAGGTATCTTCTTTTGGTGAAGGTCCCAACGGCGAGCTGTACGTGATGTCGTTAGCGGGCGGCATTTACCGCGTTGAGTGAGCTACGGCATGCCACGGCTAACGCCCTGCACAGCGCCATCGTGGTGAGGTGCTCGGACACGCATCAAACGAGATGCCAGGTGTTGCAGTAGATGAAAAATAGAACTGGTACCCGATCGGCCATCAGGGCCTTTAGGTACCAGTTCAATCGAGGTAGCGTTGGTGAACCTAACACCTATGGGGTTAGTTCACTTCGGCACCAGGTCTAGTTAAGCGGTCCAAGTCTTGATCTTGTCGATCAGCTCGGCCGGGTTGTCACCCACAGGGGTGATGCGCATTTGGGTCACACCAGCGGCTTGATAGGCCAACACCCGATCCCGCACTTGAGCTTCGTCGCCCACCAGGGCTATGGCGTCAAGGTATTCTTGGGGGATAGCGGCAGCGGCTTCTTCTTTCTTGCCCGAAAGGTAGAGATCTTGAATCTCTTTGGCTTCTTTTTCGTAGCCGTATTGGGCAAAAACATTGTTATAGAAGTTCTTGCTGCGAGCACCCATGCCACCCACATAAAGGGCAATACCAGGACGCTGGGCGTCTTTAAGCTTGGCGGCGGTAGCCTCGTCACAGATGGCTACGGTGCCTCCGCCCACAATATCGAGGCCGCCCAAGGCAGGGTCGCGTTTGGCCATACCAGCATCGATGTCGGCACCCCAAACATCGCGAGCCTTGTCGGGGTGGAAGACCGTGGGCAGCCAACCATCGGCAATTTCGGCGGTCATTTCCACGTTCTTGGGGCCCAAGCTGGCGATATAGATCGGTATGTTTTCACGTACCGGGTGGTTGATGATCTTGAGTGGCTTGGCAAGGCCAGTGCCTTGGTCTTGCGGCAACGGCAAGGTATAAACCTCACCGTCGTGCTCCACCACTTCGCGACGCCACACCTTGCGACAAATTTCGATGACATCTCGGGTGGCGGCCAGCGGCTTGGTGTATGGAACGCCGTGCCAGCCCTCAATTACTTGGGGACCAGAAGCACCCAAGCCCAACACAAAACGTCCCCCTGAAACGGCGTCTAGGCCTGCGGCGGTCATACCGATCAGGGCCGGACTTCGCGAGTAGAGTGGCAAAATTCCCGATGCTAATTCCGCGGTTTCGGTGCGGGCAGCGAGGTAGCCCAAGATGCTCACGGCGTCGAAGCTATAAAGCTCCGCTACCCAGAGCATGTCTACCCCGGCCTTTTCCAAATCTGCGGCACGATCACCGGCGGCTTTTGGGTCACCGGTGTAACTTATCCCCATCCCAATTTTCATGTCCCTAGCCTTACACATTGCTAGAGGTGATGAGAACTAAAACGTACGGGATACGGTTTCTTGTTGAAATTATCACCTAGCGTGACAGCCATGATGAATGTGCCTGGTCCGGGCGGGCGGACGAGACTGAAGGACGTGCAAGAATGCCGTTACTTCCGCACACCTGGAAAGCTCAACTTCGATCTGGGAGGCCCACTATGACAGCAGCACCGACGAACGAAACCACGACAATGCCTTACAATCGTCTTGGCCGATCTGGCCTGCAAGTGAGTGCCCTCTCGTTCGGGTCTTGGGTCACATTCGGTGAACAGCTCGACGTAGGCCTGGCCCGCGATTGCTTGGCCGCCGCCCGAGAAGAGGGCGTCAATTTTTTCGACAATGCCGAGTCATACGCTGGAGGCGAATCCGAGCGGATCATGGGCCAAGCTCTGTCCGAGTTAGGGTGGGACCGCAACTCCTATGTGGTCTCGACCAAGTTCTTTTGGGGCATCGACAAGGGCACGGTCAACATGACCAACACCCTGAACCGGAAGTACTTGAGCCAAGCCATCGACGGGTCGCTAGAGCGCTTCGGGCTTGATTTCATTGATCTAATTTTCTGTCATCGGGCCGATCCCCACACTCCAATTGAAGAAACCGTGTGGGCCATGTCTGACATCATCTCATCAGGTAAGGCCCTCTACTGGGGCACCTCGGAATGGCGGGCCGACGAGATCCGGGCGGCGTGGGACATTGCCGATCGCTACCACCTCCACAAGCCGGTGATGGAACAGCCCCAATATCACCTCTTCGAGCGGCGTCGGGTGGAGCGCGACTATCGCCGCCTCTACGACGACATTGGTCTAGGCCTCACCACCTGGAGCCCCCTAGCGTCAGGCATGCTAAGCGGGAAGTACATTGATGGAGTGCCTGATGGCAGCCGGGCCACCCTGGAGGGCTACGAGTGGTTGCGGGCCGCGGTCACCAACCCCGAACGCAACGCCAAAGTACGCGAGCTGCGCAGTGTGGCCGAGCGTCTCGACTGCACGCTCTCGCAGCTAGCCATTGCCTGGTGCGCCGCCAACCCCCACGTGTCGACGGTGATCACTGGGGCATCCACCCCCACTCAAGTGAGCGAAAACATGGGAGCCAAGCGGGTGCTGGCCGCGCTCACCCCCGACCTTCTCGCCGAGATCGACCAGATTGTAACCTGATGCTGGGCGCTGCGCCCGATGACGACGGTCCCGCTTAGTGGGGTACCACCACGAACGGGCAGGGTGAACAGTCCATTAGGTGCGTCGGCACAGTGCCTAACAACCGGCCGTTCAAACTGACCGCGCCTTTGGTGCCCACTACAAGCACTGCGGCTTGTTCTTCGGTGGCCGTTCTACAAAGCACTTCTTTGGGATCACCGTAGTGCATGATCATACGCACTGGCGTGTTGGTAATTTCAGCCATTTGTGCTTGTAGCTTGTTGGCGTAAAGCTGCACGTCGTGGGGTTTGCGCAAGGTTTCTAGCGATGGATCGTAGGCGCAGACCGCTAAGAGCTGCGTGCCTAGCGATTGGGCCATTTCCCCGGCGAAACTTATAGCAGCCTCGTTGGCTTCGCTCCCGTTGACCCCCACCAACACCGGGCTCGTGAGTAGGTTAGGAGGGTTTGGGGTAACCACCGCTACCGGGCGACCAGCGTGATGCAAAAGCCAGTGTTGGGGCCCGTCGAGGCCAAAACCTCTGGGGCCACCAGCTTCTTCTTTAGCCACCACTAAAAGGTCAGCTTCAATTTCATTGGCTTGTTTAATCAACGCTTGACGAGGGTGGTCGGCCACCACTGTGGTGGTAGGCAAACCGTCGTGTAAGCGTTCTAGTGCTTCTTCAGCGCTAGCTTCGATGCTTGCTTCTCGCGCATCCCAGCTAGTGGGGTTACGTTCAGCAAACGATGGAGTAGCTACTGAGAGCACATAAAGTTCAGCCGAGGAAACATCGGCCAATGTTCGAGCCCAATCTAAGGGGCCTGCGGCGTCGTTCGGATCGCCAAATCCAGCTAAGAGAGTCTTCATTTCGATCACCTCGGACCGTTTGCTCGTCACTCTCTGCCCCTAGTGTACTGGTGGAGCGCCGTTGTGGTTCACAGATTTTTGTTTGATCTCACCGCAAACCGAACCGTTAGTGGGGAATTTCGCCCATGGCGTGTAACGCCAAAGTTGAGTGCGCATAAGCGCCACCGGCCCGCATCTCGGCTGCCACCCAAATGGCTTCCATAATCTGTTCTGGGGTGGCACCTTTGCGTTTAGCCAACTTGGTGTGGCCATTAATGCAATAGGGGCATTGGGTTACATGCGCCACCGCAACAGCAATTAATTGCTTAGTCACTTCATCTAAGGCACCCTCAGCAAACACAGCCTTTGAAAAATTCTCGAAGGCCTCGGTCGGTCCAGGGCTTAGTTCGCGGCGTCGCTGCGCTACTTCTGCGGTGGCTTTGGGATACATATCATCGCTCATGTTTCATCCTCTTCAAATCGGGTCCATAGATAACCGCTAGGGGTAACAGCAACTAACCAGCAGCTACAAAGGTCACCGTACTAGCCGATTTGTATCTTGATGCGATATATAGAGCCTTGTTGAAAACTTCGGCCGTCGAGCGCCTAAATTCCACCTGTTCTACGCTGTACGGTTTGACTCTTCCCCCCAACCCTTTCTCCCCCAAGGAAACCCTCGATGATCGACTGGACTGAAGAACAACAAATGGTGCGCGACGCTGTAAAGCGCTTCGTTGACACCGAGGTTCGACCCAATGTGGAAGAACTTGAGCACGGCGACATGCCGCCGTACGACATCCTGCGCAAGCTGCTGCAGACCTTCGGCATGGACGCTATGGCCCGCGACAGCTTCCAACGACGCATCGAGCGTGAAAAAGCTATTGCGGCTGGCGAATCGGTACCCGAAAAGGAAAGTAATGGAGGTGGTGGCGGCGGCGACAGCCTTAGCCTCATCCCAATTATCGAGTTGTGCCGCGTAGCACCAGGAATGGTTACCGCCATGGGTGTTTCCATGTCGCTCACCTCGGCCGCCATTATGTCTAAGGGCACCATCGCCCAAAAAGAACGTTGGGCACTCGATCTACTCACCATGGACAAGGTTGGCGCTTGGGCTATCACTGAACCCGGTTCTGGCTCCGACGCGTTTGGCTCTATGGCTTCCACCGCCCGACGCGACGGTAATGAATACGTTCTGAACGGATCGAAAACGTTTATCACCAACGGCCCCTATGCAGATACCACCGTGTTCATCTGCAAGCTAGACGAAGGTAACGCCCCCGCCGACCGCAAGATTTTAAGTTTCGTGCTCGACCGCGGCATGCCGGGCTTTGAACAATCGAAACCGCTGCGCAAAATGGGCATGCATTCTTCTCCCACAGGCGAGCTTTTCCTGACCGACGTTCGGGTGGGCATTGATCGTCTAATTGGGGAAACCGAAGACCTTCCCTCTGGCGGGCGCGAAGGGGCGAAAGCAACGTTCCAACAAGAACGCTCGGGTGTAGCCGCCATGGCACTTGGCATCATCGAAGAATGCCTAGAACTTAGCGTGCAATACGCCAAAGACCGGGTGCAGTTCGGTAAGCCCATCGGTGAGTTCCAACTGATTCAAGACAAGCTGGCCCGAATGGAAGTGGCCCGCCTGAATGTACAAAACCTGGTGTTTCGCACCATAGAACTGGGCGCCGCTGGCCGTACTATGACCTTGGCCGAAGCCTCGGCTATGAAACTGTACGCCGCACGGGCTGCCACCGAAGTAGCGCTTGAGGCCGTACAAATCTTCGGAGGGAATGGCTACATGTCTGAATTCCGAGTGGAGCAGCTGGCCCGTGATGCCAAGGTGCTACAAATATATGCTGGTACCGATGAAATCCAAATAACCCACATCGCCCGCGACCTGCTCAACCGCTAGAACCCTCATCGAGAAACAGTCTTCGACACCGAATTCAGGCGCTGATACGCATGAACAAATTACTACGTATCAGCGCCCAATCCATGGGTGAGCGACCGTGTCGGGTTGCGTGGCAGCCTAAGACGGCACATGATCAGGCATTTATGAACTAGGCGCGTAGGGTGTAGCGGTAGACGTTGGTTTCACGGGCCACGAAACCTAAACGCTGATACAAGCGATTGGCTGCTTCTCGTGATGGCCGCGACGTTAAATCCACGGTCACTGCACCCAGTTCTTTAGCCAAGCCCAAAGCGTGTTGGTTAAGCGCATATCCCACCCCGCGACCTCGGGCGGCTTCATCTACCACCACGTCTTCGATCCAGGCACGAATACCGGTGGGAATCGGAAAAACCACCAAGGTTAAGCTGCCAAGAATCCGAGCGGGCTCGCCTTTGGCCACAGCCGAGTCAACCGCCACCAATAAGTGACATGCTGGCGATTCCACCAGCTCTTCGAGCGCTTGTCGTGAAGGAGGAGGGTTAGACCTAGACAGCTGAGGGATCAAGCGGCGAAAAGCCTCAACCAGCTCGTCATCCACCACATCGACTTCTTCGATCTTCACCTAAGGCTTCCTTATTTCTGTAGCGCTCGTAATTGAGCCCATGGTTTGAAACTAATATCGACGTTTGAAACCGACCCAAGGTTAGTTGCCCAACCGCACAAAATGAGCACCGCTGCTACTGCAACCTGTCTAAATGGCGTCGAAAAACGGTCATCGGGCTCTTTTCGTTATGGCCTCTAATTACATGGTGACGCTTTAGGGGATAGTGTGGCAGTCTGGACAGCAAAATTTCAGACCACCGGGGTCTGAACCCGCCACTTTCTCAAGGGGAACCCAATGGCAGAGCAAAATGAAGCGGTCATCGTCGCCGCCACCCGAAGCCCGATTGGGCGAGCCAACAAAGGCTCACTAGTCACCAAACGAGCCGACGAAATGATGGGCGACATTTTGAACGCCGTCATGGAGAAGGTTCCGCAAATAAACAAAGAAGACGTTCAAGACGTCCTCATCGGTAACGTGGCCCAATCAGGTGAAACTGGTTTCAATATCGCCCGTACCGCCACCATTCTGGCTGGCTGGCCACACTCGGTGCCTGGCCATACCATCCAACGTTTCTGCGCCTCATCGCTACAAGGAATTTCCGCGGCCGCCAACTCCATCAAAGTGGGCGAGGGCGACATATATGTGGCTGGCGGTGTAGAAAAAGCTTCCCGTCCTCCACAACCAGAAGGTGCCCCGAAACCTGCTGGCAGCGGCATTGGCCCAGGTGGTTTGAACCCACGCCTCTTGCCCGATAACGCTGATGGCTTCCCATTCGTTTACATTCCAATGGGTCTCACGGCCGAAAACGTAGCTGAAAAATACGGTGTGAAGCGTGAAGACATGGACGCGTTCGCAGCTCTTTCGCAGCAGCGTGCCGTCGCCTCTCAGGAAAATGGCATTTTCGAATGGGAAATCAGCCCAATCACCCTTGATGATGGCACCGTGGCCTCGAAGGACGATGGTCCTCGCCCCGGCACCACCAAAGAGAAACTGGCTGAGCTAAAGCCAGCGTTCAAAGAAGACGGCACTGTTACTGCCGGTAACGCTTGTCCGCTAAATGATGGTGCCGCCGCGGTAGTTCTCACCAGCCGGGCCAAGGCCGACGAATTGGGTATCAAGCCTCTCGTTCGGGTGGTCGCCACCGCCTATTCTGGAAACAACCCTGAAATCATGGGTGTAGCCCCAATTGATGCCATCTCCAAGCTGTTGAAGATGACCGGCATGTCGATCAAAGACATCAGCTTTGTCGAGCTAAACGAAGCCTTCGCAGCCCAGGTACTGCCCATTGTGGATGCCATTGGTATCGACATCGACAAGCAGCTCAACATCCACGGTGGTGCCATTGCACTAGGCCACCCCTTTGGTATGACCGGTGCCCGAATCATGACCACCTTGATCAATGACCTGATCACCGAAGACGGCCAATTCGGCATTGAAACCATGTGTGCCGCTGGCGGCATGGCCATGGCTACTTTGGTAGAACGAATCTAAAAACCTGCGTTAAATAATTATCTTGTAGAGCCCTCCATCCGGGGGCTCTACTTTTTTAAACGTTACTTCTAGCGCTATCTCGTGGCACGCCGTTCGCGCAGCAACGATTCCTGCACGATTGAGACCGCCAGATGGCCATCCGAGCTCCACATTGCTCCACGGGCCAAACCTCTAGCCCCGTGTGCCGCCACGGCACCTAGTTCATAAAGCAGCCATTCATCGGCACGAGCTCGCCGATGAAACCACATGTTATGGTCCAAACTGGCCGTCATGAACTGTCCGTCCCAACGGTCTTCTTTTTCAATGGCGGTCATTGCAGCGGAAACCGGACCCGAATCAGACATATAGACCAAAGCGCAAGCATGAATCACAGGGTCATCGGGCAATTCACCAACCGTTTTCACCCAACGGGCACGCAACACGTCGGCTGAAGCAGGCGAAGAAATTTCACGCTGTAAAAACGGGTGATGGTGATGATGCCGACGGCTATCAGTTAGTTCTTCGGGGTTCGGTGTCTGACCAAGCGGGGATGGCAACTCAAAGTCGTAGCCCGGCTCGGTGGTGTGGAATGAGGCGTCTAGGTTCAAAATTGCTTCGCCGTCTTGTAACGCCACAATGCGCCGCGTTGAAAATGATGCCCCATCACGAATGCGATCCACCAGATAGGTGACAGGCACGCCGTAACGCCCCGGGCGCAAGAAATAACAGTGCAGCGAGTTCACCTCATGGTCAACATGAACCGTGTGGGCCGCTGAACGCAATGCCTGAGCAGCGATCTGACCTCCAAACAAACGACCTTCGCGGCTTTCGTGGCTTCGAGCCTGAAAGATGTCACGATCAATTCGGTCTAGTTCAAGTAGGTCAATCAGGCTAGGAGAAGACATAAGGGATACCGTAGGAGGATATGAGTGCACTCGTATGGCATGACCGTCCAAACCTAAGGCGACCGGTGTTGATTGCGGCCTTTGAGGGCTGGAGCGATGCTGGCGACGCAGCAAGCGGAGCGGTGCAGTATCTAATAGAACAATGGGATGCCAAGCTATTTGCCAGCATTGAAGGGGAAGATTATTTCGACTTCACCGAGGTGAGACCCCGGATCCGTTTCGATGACGATGGTAATCGTGAAGTGGCTTGGCCCAAAAACGAGTTCTATGTTGCGCCTATTCCAGGGGTTGACCGCGACCTCGTAGTACTGAGTGGTAGCGAGCCCCAGCTACGTTGGAAAACGTTTTGCGGTCACATTGTTGAGGTGGCGAAATCGCTAGATACCACCATGGCTTTAACTCTGGGGGCGTTGTTGGCTGAAGTACCCCACACCCGCCCAGTGGCGGTAATGGGTTCTAGCCAAGATGAAAGCTTGAGTGAAATGTATGCCCTCAAGCCGTCGGAATACGAAGGCCCAGCTGGCATAACGTCGGTACTTAACCTGCTACTTCACCAGGCCCACATTCCTACAGCAGCGCTTTGGGCGGCCGTGCCTTCTTACATTCCAGGAGCACCAGCACCTAAAGCCACGCTTTCATTGGTGGAAAAGGCGGTCTCAATGGTGGGTGCTTCCATCAAGACAACCAATCTGGAGATCGCGGTAGCTTCCTATGAACGCCAGCTTGATGAACTGGTGAAAGACGATGACGAAACCGAAGAATATCTGCGGTCTTTAGAAGAGCGCTATGACAGCGACGACACGCCACTTAGTTCAACTTCGTTCATTGCCGAGGTGGAACAGTTCCTCCGCGAACACCCCCACGACTAAGAGCTCTAATCAGCCGGAGTGGTTTTCGAAGCTCAAGCCAGATGGATCCAGCTAGACGCGACCAGCTGCTACACGCGCCGCGGTCGCGATGGGCTCCCACACCGGCGAAAACGGCGGAGCGTAAGCCAAATCAAGCTCCATAACCTCAGCTACGGTCATTCTTGCCGTGAGAGCGGTGGCCACAATGTCGATACGCTTTCCAGCACCCTTACGACCCACGATCTGAGCTCCAAGCAAACGGCCACTGCCTCGTTCGGCCAACATCTTGATGGTCATGCTCTCATTGGTGGGGTAATAGTGAGCCAAGGTGTTCGTTTCCACCGTAACGGCCGCGTATTGGTACCCAGCTTCGGTGGCTTCGGCTTCGTTCAAGCCCGACCGGGCCACTTCTAAATCGCAAACCTTGGTGATGGCGGTACCCAAAACACCGGGGAAGGCGGCGTAGCCACCACCAATGTTGACGCCCGCTATTCGGCCTTGCTTGTTGGCTACCGTGCCAAGGGCAATATGCACTGGTCGTTCCATCACCTGGTGGAACGAGGTGGCGCAGTCGCCAGCCGACCACACACCGTCGGTCTTGGTACGCTGTTGACGATCAACAGCGATTGCCGATTTCGGACCCAGTTCAATTCCGGCTTCAGAAGCCAGCTTGGTGTTCGGTGCAACACCAATTCCTAACACGATCAAATCGGCTTTTATCGGACCATCGGGTGTTAACACCGCGTTCTGTTCAAAACCTTCTACCGGCAGCCCAAGGCGCAGGTTAACGCCAACATCGCGCATGTAGGTAGCTACTAACTCGGCCATATCGGCATCGAGGGTCGACATGACTTGCGCGGCGGCGTCTACCACGGTCACCTTGGCCCCCCGCTCTAGGAAAGCTTCAGCCATTTCTAGTCCGATATAGCCTGCACCAACTACTACCACATTGCGCAGATTTCCTGCCTCAGCTCGGTCAAAGAGAGCCGAAGCGTCGGCCAGGGTTTGCACGCTGTAAATGTTGTCGCCATTAATGCCGGGCAACGGCGGACGAATGGGTGCCGCTCCGGTGGCAATAACAAGCTCGTCATAGCCGAGCTCGAAGGTGCGTTCATGCTCATGGGAACGCACCTCAACCACGCCTCGGTCGGTGTCGATGCTCATGGCTTCGTGTTCCATCCGCACGTCAATTCGTTGCTTGGTGCGGAACTCTTGTGGGGTGCGCGCCACCAAATCTTCAACGTCTGAAATGGCACCCGAAACGTGATATGGAATTCCGCAGGCCGCGTACGAAGTCCACCGCCCTTTTTCAAGGGCAATGATTTCGAGGTTGGGGTCTTGCCGACGAGCTTGGGAAGCTGCTGACATGCCTGCAGCGTCACCGCCAATGATTACTACACGCTTTGACATGACTAATAGGGTACTCGGCCGCGAGAATGGGTCTATGGCTGTGCGCAAAGATTGCCGACATTATTCGCTTCGTACCTTGGCCAATGGTGAAGCGGTACAACGTTGTCGCCTGGGCAGCAACCAAACCGCGCCTTTTGCCTGCCCGGAAGACTGTTTGTTTTTCGAACGTCGTCCGATCACGGGGGCTGGCTGGCAGCGCTACTCTCCCGACTCGCTTTAGTCGGTTAAACCGCCCAAGCATCATCGCTTCCCACGGTCACCACCAGCCGTCGCTTCTCTGGCTCCGCATTGACACGCTATTACACCTCTTTATGTGGGTATGTCCCAACTACCCACTAGTAACAGAAGGATCGCGGCGGTAGAATTAAAGGTATGAGTGAATCAGAAACTCTTCTCGTGAAGGATTCACGAGGTCGCGTGACCATTGGCAATCTCAGCGATGCTGAGCGGTTCCTCGCCTACCAAGATTCAAGCGGCCGTATAATTCTCGAACCAGCGGTCGTGATGACCGCTACCGAAGCAAGGCTTCTTAGCGACCCTGAATTCGCGCGACGTATGGCGAAGGCCGCAACATCCCCCACCGAACCGCTCGACCTCAACGACCTCTAAGTAGTGTTTGGGCTCCAAGCAACCGCGGCCGCACGTCACGCCCTGCGGTCTCTGCGGGACAGCAACGCTGAACTATTCAGCACCGTAGTGGAACGCCTTGAGGAAATTCGCCGTGGCGACGGTCCGGAACACCGCTTAGGTCAGGCATTCCAAATCGACAATGTTGGGCTAGCCCGACTGCTTACTTTTTACGATTTTGAGGCTAGAGCGGATCTGGCAGTGGTCTGGCGACTCGACGATCAGGGCGAGCCACCCTCCATAATCTTGATTTCAGTTGAATATGTGTCCAATGCGTGATCAACAGGTTTCTTTAGCGAGATGCAACCAATTAGCCCACCGGCTCAGGTCGTCTCTATTAAATCCGTATGAAATATACATACCTGTGAGGGCCTGCGGAGCTTAGCTTCGGCGACGCTTTAGATGCACGAAGGCTTTAGCCGCGCCCCACGCCATGCCTAGCTCGTGCAGTTCAGGGGAAACATCGCCAAACGCGGCGGGGTTTAAATCGTAAAGGTCTTCGGGAAAGTTCCGTTCCGCGAACTCGTCGCGCATCACTGGTGGCACGCCCGCTTGGCTCAAAATTGCGGTCGGATATTTAACCGCACTGCGAAGCAGCGATAACGGCGGCACTTGCTGCTGGTCAATATCAAGCGCTAACACTGCCTTTACCTGATTACCAGCTTGCTCTTGAGCCTCGGTTGCCGCCGCCCGCGCGGCTTGGGCCAACTCGGCCGGCAACACATCCTGTTTCGACCATGCCAAATATCGCGATTCAACACAGCCGATCACCCAGTCTGGGATAGCCGTGTAAATGGCGTTTCCCAGTTGCCGAGCGATGGCTGCTAGCTCCGCTTCATCGTCGCTTTGGTTAATCGAGCTAGACATGCTTGAAACCCCAGGATTCGAACTCCGCGGCTAACCCCACTGGTAACGCTGGTTGGAACAACAACTTCAAACCTTGTGTTAGTTGCGGTCGAGAGTGGCCGAACCCGCAGAGGCCGTACCGACACCTGCCTTTTGCAGAGCTTGATTCAGATTGCCGGAACGCAGCCCAGCCAAGTCTAAGGTTACGTATTCGTAGCCTAGGTTGGTGAGAGCATCGACTATCTCTTGGTGGGCAGCGACCATGGCCAAAAATGCTTCAGCTGGTACTTCAATGCGGGCGGTGTCGTCGTAGTGCCGAACGCGAAGCTCGTCAAAGCCCATCCCCCGCAGCACCCGCTCGGCTCGCTCCACCCGGCTAAGCACATTTACGCTGACCGCAGTTCCATACGGTATTCGCGACGCTAGACAAGCGGCCGCCGGTTTGTCCCAAGTGGGCAGGTTCAACAATTTCGAGGCTTCACGCACCATAGCTTTGGTAAAACCAGCTTCGGCCAGCGGAAACACTGCGCCAGCTTCTTTAGCAGCTTGTTGTCCGGGGCGATAGCTATCGGATAGGTCGTCGAGATTAACCCCAAGCGCAATGGTGCCATCGAGTCCGACCATGGGCTCTAGGGCCCTCATCAACGCGTCTTTACACCAATAGCAACGCATCGAATCATTTAGCCGATAAGCAGCCTGTTCCATTTCATCGGTGAACACTTCCAGATATGAAATACCTAGCGATGAGGTGAAGCTGCGACAGCCGTCGCGTTCAAGCTCGGCCAACGAAGGCGACACCGCTGTGACAGCCGTGGCGCGTTCGGGGCCTAATACCTCATGAGCAACGGCGACCAACAAGGCGGAATCTACGCCGCCAGAAAAGCCCACATAGAGCTTGTCGTAGCTGGCGAGGGCGGTTCGAAGGTTAGCTAAGGCTGTTTCTGCGGCAGACATCGTGGCTATTCTGCCGCAGATTCAGTTAAATCACGCCTTAGGCGGCTTTTAACGGCTGGGCCGGGGCAGGCGTGCATGTTCAGGCTGAGGTGTGGTGAGCTGGTAATTATCACCACTCCAGGCCCAAACCAGTTCCACTTCCATATCGGGGCAACACTGTGCCACATCGTGACTGCTGTAGCCCGAAACCACAATTGTTAGTTCGCTTCCCGAAGCATTGGTGCGAAGCGGGGTCCAGTTATCGTTGTATTCGAGCAACGTAGCCGAGGGTGTAGCTTTGTCGGCCGCCTCGGCGTGTTCGTACACAAGCACGGCGCTAGGCGGGGAACCTGCGACAGCTTGGCAACTAACAGCCACTACAGCCACATTCTTGCCAGGGACTGGCTCCACATATGCAAGGGCCTCGCCCACGGTTTGCCCTCCGCAGTCAACCGGATAGTCCAGTGATCGCCAGTCAACCTCAGCCAGCGCAAACCCAGGTTGAGTTGCTGGTGGTTCTTCCTTGTCTCCAGGCTGTTCCACCTCGGTACTGTTCGGCTCGTCGTCTTCCGCAGCTTTAGTGGTGGTGCTTGCTAAGGACTCGGTGGTCGAGCTCTCGTGTTCGTTCGGTTCTTCGGTGGCCGCCGCATTACCAGCGGCGTCATCGGAGTTGTCACCGTCTCGCGTAAATATCAACGCTCCTGCAATTACCAACACCGCCACTATCGCAGCCGACAAAGCCCACCGCGCTGGCGACATTTTTCCGCCCACTCCGCCAGCGGAGTCGTGGGACGTTTCATCCATCCTGCTCATGTTCGGCTCCCGTCGCTAAGGTGCTTGAAATTGTTGAAAGCAGCCGTGAGACGGAACACGTCTAAGCGGCTCCCATGCTGGACGCTTCCGTACGATGGCAGATGGCTAGACTGCCACTCGTGCAGCAACAGTTTAGACCAGGCGTTGTGAGGCAGCTTCGAGGGAATCGACCAGCACACTGACCATAGTGTCAATTTCTTCGTCGGTTACGGTGAAAGCTGGCCCGAACATAATCGCATCGGGAGAGTGGGGCCCTGAATTGGCTGGGTAAATCCACACATTACGTCGCAAGGCTTCACCTACTACCCGTTGGTACAGCGCGGCACCCGGCGATGCGAACTCCACGCCCACCATCAACCCCAGGCTGCGAATTTCGCTAACTAGTTCATTGTTGCCCAAAGCCGCATCTAGGCGTGCATGCAACTTGTTGCCTTGGACAACAACCGCCTCGAGCAGATTCTCTGTATCGATAGTGCGCAACACCGCACTTGCCACAGCGCAGGCCACATCTTGTGCCCCGTAGGTAAAGAACATGAGCGAATCACCATTTGCAGCGATCGGTGCCATCACCGCGTCGGTAGCAAACACCCCACCAATAGGTACGTAACCGCCGCCTAAACCTTTTCCCCCTACCACAATGTCAGCCGGAATTTGCCAATGTTCTAGACCCATTCGGGTCCCGGTGCGTCCAAACCCGGTCATTACCTCATCCAGCACCAACAACACCTGGTAGCGGTCACAGATTTCTCGTACTTCATCCCAATATTGTTGTGAGGCAATTAGAACGCCTGCCGAAGAACCAACCACCGGCTCGGCAAAAAATGCCGAAACGTTCTGTGGACCAAGCTCTAAAATCTTATCTTCAAGAGCTGCCGCATCGTTCCAAGGCACATGCCCCGAGGCTGGGAACATTGTCTCGAATCCTCGCCGACGATCCTCATGCCCACCCAATCCTAAGGTGGCAATGGTGACACCGTGATACGAAGGAAAACGGCCAATTGCCAGGTGTTTGGACGTTCGACCGGCACTCAGATGATGTTGGCGAGCTAGCCGCAAGGCCGTTTCATTCGACTCGGAACCACCACTGGTGAAGCCACCGCGGGTAATTTCTTCGGGCATCCATTCGTCAACCACCTGGTGCAACAATTCCACGCGGGCCGTTGTCGCCCAGGGGGGCAAAACATAGGTGATTTGCTCCATTGCTCGGGCCGCGACGGCCGCTATTTCGCTACGGCCATATCCAATATTGGCCACCACCGCACCACCGCCAGCATCCAAAATTCTCCGGCCATCATCGGTTATCAAGTGACGTCCGGTGGTTCGCACAATGTGAAGCGGTGATGGTCCAGGCACGAATGAATAGCGTTCGGTGCTCAATTCACGACCAGTATTTGCCATATCAATAGATTACAAAACTGTGTCGATCATGTTTCTTGGCATTGCCATAAACCCACATAATTCCTTAATTTCGTTGAGGAAACTCCAGTTCGGGTCTACGCTCTATCCGTTCACGTAAAGTGAATAGTCCGATTGGTGAACGAAAAGAGATTCATCCTATGCGCAGCTCTAGCCGGTTGTGGCGCGTTTTGGCGTTGCTACTTGGTTTCACATTAATTGCCGCCGCTTGTTCAAGTGATGACGATAAGGACAGCGCTCCTTCGTCCTCCTCGACAACAGCGGCCGACGATTCAGACAATGGTGACGACGAAGTTCCCGGCGATCTGGCCGACATTGATACCGATACCCTGACCATTGGTACTCTGTTGCCAGAAACCGGTTCGTTGGCTTTCCTTGGCCCACCCATGACCAACGGTGTAGCCATGGCTATTCGTGACATCAACGAAGCTGGCGGCGCTTTGGGTAACGATGTCGTACTGATCAGCGGTGACGACGGAAGCGACCCCGACGTGGCCAACAACACCGTTGACCGCCTCTTGGGCACCGAAGGTGTGAATGCCATCATTGGTGCCGCCGGTTCTGGTGTCACCTTGCAGGTGGTTGACAAGATCACCGGTGCTGGCGTACTCGAATGTTCACCGTCTAACACCGGTGCCAACCTCCGTAACGCCGGTAAAGACGGCTTCTATTTCCGTACTGCCCCTGCCGACAACCTTCAAGGTCCAGTCTTGGCTGAGTACATTATGGAAGACGGTCACTCTAACGTGGCCATCATCGTGCGTGCCGATGACTACGGTGTAGGTTTCGCTGGTTTCATCGCCGACGCCCTTGAAGAAGGCGGCGCTAGCGTTGTTTACAACGAAAGCTTCGACCCCCAAGCCACCAACTTCGACGCTGAGGTGCAGGCCATCAAGGCCGCCGATCCCGATGCGATTGCACTGGTTTCCTTCGAAGAAGGAATCCAGCTAATCCAGGCTCTCATTGAAGCTGGTATTGGCCCGGACACCATTCCTCTGTATGTGGGTGATGGCTTGGCAACTGGTGACATGGCCGAGCTGATTGACCCTTCAAACCCAGCGGTTGCGCTTGGTATTAAGGGCACCCAGCCATCGGCAGCCCCCGAACTTGGCGCGGCATTCTTCCCCGCTGCGTTCGCTGAGTTTGCTCCTGGCGTCGACAGCATCTATTCGGCTCAGGCTTATGACTGTGCCATCTTGATTGCGCTAGCCGCCCATCAGGCAGGTACCGCTGACCCGGCTGAGATCCGTGACAACATGTCGTCGGTCTCCCAAGACGGCACCAAGTGCGAAACCTATGCCGAGTGTAAAGACCTCATCGATGCTGGTGAAGACATCGACTACGACGGCGCTTCTGGCCCCATCGACTTCGACGGTAGCGACCCCAGCAATGGTGTGTACGAACTGTTCGAGTACGACGATGAAGGCAACATGAATGTCGTTCGCCAAGTAGCTGTTAAATAGTTTCCTTAAGAGGCAACTAGTCAGTAATTAGTGTGGGCCCCACCTCGGGGCCCACACTTCGTTTTGGGGCTAGCACCGGCGGCGGGGATGATTTCTTGGTCCAGCCAACCCATTCCCAAGCTCAAGCATGAGCCAAGAATGCGCCCAAGCTAATCCTTATGCTGTGCCAAAGTACCCAGGTACAAATCGATAACCTTTTGGTCGTTTAGCAGCTCATGGCCAGGACCTTCATGAGCATTACGCCCCTGGTCGAGCACATAGGCCCGATCGGCAATCTCAAGACACCGCCTAGCGTTTTGTTCCACGATCACAATCGAAACGCCGCTGCGGTTAATGTTTTGCACTTGAAGAAAAACTTCATCTTGATTCGCAGGCGACAACCCAGCCGATGGCTCGTCTAGCAACAAAACCGAGGGACGCATCATAAGGGCACGTCCCATCGCCAACATTTGACGTTCGCCACCCGACAAAAGCCCGGCTCGCTGCGATGGCCGCTCGCCCAAGAGTGGGAACAGCTCGGCCACCATGGCGTAACGCTCATCAAAACGTTTCGGATCTTGGTAAATACCCATCTCAAGGTTTTCACGAATCGACAAGTTCGGGAAAACGTTGTTGGTTTGGGGCACAAAGCCCACGCCCTTTGAGACTAAAGCGTGCGAAGGCATGTTGGTAATGTCTTCGCCCCGTAACAAAACCTGTCCGGAGCGGATGTTGACCAAGCCAAACATCGACTTCAAAAGCGTTGACTTACCAGCACCGTTTGGTCCAATGATGCCCACCAGCTCACCATCATTCAGAACGAAATTGGTACCGGTGAGAATATCGAGTCCGGGTAGGTAGCCCGCCACCAACTCGATAGCTTCAACCACTACCGAAGCGGCCGGGAGCGTAGAAGGCTGCTCGCTCATGGCTGCTGCTCCTTAGGCACCTCAACTTCACTAGGGCGGGCACTACCTAAATAGGCGTCGATGACCAAGGGATCAGCTCCTACCGCTTCCGGCAAACCTTCCGAAATAACCGCTCCTTGGGCCAGACACACCACCCAATCGCTAATTCCCATCACCACATCCATGTCGTGTTCGATAAAGATCACTGACATACCTTCATCACGAAGTTGAGTGATGTGACCCAACAGTGATTGCACCAACGCCGGGTTCACACCCGCCATAGGTTCATCTAAGAGCAACACTTTGGGCTCTACCATTAAGGCCCGCGCCATTTCCAAGAGCTTGCGCTGGCCACCTGAAAGCGTGCCAGCGTACTCATTACGCATATGGGTCAGACGAAAACGATCGAGAAGCTCATCGGCTCGAACTCGAATTTCGTCTTCCTCGGCTTTCCACCGAAACGGGAACAACGCGTTAACTAAACCTTCGCCGCGCTGCTCGGTAGCGCCGAGCATCAAGTTGTCAATGACCGTCATCTTTGAAAGGGCTTTAGTCAGCTGGAACGTGCGCACCATGCCGGCACGAGCAATGTAGTGCGGCCGTTTCCCAGTCAGTGACTGACCATCAACATCCCATTCGCCGGTATCAGCCTGATCGAAACCAGTTAGCAGGTTAAATAAGGTTGTTTTGCCTGCACCGTTGGGTCCAATGACCGAGGTGATAAGTCCACGTTCAACCTCAAGATGTTCAACGTCAACCGCACGAAGCCCTCCGAATTGGCGACTGACACCACGCACCGTGAGGATAGGGTCAGGTTTAGCCACCCCAGGGGTCGGCGCGACATGGGCGAGCTTACGAGGACGGGAATTAGCAGCACTATTGGGCACCGATTAACACCTCTTCCCGCTTGCCGAAGACCCCTTGCGGTCGCCAAACCATCAAGACCATGAGCACCAGCCCCACCAAA
Source organism: Acidimicrobiia bacterium (assembly GCA_041676705.1). NCBI lineage: Bacteria > Bacillati > Actinomycetota > Acidimicrobiia > Acidimicrobiia bacterium. The sequence continues at coordinate 276,326 of JBAYRL010000002.1, forward strand.
ATAAACCGTACGGCTGCCACCTGCTGACTACTCAAAAGCCAATCGGGAATCACCCCGTTGGTAATACCTTGGCGCAATAAACCTTCGGTGGCGGAAATAAGGAACCAGAAAATCACCGAACCGGCAATAGGGCCCCACACCGAAGCGGTACCGCCCAAAATCATAACCGTCCACACAAAGAAGGTGGTTTGGGGAAGATAGCGGTCGGGTACGACAGCTTGAGCCTCAAAAGCCAACATGATGCCTGCTAGCGCCCCAATCACACCACCTAGGCACAAACTTTGAATCTTGAATGAAAACACGTTTTTACCAAGGGCTCTGGCAGCATCCTCGTCTTCACGAATAGCTTTTAGAACTCGTCCAAAAGGTGCCCTCATCAACGCCCAAACCAAAGCCATGCTTAGCGCTACTAACGCCCAGGTAACTGTCATCACCCACATGGAACGGGCGTTGAAAGTAACCCGCCAAATACCATAGGTGCCACTGAAAGGGTTCAGGTCGAAGAACTCATCGGCGAAACCTTGGATTCCAAAGACACCGCCGGTCCATTGTTCAAGCGCTGATGAACGCACCAAAATACGGATGATCTCGCCCACCGCAATGGTGGTGATGGCCAAAAATTCAGCTCGTAAGCGCAGCGTGGGAAGCCCCAACAGCAGCGCCAAGAGGATTGAGGCCACAATACCCATGGGTACTGCTAACCAAAGGCTTAAACCCAAATCAACCGAGATGGCCGTGGCGTAAGCTCCCACCGCCATAAAGGCAATATGGCCAAAGTTGATGAGACCGGTGAAACCAAAGTGGATGTTCAAGCCAATGGCTGCCAAAGCGTAGGCGGCCGCCTGAACACCAACCGCCGAACGTAATGCGTCGGCCAAGATTTTAAGCAGAACCTCCATCAGCCGAAACGCTCCTTCAATCCAAGAATGCCCGATGGGCGGAAGATTAGAATCACGACCAGCACCACCAGCGCGAACATCAGCTTCATCTGCGATGGGAACCAGTAGGTGGATAGCTGGGTCACTAATCCCACCACCAGGCCGCCAAGCATGGCGCCATAGGCGGTACCAAGGCCGCCTAGTACTACGGCTGCGAAGATGAACAGCAGCAGCTCGTAGCCCATGTTCCATTGAATAGATTCCGCTAGACCAAACATGGCACCGGCCAAGCCAGCTAAGGCCGAACCTACGAACCAGGTAGCCATAACCACCCGGTTCACATCGATACCACTTGAATTTGCTAGGTCTTTATTGGCCGACACGGCACGCATCGCCGTTCCGATGCGCGTGTTCTGCAGTGCCCAACCAAACGCCAGAAGCACCGCACCGGCAATCACAATAATGAACCACGACTTGGGGGTAAGAGAGACTGGCCCAATCGAATAAGTGGATTGCAGACGATAGCCCCGATAGAACTGCGCTCGTGACCCAAAGAGAATGAGATACAGGTGTCGCACTACTAAGGCTAAACCGATGGAAATAATCATGGCAGCAATATCGCCTGAGCCACGTGCACGTACTGGCCCGAACACCCCTTTTTCAAAGAGCGTGCCTAGCCCACCGGCTAGGATTACAGCCCCCACGACCGCCAAGAGAAGAGGCATGGCTGGAATGGGGCCAATTCCACGTTCCAACCAGAACGCTGTTATAGCCCCAAATGCCAATAGTTCACCGTGGGCGAAATTAACCAGGTTGGTAACACCAAATACTAGCGATAAGCCGAGCGCTGCCAGAGCAATCATAAAACCGAACTTCACGCCTTCAGCTGCCAAGTTCGATAATCGGTTAAGACGCGAGACGCTAACTCGACCGTCACTACCTTCACCATCGTTCAAGGCGAACAAGGCGTTCTTGTCCTGCCCAGCGCGCACTCCAATGGTTAGCGATGCTTTCGTTGAATCACGCAGTGTTAAATCGTCGGGAAGGGTGCTTTCATCAATTGAAACCACATAGGTGCCCTCCTCGGGTAACGACACTTGCCATTCGCCATTGGCATTCGAGGTATCGCTACCGACTTCAGTGCCGTCTTCGGTTGTAACGCTTATAACAACACCTTCAACGCCGTTGCGTTCGAGGTCTTGTAGACGGCCTTTAAGCGATTGTTCAGGGGCGCTGGTGTTTTCAGTCGCAGTTTCGGTTTCAGCGGTGACAGATTCAGAATCAGATTCTTGAGCGCTGGCGCTTGTTACTAGCCCAGACCCTAAGAAGAACCCAACCGAAAGTATTACGCAGAGCGCGCCTAAGAAACGCCGCCTAGGGCGAGTAGCTATCGACACAGTTTGAGGCCCAGCCCGATCATCCATTTACCACACGTCACAGACGTTCTCATCGACGTTGCACAACGGAGATACATTAGCGACTATATGGGCAGCAATTCCGAATTCGTGGGTTCTTCCCTCGAATTACGCCATGAACAAATCACAAAATTTCACTGGCTACAGCGGCGAAGTTCGAAGCTAATCGAGATAGTCTTCGAACTTAGTGGGGGGTCGACCGAGGATTGCCTTGTCATCCAAAACCAACACCGGCCGCTCCATCAGCTTCGGGTGTTCTAACAACAACTCCACCACCGCGGCCGGAGTGACATAATCTTCGGCGTTTAGATTGAGCTCCTTGAAATGACCGTCTTTGCGCACTAGCAACCCGGGCTCAACGTCGAGGTTGTTGACAATGAACTCAAGGTCTTCCCGGCTGGGGGGAAGATCGAGATACCGAACAACCTCGGCTTCTGGGTTCTTCGCTAACACCAGCTCGAGCCCGGCCCGAGACTTCGAACATCGGGGGTTGTGCATTATGCGCATTGGATCCATGGCCCTCTCCACAGGTTCAAGCAACTGGAATTAGTAGCTGCCGCCAGCTACGGCAGGGATGATCGATACCGTTTCACCAGCTGGCACCTTAGTGTTAAGCCCGTCGAGGAATCGAACATCATCATCGGCCACAAAAACGTTTACGAAACGGTGAAGGTTGCCATCTTCGTCAAGAAGACGGTCACGAAAGCCAGGGTGTTCGGCCTCTAGAGCATCTATCACGCCACCAAGGGTTTCAGCTTCAACCGTGACTTCCGACTTACCACCAGTAAGAGGACGCAAAGTTGTAGGGACACGAATGGAGACGCTCATAGAAATCCTTATTTCAAACTAGTTAGAGGCTTGGAAGGCAAGCCGCGTGAAACGCTATCAGTTGAATGCTATACGCACCGAAGAATGACACCAACCAGGGCCAATTGCTGACCAATCTAGGTCGAATTTAGCGCAATTTCTAAGGGTGACTTTGCCAGGTGGTGGCCATTGCGTGACCATTAGAGAGTGCCATTAGCCACAATCTCGTCTTTCAATTACCGCGATTATTCCTTGGAGGCACTTGCCGCTGCCAAGGGCGAGCGCACCATTTCGGTGTGTATTCCAGCGCGTAATGAAGAGTCGACCATTGGCAAAATTGTGGCCACGATCGTGGCTGAACTGGTAGAAAACTGGGCGCTTGTTGACGAAGTCATTTTAATTGACGACCATTCGAGCGACGCCACAGCGGCGGTGGCGGCCAACGCTGGTGCCACCGTGGTTTCAGCCGAAGATATCTTGCCAGAGCAGAACCTTGGCCCAGGCAAGGGTCAAGCCATGTGGAAATCACTCTTGGTTTCTTCGGGTGACCTTATTACTTGGTGTGACGGCGACATTCGCGAGTTCGAAATTCGGTTTGTAGTGGGAATTTTGGGCCCGCTGCTTACCGAATCCAACCTTCAGTTTGTGAAGGCCTACTACGAGCGGCCCTACCTCGACGAAGCTTCCGGCGGGGGCCGAGTTACCGAAATCATGGCTCGACCTTTGATCAGCTTGTTGTTCCCTCATCTAACCGGGCTCTACCAACCGCTATCAGGCGAATATGGGGGCTACCGAAGCCTGCTTGAACAGCTGCCCTTCGTGGCCGACTATGGCGTAGAACTGGGTCTTTTAATTGACGTCGCCAACTTGGTTGGTACCGACGCTATTGGCCAGGTAGACCTGGGCGAGCGCCAACACCGTAATCGTCCACTCGATGACCTAGGCCCACAAGCCGCCACTATCTTGCACACTGCCTTGGTAAGAGTTAACTCGTCACTGGTTAGCGAACAGGTGGAATTTGTTCGCCCCGCTCAAGATTCCTTAACCCTTGACCACTTGGAGCTGCCGCCAATGGCTAGCCTGGCCCCATACCAACAACGCCATTCACCCACCTAAGGGGTGGCCCCGAGGTACCCAGTGAACTATCCAAGCCCACAACCGTCTCCACCACGCTTATCACCCCTCGGGGCCCTAGCTGTTGGCATCTTGGCCATCATCGGTGCCATATCGCTGATTATGTGGGTGCTCAGCACCCTGTGGTGGTTAATTAAGCTGATTATCGCGGCTGTGGTGGTGCTCACCGTAATTAGCTGGTGGGTGGGCCGAAAAAATCCTGGTTAGTGAGCACCTTCAGCGCTGCGTCACGGATACTACCCAGAACATCGGTGTGGGCTTGTTCTTTGCCATATAGTGCCGAAAGTGAGAGTGCCTTCAGGTTGAGCGCTGGCGGGATCTCGTCGTAAACCGCGCCAGCAATGGCAACTGCCGGCACCGACAGATCATTGGCCATGGCCGCCACACCGCCAACCACTTTGCCTTGGAACGAAGCCGCATCTAGGAAGCCTTCACCGGTGATTACTAAATCAGCCTTACCTAGAGCATCGACTAAGCCGACTTCTTCGGCCACCACCTCAAAACCTGAAACTACCTTCGCCCCAATGGCGGCCAGCGCCCCGGCTAAACCACCCGCCGCCCCCGAACCGGGCAGTTCGGTTACATCAACACCGTATTCTTCTTTGTAGAGCTGAGCTAACCTCTCTAAACGCCGCCGCAGGAACTTCACCTGGGCCGTAGTGGCACCTTTTTGTGGACCGAAAACCGCGGCGGCATCTAAGAATTTAGTGGTCACGTCCACAGCTACCACCAGCTCGATACCTTTAAGCCGGGGCAGTGGAGGCAGCGCCTGAATCGCTCCCAGGCCACCATCGGTAGTGGCGGAACCCCCTAAGGTCACTACGATTTTTTTGGCCCCCGCTTCCACGGCGGCACTAATGAGCTCGCCGGTGCCCTGCGTAGAGGCAGAGATCGGGTCGTTCTTGTGCGGTTCCCCAATTAACGTCAGTCCCGAAGCAGCTGCCATTTCGATGATGGCTTGACCACGCCTTATTCGCCACGGCGCACGCACCGGGTCGCCCAAAGGTCCACTCACCAGGGTGTTGCGGTTTGGGCCTCCCAATACTTCGAGGGTGCCTTCACCACCGTCGGCCAATGGAATCGGGTCGCATTCCCAACCAGCTTGCAGCGCCGCCTCGCACATGGCTTGGGCGGCTTCAGCAGCCGAAGCGGTGCCTTTGAACTTATCGGGGGCCGCGACTACTCGCATAGGCATTAGGCCTTAATGACACCGTCTTTGCCTAGCACCACCATGATGTGTGCATCACCCATTTCAAAGTTGAAAGGCGCTGGCAGCGGGCTTAGAAGTTCGTCTTCAACCCCTAGCGCTTTGGCAATGGCCTGGGCTTCTAACTTCCAACCTTCTTCGTAGTAAATATGGCTGTCGTCAATCTGGCCGCCTGGCACGTTGGTAGGGTCGCTAGGCACAAAGCCAAGGGCACTCAACTGGCTGGAGACTCTACCGGCGCGACCACCAGCGCCCGAGCCGTTCAACACCACATAGTGAATTTCGTTGTTGGGCCGGGCCACGGTGCCGGTGTCATCACCGGGTTCGCCGGTTTCATCGCCCGGCTCGGTGGATTCTTGGTCTTGCACATCAGTATCGGTGCCATTGTCGCCGTCGGGTTTGGCGGCCGAGGTGGTGGTTGTGGTGCTCTCGCTGGCGGCACCCGCAAAGAGTCCATCGTCGGATGAGAAACCTAGGCCCAAGAAAATAGCGCCCACAACCACGGCCACTGCGATTAGCGCTACCCCTTTGGCAGCAGCGTTGGTGGGTGGCTTGTCGCCTGGATGTCTTGGTGCGGTCATTTAACCATTATCTCCGTTTATGGCGCCCGGTGGTATCCGCCTAAGGCTAGGGGATATGGCCTAGGGATGAGAAGCATATGTTCCACCTTCTCGCATTCGGACATTTGTCTAGGAACCGGTAACATCAGTGATCGTTATTAATGCCCGGGTAGCTCAGTTGGCCAGAGCAGGCGCCTTGTAAGCGTCAGGTCGTGGGTTCGAATCCCACCTCGGGCTCTAAAATCAACCACAAGGGGGAATACGCTGTCTACCGAACTCACCGTAGATGCACGTTTTAATGGGCCACCATCAATCGGACATGGCGGTTATGTGGCGGGGCTTTTCGCCGATGCTGCTCGGCATCCGCTGCAGGTAACTTTGCGTCTACCAACACCGCTCGATGTGCCGCTATCGCTGGTGGAGCTGGACGAGAACAAAGCCGAGTTACGTGCTGGTGAACACCTAATTGCCAACGCCGAGCCCACTGAGTTCGACCTTGAGGTACCGCCTGTTCCCTCTCTGGCTCAAGCCGCCGCGGCAGCGGAAGCTTCGCCTTCACATCAGGTACATGGCGGATGTTTTGGTTGCGGAAACCGGCCTGAAGGCGAAGGCATGCGAGTCTTTGTGGGGCCAATGGAGTTTGAGGGCCACCAAATTGTGGCTGGCACTTGGAAACCGGTTTCGTGGATGGGCCGCGCAGACGGCACAATTGACCCCCAATACGTTTTGGCAGCACTCGATTGTCCAGGCGCTTTCTCGTTTATCAGCGCCGATATTCGGGCTAGTCTTTTAGGACGGATCCAGTTCAAGCAGCTAGAAGATCTGGCCCTCGACGACGAATACGTGATTATTGGTTGGCAGATTGGCACTGAGGGCCGCAAGATGTTTGCGGGCACCGCGGTTGCCGACCAGAGCGGCCACGTAAAGGCCGTTGCTAAGGCCACTTGGTTCCCAGCACCATCTAAAGCCTAAGTTCGAACCGAGCGGCTCGACGACGGGCGCCGGGCTAGAAACTAGCGCTGAAGCAACCCGCACAATCCCGACGCAATACAACCCAGGCAAAAACGATCAGGGGGAGCAGCCCATCCAAGCTGCTCCCCCTGATGTGTTTATACGTACCGGTTTAATTCACAATCATGGCGGTCACCATGCCGAACATACCTTCGTCACGTTCCACGTGAGTGAGGATGTGGCAGTGATATACCCAAACGCCAGGGTCTTGGGGGTTGGCCAAGATGGAATAACGTTCGCCTGGGGCCACGTTCAGCACGTCGACCCAATAGGGCTGATCTAGTGGGATACCGTCTTTCGAGAACACCAATTGGCGGGTGCCGTGCAGGTGCATGGGGTGAATTTGTAGACCCTCGTTGTAGTAGTGCACCAGGAACCAGTCACCACGGTCGACCACAATCGGATCAGTGGCGGGGAACGACTTCCCGTTGAGCGAGTACCCAATCACACCGGCATCGTTCAGAACCATCGGGATTTCCTGAACCAAATCGATTTCATCGGGGATGGTCACTCCGCTCACGGTCTTGCCCAAGGGCAATCCGCGATCGCCAACGGTGATGACACCAAACATGCCGTTGGGTACCGACACTTGGCTGTGAGCGTGAGCGTGGTACATGGCAATCATGGGTTCTACCAAGGTGAACTCGTAGACAAAGCCTTCACCCGACTTCACCAGCGGCTGGGTGTAAGGTGCCACGCCGTCCATCTCATTGGGCAGGGTAATTCCGTGCCAATGCACATCGGTGCCAAGCGGGGTCTTGTTCTCTAGGTTGAAGCGAACTTTGTCGCCAACCTCAAAGTCGAACCATGGACCCGGAACCTGGCCGTTGTAGGCCCACGCTTCCACAATCTTGCCCGGCTCAACTTCCCAGTCGATTAGTTCGGCTACAAGATCGAACACCAAGGTACCGTCGGCATCAACACTGGTGGGTTCGGCTTTTTGGTTGCCACGACCTTCGGTTTCGGCTGGGAATGCTTCCATAGAGGCCATCATCAAGTCATCAAGACGATCGGCTTCTTCTTTGGTCATGCCGCTGCCGTGGCCAGCGTGGCCGCCACCTCCGCTACCGGACGGAGCAGTGGCCGAGTCACTGATAGTGACGTCAATAATCATGCCAGCCGCTTCATGCCCAGCGATCGAGCAGTAGAACTGGTAGTCACCCGGCGCCAAGCTCGAAATGTCGAGCATGGCAGTTTCACCAGCGTTCAGATCGGGTGTGGTAAGGCTAGTGCCCTTAACAGCAAGGTTGTGGGGTGCAGAGCCGTTATTTGAAACCATCAACATGGCACCGGTTGGAATTTCATTCGATTCCAGCGTGATCTTGAATTCTGAGAGCCCAGCGTTGATGTGAATCATCTCGGCGGAACCACCGCCACCGCTACTGCCACTGGGGCCACCACCATCATTGTTGGCCGCCACAATCACAGCTACCGAAGCAAGCGCGAAGCCCGCCAGGCCTATCAAGATCGCAAATATAGAAAACGCGTTAGCGCGATCAGGTCTATTCGGCACGAACAGCTCCTCCAAAATGGGTCTGGGATGAATTAGGGTTTTAGCCGAAAACTGCGCGCAACCGTTAGGCAGTGGGCAAATCATGGTCTTTAGTCCCGACGCCATTTTCAAACCCACTAAGGTGGGATAACCAAAAGTCGTTCAGGGGGACAGACGTGAGCATCCTAGGACACCGTGTATTACGTAGCGAAGACCCAAAGTTCTTAACCACTGGTGGCCAATACGTTGAAGACATAACTCTGCCTGAAGGCGCAGCTCAGCTGGTGTTTGTGCGCTCCACCATGGCGCATGCACGTATTGTGTCAATCGACACCCAAGACGCCAAAGAGGCCCCAGGAGTGCTGGCGGTAGTGACCGTTGATGATGTTGGTCTTAGCGACCAGCCGCCCGCCATGTCGTTGTTGAATCAGGCAATGCTAGAACCATTACTTGCACGTGATGTGGTGCGCTATGTGGGCGAACCAATTGTGGCGGTGGTGGCTGAAACCCGAGCTCAGGCGGTAGATGCCTCGGAAATGGTTTGGATCGATTTCGAACCCTTACCCGAGGTGATCGACCCCACTACTTCGGCAGATTCGGAAACTTTGCTCTTTCCAGACGCTGGCACCAATGTCACCTTGGAAATGCCCGCCGGAAATCTAAAGGCGTCTTTCGATGACTGTGAAGTGGTACTCACCCAACAGATCATGAACCAGCGGGTAGCGCCCTCTCCAATCGAACCTCGGGTAGCTGCTTCCTATTGGAACGAAGATGGCCGTCTGATTCATTACGCCAGTTCACAAGGCTCGCATCCGGTGCGTGACACGTTAGCCAAAGTTCTCGATCTGGCCCCCGAGGAAATCCGCGTAATCTCGCCCGATGTGGGCGGCGGTTTCGGAGCGAAAGCCAAAACTTACAAGGAAGAAATTTTGGTGCCGTGGCTGAGTCGCCATATTTCTCGTCCGGTGCAGTGGGTTGAGACCCGCTCCGAGAACATGGTCGGCATGGGTCACGGTCGCGCCCAAGTTCAAAACGTCACCATTGGTGGATCTCGTGACGGGACTATCGAGGCTTATCGCCTCGAAGTTTTACAAGACGCTGGGGCGTACCCCTGGTACGGGGCAGTGCTGCCGTTTATGACACGCACCATGCTGACCGGGGTTTATACCTTTACTAACGTGGAATTCTCGTCGCGGTCGGTGGTCACCAACACCACACCGACTACCTCCTATCGAGGCGCCGGCCGACCCGAAGCAGCCGCGGCGCTGGAACGGGCGATCGATCTTTTTGCGGCTGAAATCGATATGGATCCGGCCGAAGTAAGGCGCAAGAACTTCCTCAGTCCCGACCAATTCCCTTACATCACACCAACCGGCACAAATTACGACACCGGCAACTACGAAGAGGCCCTCGACAAGGTTCTGGAAGCCGCTAATTATGCCGAGTTGCGCGCAATGCAACAAAAAAGGCGTGACGACAACGACGTCCGTCAGCTTGGTATTGGGCTTGGCGTTTACGTTGAAATCACCGCTGGTGGAGGCGGAGGCGAATACGGGTCGGTTGAGCTTCTGCCCGATGGAAAAGTGCTTGCTAAAACAGGTTCATCACCCTATGGGCAAGGCCACCACACCACTTGGGCCATGCTAATTGCTGATCGTTTGGGCCTAAATGTGGAAGATGTAACCGTTGTTCACGGCGATACCGACATAATTCCCCGAGGAGGAGTGACCGCCGGTTCCCGCTCGGTGCAGTTAGCAGGTTCTTCCATCCATGAAGCGGCCGGCAATCTCTCCGATTTAGCCCGCGATAAAGCTGCCAATATGTTAGAAGCCGCGGTTGAGGATGTGATTCACAACACCGCCGAACGTAGCTTTCACGTAGCCGGCTCTCCCGCCCAGGCTATTTCGTGGGCCGAAGTAGCCGCCGCCTCAGTAGCCGATGGCAATCCGCTGATCGGGCTATCCGATTTCTCACAAGATGGTGCTACGTTCCCATTCGGGGCGCACCTGGCACTGGTTGAGGTCGATACCGAAACAGGCAAAACAACGCTGCTTCGCCTGGTAGCTTGCGATGATGCGGGCACTATTGTCAATCCACTTTTAGCGGAAGGCCAGATTCATGGTGGCCTTGCCCAAGGTGCCGCGCAAGCCATGTTCGAAGAGATTCGCTACGACGAATACGGCAACCCGCTGACCTCCACTTTTGGTGACTACGGTATTCCTGCGGCCAGCGAGGTGCCCTCCTTCGAACGTATAACTATGGAAACACCAACTCCCCTTAACCCGCTTGGGGCCAAGGGAATTGGTGAGTCTGGCACGGTGGGCTCAACCCCCGCCGTGCACAACGCCATCTGCGATGCCTTGGCACCTCTAGGAGTGCGGCACGTAGATATGCCGTGCACACCTCTAAAGGTGTGGACCGCCATTCAAAACGCCAAAGCGTAACAACTTCTACCACCAACCAATAAGGGGAAATAATGGCCTGGGATTTTTCGACCGAGCCCGAATTTCAAGAGCAGCTCGATTGGGTTGCTAAGTTCTGCGAAGAAGAGTTAGAACCGCTTGAGCTAACTTTTCCTGGCGCAGCACGGTCGCGGGACCCAAAAATGATCGAGCTAGTCGCACCGCTCAAGCAACAAATCAAAGACCGTGGCCTGTGGGCACTATTTCTTGACGAAGACCTCGGTGGGCCCGGGCTTGGACAGCTGAAACTAGCACTACTGAACGAGATTCTGGGCAAATACCCCTCGGCACCAGCCATGTTCGGAACCGCAGCGCCTGACACTGGAAACATGGAGCTAGTGGCCGCGTACGGCACCGAAGAACAAAAAGAAATGTGGCTCTATCCGCTCATGAACCAAGAGCTGCGTTCGGCTTACTCGATGACCGAGCCTCAGGGCGGTTCCGACCCAGAAATGTTTGAAACCACCGCCGTTCGTGACGGTGAAGAATGGGTTATCAACGGAGAAAAATGGTTCACCAGCGCGGGCCAATTTGCCGACCTCATTTTTCTCATGTGCAAGAACGGTATCTTCGTAATCCCCCGCGACACTCCCGGGGTTGAAATCATGCCGAATAGTCCCCTGGCCCACTCTCACATTCGTTACAACGATGTTCGGGTGCCTCTAAACCATTTGTTGGGTCCCGAAGATGGCGGCAGGGTGCTGGCACAGCGGCGTTTGGGCGGAGGCCGAATTCACCACGCCATGCGGGCCATAGCCCAATGCCACCGTGCCTTCGACATGATGTGTGAACGGGCCCTTAGCCGCGCTGCCCACGGCAAAATTGTGGCTGAACATCAAATGGTTCAAGAAGCCATTGCCGACTCTTACGCCGAAATCAAGATGTTGCGCCTGCTGATTTTAGAAACCGCATGGCAAATCGACAACAGTTCAACCCAAGCAACCCGAACCCAAATCGCGGCTACTAAATACACCGCCGCCAAGGTCATGCGGGAAGTAATTTACCGTGCCATGCACATTATGGGTTCGTTGGGTGTTACCAACCTCACCCCGCTACAAAGCATGTGGAACAATGCTCCCCAGATGAGCGTGATGGACGGCGTTGACGAAGTCCATAAGGTCACGGTGGCCCGAAACGTGTTGAAAGAGTATCGACCTCACGACGGTTTGTGGCCCACCGAGTACATTCCAGCTAAGCGTGAACGTGCCCGCGAGAAGTATGCAGACTTGTTGGCAGCCGACCCCGAGCTTGCTGAAATACAGCAACGAATGGAACGCCGGGCCGCTTTCTTTAGCCGCTAGTTAAATACCGACCCATCTACCTGCCATTGTGCGGTGTTGATTGGGAGCAGTCTTCGGGGGTAAGCATTAACACCTGGTTGATGCTTACCCCCGATTGGTTTTTCATTCCACCTCAGGGGCGAGGGTTGCGCTGCCAGCCCTGCCTTGACGCTGGCGCGCCACCTCAAAACAGGCCACCGCTCCGGCGGCCGCCACGTTCAACGAGTTCAAGCGGCCACCCATAGGAATAGCTGCTACCGCGTCGCAACGTTCACGCACCAAGCGCCCTAAACCCGCTCCTTCATCACCAAGGATCAAACAAAGCGGCCCTGCCAAATCGAGATCGCTCAGCGAGGCATCCCCGGTTTCATCGAGACCGACCACCAAAACACCCTGGCGTTGCATGTCGGAAATTGCGCTGGCCAAACCGCCTACCAAAGCCATAGGCACAAACTCCACTGCTCCAGCGGCGGCCTTGGTCACCGTTGGGGTGACGTGCACGGAACGATGTCGGGGTAGAACAACTCCGGTGGCACCAGCACACTCAGCACTTCGTAAAACCGCCCCCAGGTTTCCAGGATCTGTTACACCATCAAGAGCCACCAAGAACGGTGTCGTGGCATCGTCAGGTTGAATCAAATCTTCAAGAGACGACTTCGGGAGTGGGTCAGCTTCAGCAAAAACACCTTGCGGTGACTGGGTGTGAGCCAATGCATCAAACTTGGTGCGGCTAACTTCACGGATTGGAACCTTAAGCTCATCAGCCAGGTCGATTATGTCGTCTAGAACATCGGCCTGTTCCATCCCGGCGCTCATCAGCACCTCATGAACTCGCCGCTTGCCGGAAAGCAACAGTTCACGAACTGCCTGTCGGCCTTCAACCCGTTCACCACCAAGGCTGTCGCGCTTGGCCGCTGAACGTTTCGAACCAGCCTGTTTTTGAGACGGACGTCGCGCCGCCATAGCAGAGCCTCGGGTGTAACTTCCCGCCGAAGACGACGGGACACCTTCACGAGTGCGCCCGGCTGAAGCTCGCCCACCACCAGCTCGACTCGCACCACCTCGGCTCGCGCCGGTGGCACCACCACCGCTACCGCGGCCAGGTCTGCCACCTGATAGATTTACGTTGCGTTTACCCCCACGGGCAGCGCCGCCACTTCGACGATTTGGTTTCGCTCCGGCCATTAGTTCTCACTATCCTTTCGGCAAATTAGCGCTACCGCTATTGCCGCGATTCCTTCACCCCGACCAATTGATCCTAAGCGCTCGGCGGTGCTGGCTTTGACCGAAACCGGCGCACCCACCACGGCGCTCATGCGCTGTTGCATTTCCTCACGATGGGGGGCTACCTTCGGCGCTTCTAAAATCAAGGTGGTATCAATGTTTCCTACCATCCAGCCTGCCGAATCTAACCGCGCCACAACCTCGTCAAGCAACTCCATGCTACTGGCACCAGCATAAGTGGAATCCGTGTCGGGAAATAGGTCGCCGATATCACCAAGACCCGCGGCACCAACCAGAGCATCCATACAGGCATGCACAACAACGTCAGCGTCACTGTGGCCCACTAAGCCCGGAGTATCGGGAAAAGGCACACCACCCAAAATCAGCTTACGGTTCGGGTCATTACTCACGGCGTGGATATCAAACCCTTGCCCAACTCGGATGTTCACACCACAAGCGTGGCATGTTTAAGCTCGTGAGTCCGACCTCCGGTGCGCGAATCTGTAGAATCAGAGCCATGACCGATGTCTCTTTTCTTGCCGCGGTGGAACTCTTTGAACGTTTTACTGATGATGAGCTCAACCAGGTTTGGGAACATGCCACAGTGCGACAGATGAGACGAGGTGACACTCTCTTTGGTGAAGGAGACGCTTCGAACGAGCTTTTCGTGGTCACGCAAGGCCGTATCGCCATGGCCATGCGCTCGATCGACGGTCGAGAATCGATGATGGCGCTCATGGAAGCTGGCGACCTTTTCGGTGAAATGCCGCTCTTCGACGGCAAGGGCCGTTCCACCGAGGCTCGGGCTCTTGAAGCCTCTGAAGTCATCATCATTCCCTACAGCGTGCTCCGCGAAATCTACGATGCTCGGCCGGAACTGTTGTGGAGTGTTACCCAGATGCTTGTGGGTAGGCTCCGCGGCGTTGATGGCGCTTTAGCCGATTCAGTGTTTCTCGACGTGACCGGTCGTACTGCCAAACGGCTGTTAGAACTAGCCGGCGGTGAAGACGAATTTTCGTTACCGATCACTCAAGAAGAACTGGCTGGCATGGTGGGCGCTTCACGAGAGCGGGTCAACAAGGCCATCGCCTCGTTTATTCGTCTCGGCTGGATAGAACAACGGGAACGCCGTTATCGAATTACTGATCGCGAGCAGCTAAGCCGTCGGGCCGTTTAGCTCTATTGGTTGGGGATTGGTTGGAGCCTCGGTTTTGGCCCTACAAGAACCGATCGACAATCGAGACTTCGCCCAGCCGAGTTAAGCCTTCTTTAATGGCCTTAGCCCGCGAGGTGCCCACGCCTTCAACTTGTTCCAAATCGGTAGCAGCGGAACGCATGATTTTCGGCAAGCTGCCGAAATGCTCCACGATATTTTCTACGACAAAACTGGGGATCCGCGGAATCTGGCTTAACAACCGATAACCGCGCGGCGTGATGCTGCGGTCAAAATCTAAGGAACCACCCGGTATCCGCAAGGTGTTGGCAATGGCCTTTAGGTCGAGAAGCTCTTCGTTACTGAACTCGGCCAACTCGTTCATAACATGGTCGATGGTCCATTGGGGCAGCTCGTGCAGATAATCTTGAACCACCCGGCGACCATCTTCATAGACGTGTCCTAGCAGCTCATCTAGTTGCAGTAGGACAAGGCGGCCGTCTTCACCAAGTTCAATGATGGTAATTTCGATTTCTTCAGCGATACGCCGCACCATCTCGGTTCGCTGTAGCACTGCGGCTACATCACGAAGAGTTACCAGATCTTCAACTTCTAATGCCGAGAGTGAGGAAGTAACGGCATCGAGGCGGGAACGATAGCGCTCAAGGGTTTGCAGGGCTTGGTTAGCGCGGTTTAGTAACCGTGCTGTGGGTTCTAAGGGGTGCTTTTCATCGCCTACATAAACCGCAATAACGGCCATGTCTTCAGACACCGAGATGACCGGTACGTTGATGGAACGTGCTACTCGTTCTGCGGTGCGATGTCGGGTTCCAGTTTCTGAGGTTGGCACATTGGGGTCGGGAACCAAATGCACGTTCGCCCGAGCAATTCGTGATGAGTCGGGGGCCACGATAATGGCACCATCCATCTTGGCAAGCTCGGATAAACGCTGGGGGCTAAAAGCAGCATCGAGTAGAAACCCGCCCGAACAAATGTCGAGAACATCGGGATCGTCGCCAACGACGATGAGAGCACCTTTACCGGCTTGGAGGATGCGATCTAGACCTTCTCGGAGGGGTCGCCCAGGGGCCACTGCACGTAGGGCGTCGAGGGTTGCGGGGCTTGGCCGAGCGATCACAATTCTACTTTAGCGGCACTAGCTGCTTGCTCACGCGAACGAGAGGGCTTTAAGCCCATCACACAGCGTTGCGACCCGAATTAGCCGCACTCCGGGCGGCCCGTCGGGGGTTGATTTAGGCACCAGCGCCCGGCTAAAGCCAAGCCGGGCCGCTTCTGCGAGGCGGCGCGAGGTTTGCGACACCTGGCGAATTTCACCGGCCAAGCCTACCTCGCCAATGGCCACCAAATTGGCTGGCAAGGGAGCATCGAGACGAGCGGAGGCCAAAGTAAGTGCTAAGGCCAAATCGGCTGCCGGTTCAGTTAGTTTCACACCACCAACCGCCAGCGCGTACACGTCTTGATCAGAAAAATCGAGTTTGATACGTTGCTGCAACACCGCCAACAAAAACGCCATGCGACCGTGATCAAGGCCTTGAGCGGAACGACGAGGAGACCCACCATGACCTGCGCTCACCAGGGCCTGTATTTCAACCAGTAGCGGGCGATGCCCTTCGATGGTTGGCATGACCACCGAGCCCGAAGCCGTTATGTCACGATCAGCTAGAAACAGGCGGCTTGGATCGGGGACACTGTGAAGACCGGTCTCACCCATTTCGAATAGCCCCAGTTCATCGGTAGAACCAAAGCGATGTTTCACCGCTCGCAGCAGCCGCAGCGCATGATGACGTTCACCTTCGAAAGCCACGACCGTATCAACCACGTGTTCCAACACCCTAGGTCCGGCAATAGAGCCTTCCTTGGTG
This sequence comes from Acidimicrobiia bacterium, assembly GCA_041676705.1. Classification (NCBI taxonomy): domain Bacteria; kingdom Bacillati; phylum Actinomycetota; class Acidimicrobiia; species Acidimicrobiia bacterium. The sequence continues at coordinate 292,832 of JBAYRL010000002.1, forward strand.
ACATGGCCCACTAGTACCACAGCGGTACCCGTTGTTTTGGCGTGTTGCACTAGCGCCGCGGCACATTCACGCACCTGGGTTAGAGAACCCGGTGAGGATGCCGACTCTTCCGTGGACATGGTTTGGATGGAGTCGATAACCACCACATCGGGATCAAGCGCCAGCATATGTTTTATTACGGTTGCTAGGTTGGTTTCGGCGACGAACCACAATTTGGGAAACAAGGCACCGAGGCGTTTGGCCCGCAAACGAACTTGTTCTGCCGATTCTTCGCCCGAGACATACAGCACAGTGCGATCTTGTTCGGCTAACGAAGCCAAGGCCTGGAGCAACAAGGTAGATTTTCCGATGCCTGGCTCGCCCGCAACCAAGCTCACCGAACCTGGAATTAGGCCTCCGCCCAACACCCGATCAAGCTCGGCAATGCCGGTGGCATAAGGCTGCCAATCCGCCAAATCGATCTCGCTAATTGGCACCGGCGGCATGCCCAAAGTTTCAGCGGCCACCAAACGCCGCTCGGCCAACACCTCTTCTACCAGGGTGTTCCATTCATCGCAGCTACCGCATCGTCCAGCCCACTGAGGCGCCTCAGCACCACAGTTCTGACACACGAATACGGTTCTACTTTTGGCCATAGCTAAACCATAAGGTCAAGCAGTGACACTTTAGGAAACGGGATGCAGATTGCAAGCAGAATCGGTGCGTTATGCCACCTTGGATGGGGTGATCTCCACCGTTTCAAACGGGTCAGCAGCGTCAATAGCCACCACCCATGAATTCGCATTGCGGTACATCACGGTGGCACCCAACAAACTTTGGGCGGGCGCACTTGGTCCACTTAGCGCTATGGCCTCGCCGTCGGAGGTGGCCAAGCGAAGTGTGGAAGTGCCTCGGGCCTCGACGGTAGCGGCGCGGTATGGACGGCCGTGACGTTTTGAAGCCGGTTGACGGGGCGTGCGGAAGAAGGGCAAAGACATGTCGGTCTCCTTGCCACCCGCTCCGCCGAACACTATAGGCCAAGCTTGGAACGAAAGAAAGTAGCTCTAACCAGCAAGTAAACCGCCAAAGCCGCTAATCATGCTGTGTCGAGGCGACGACGGCACGGCACCAGCTGGGTCAAATAGGACGGTGGGGTATCCTTGCCCGAGAGCCAGGTCTAAGAGGCCTTCGTTGGCACTGATAAACAAACAGTCGGTCGGCGCCACCCGAATCTCTTCGGCCAACTGCTGCCACGTGACGTCGGAGTAGGTGCCAAGAGCGGCGTCTTCGGTTGGAATCCACACATCAACGCCAACGCCAGAAGCACTGCTCGCCAGAAGGCCAGCCGCCGGGCCGCTGAGCGCCTCACCAACATAGGCCACCCTAAAACCGGCATGTTGTACCCGCTCAATAAATTCGGTGGTCTCTGCCAACATTTCCGAATCAAAGATCAGGGCCTCTCCACCCAGGATCACCACCTGCAACCCGCTCTTGCGAACCGGTCGCTCAGATGAAGATACCTCAGCCTCGCCATCTGAAACCGAGGTTTTTTCGGTACGCCTAGCTCGAAGGGCTAGCACCACTTTGGCTACCACTAACACCACAAACAGCAAAGCGAACACTACCGCCGCCGCCGCTAGCAGCAACGGCTTGGCGTGCCACACCTGAGCTGTGGTTAGAACGCCTAGGGGTGTCTCAGCGGCCAGGTTTGTGCTCCAGCCAGGGGCATCAGTAGCACGAGCGCCGGGCAAATCAACATGCAGGTTAAGAGTGACGAACGAACCAACCGGAGCTCCAAGCGAGGCTTCAAGAGCTTCTAAATCGGTTCCATACGGAAGCCCACCCAAAGCTTCAGTGACATCACTCTCAGCTAGACCCAACACACCCATCGACCCGTCTAGCACGCCTTCCAAGCGATAACGGCTACGAGCGAAAGACTCGTGCTGGCTAAGCCCCAAACGGGCATAGGGACCGTCTGGCCCACTAACCTCGGCGAGGACATCACCCAGTTCTTTGGCCGAGGCAAACTCTTTTGAGGCATTAAGGGTGACTGAGGAAGATTCGTCTACATTCGGGCCACTCACCAGCCAGCCAGCGTCACTCAAGTCATCGAGACGCAAGTCTTGTTCCGCTTCGAGCGCCTCCCAGGCCTCAGCATCAAAACTGGCCACCACCTGCACTGTGCCGCCACCAGATTCTTCGACTTTGATCGAAACCGTGGTTTCAACACGACAAGCGCTTAACAAGACCGCCAACAGCACAACGAGCAAGAGGCGTTTTAGATGGTTCATACGGTGAGACCCAAAGGTGGTTAGGAGGAGCGGTGCGAGCACCAAATAATTAGCTGGGAAAGAACACGACCAATAATAGGTGGCCCAATATGAATGTGGCCCCACCTCGCGGTAGGGCCACATCGTTGTACTGCAATTTATAAAGCTAAAGCTGAATGTATTTAGTCGGCAGGACCAGCTTCGGCCAGTTCAACTGGCGGCGGAGTAAAGCCTTCAACCGAACGGAACACAATCGACTCTTGAGCGTCGGGGTCATCGGGGTTAGGTCCAACATCCACAATGATGGTTTCACCGGGATGGAACTCTTTCCACAACAACCGTTCTGACATTGGGTCTTCAATCAAGCGTTGGATTGCTCGACGCAACGGACGTGCACCAAGGGTTGGATCGTAACCGACTTGCGCCAAGTGGAACTTGGCGGCCTGGGTAAGTTCGATACCGATACCTTGAGCTTCGAGCTGCACCTGCAAGCGCTTGATCATCAGATCAACGATGTTGGTGACTTCTTCACGAGAGAGTTCGTGGAACACGATCGTCTCGTCGATTCGGTTCAAGAACTCGGGACGGAAATGGCTCTTCAGAGCCTCGTGCACCTGTTCCTTCATCCGCTCGTAGGTAACCGCTTCGGTGTCTCTCGAGAAACCAAGGGTTCCCTTGCGGAGATCTTGAGTACCCAGGTTCGAAGTCATGATCAGCACCGTGTTGCGGAAGTCGACCGCCCTACCTTGTGAATCGGTGAGGCGACCTTCTTCAAGAATCTGCAACAAGATGTTGAAGACATCGGGGTGGGCTTTTTCGATCTCGTCGAAGAGCACCACAGAGAACGGCTTACGCCGAACCGCTTCGGTTAGCTGGCCACCCTCGTCGTAGCCCACATACCCCGGAGGTGAACCTACCAGGCGGCTGACGGTGTGCTTCTCCATGTATTCCGACATGTCGAGGCTGATGAGGGCTTGTTCATCACCAAAGAGATATTCGGTGAGCGTTTTAGCCAACTCGGTTTTACCAACACCCGAAGGACCCAAGAAGATGAACGAACCCGAAGGCCGTTTAGGATCTTTCAAGCCAGCACGGGTTCGGCGAATAGCCTGTGACACTGCTTTAATCGCGTCATCTTGGCCGATGACTCGTTTGTGCAGCTCGTCTTCCATCCGCAGAAGCTTGGCGGTTTCTTCTTCGGTGAGCTTGTAAACAGGAATACCGGTCCAAAGCGAAAGCACTTCGGCTACGGCTTCTTCGTCTACCTCGTCGAACATGTCTACGCCAGAAGCTTTGATCTCAGCTTCTTTGGTTTCTTTTTGGGCTAGCAAAGCCTTTTCTTCGTCGCGTAGACGACCAGCGGTTTCGAAATCTTGCGATTCGACCGCTTCTTTCTTCTTGCGAACGACGTCGGCCAAAGCGTTCTCAACGTCTTTAAAGTCGTCGGGGATGCCCATTCGGCGAATGCGCAAACGAGAACCGGCCTCATCGATCAAGTCGATGGCCTTGTCGGGCAGGTGACGATCGGAGATGTAACGATCGGCCAGGTTGGCGGCTGCCACCAGGGCTTCATCGGTGATGGTCACCTTATGGTGCTCTTCATAAGCGCCACGTAGGCCCTTAAGAATTTCGATGGTGTGAGCCACTTCTGGCTCGTCTACCTTCACCGGCTGGAAACGCCGTTCTAGCGCCGCGTCTTTCTCGACGTACTTACGGTATTCCTCGAGTGTGGTAGCACCGATGGTTTGCAGTTCACCACGAGCCAACATGGGCTTTAGGATGCTAGCGGCATCGATCGCGCCTTCAGCGGCACCCGCACCTACCAAGGTGTGGATTTCATCGATAAACAAGATGATGTCACCGCGGGTTTTGATTTCTTTCAAAACCTTCTTCAAACGCTCTTCAAAATCGCCTCGATACCGAGAACCCGCCACCAACGCACCCAGATCTAGGGTGTAAAGCTGCTTATTGTGGAGTGTTTCTGGAACATCGTCGCGGGCGATTGCTTGGGCTAGGCCTTCAACGATCGCAGTTTTACCAACACCAGGCTCACCGATTAGAACCGGATTGTTCTTGGTACGGCGCGACAGTACCTGCATAACCCGTTCGGTTTCGCGCGACCGGCCAATGACAGGGTCGAGCTTTTTGTCTCGTGCCATTTGGGTGAGGTTGCGACCGAATTGGTCGAGCACAAGAGAACCAGATGCCCCTGACTCTGAGGAGGCCCCAGTAGTTGCACCTGCTTTTTCGCCGCTCGGCTGACCACCTGGACCGCTATAACCGGAAAGCAGCTGGATGACTTGCTGGCGAACCCGTGACAAATCGGCACCCAACTTCACCAGAACCTGTGCCGCTACGCCCTCGCCCTCACGGATGAGGCCCAGCAAAATATGCTCAGTGCCAATGTAGTTGTGGCCAAGTTGCAGGGCTTCACGCAGCGAAAGCTCGAGCACCTTCTTGGCGCGGGGAGTAAACGGGATGTGGCCAGACGGTGAGGCACCGCCCTGACCGATAATTTCTTCAACTTGACTACGAACGGCTTCTAAACTGATACCTAAAGACTCGAGAGCCTTAGCTGCGGCCCCTTCACCTTCATGGATCAGCCCCAGAAGAATGTGTTCGGTCCCGATGTAATTATGGTTTAACAGGCGCGCTTCTTCTTGCGCCAGCACCACAACTCGACGAGCCCGATCGGTAAATCTTTCAAACAAAGGAACACTCCCTCCCACAAGTGGGGAATTAGTTCTCTTAGTGTATCGCTAGGCGCTGCGTTCGCACGCGTTTGGAGGTAGCTCTTAGCTCGGGTGCAATTATTGCTAGGCGAAGGCTAAGGTATCGCGCCCAATAAAGTGTTAGCCTCAGCCAGCGTGTCCGCCGTGCCGTTGCATGACCAAGAATTATTAGCCGCCGACCGTGTTCGGGTAGAGGAAGCTCTGCTGCGTGCTGTACGCACCGACGACGCTTTCTTGACCGAAATGGCCAGCCATCTCATTACCGCCGGGGGCAAACGTGTACGCCCTCTTTTTTCGGTAGCGTGTGCCGCTGTTACATCCGAGTTGGGCGATGCCACCCACGAAGCCGTAATGGGCGGTGTCTCGGTGGAGCTAGTTCATATCGGTTCGCTCTATCACGACGACGTGATGGATGAGGCTGTTATCCGCAGAACGGTACCCAGCGTTAATGCTAAATGGGGCAACCTAAAGGCCATTTTGGCTGGCGATTTTCTGTTGGCTAGGGCCTCTGAGATTGCCGCCTCGCTTGGGGTGGAAGTGGCCGGACTGCTAGCGGCCACCATTGCCCGGCTGTGCGAAGGTCAGGTGCGCGAGCTGCAGGCGATGTTCAGCCCCGATCGCACCGAAGCCGAGTACCGCGAATCAATTGCCGGGAAGACAGCCTCTTTGTTCTCAGCTGCCTGCCGTATTGGCGGCTTGGTAGCCAACCTAGAACGTGACCAAATCGAGGCGGTTACCGCGTTCGGGTTGCATTACGGAATGGCATTCCAAATTGTGGACGACATTTTGGATCTCACCGCCACCGAAGAAATTCTTGGTAAGCCCGCTGGCAACGACCTCGTAGAAGGCGTTTACACTTTGCCGGTCATCCATGCGCTGGCTAAGCCGAACCAAGAAAAACTGCGTGACATTTTAGGTGAACCGTTAAACGAAGCCGAGATCGACTCGGTGCGTCTATTGGTTCGTGAAGCTGGCGGCGTGGAATCAGCTTTTGCCGCCGCCCGAGCAGAAGTCGATGCCGCTGCCAAAGCTTTGGAGCCCTTTGCTGGTTCGGGTTCAGCCATTGCCCTAATTTCAGCGGCCGAACACTTATTAGAGTCGGTCAGCACGATCGCCAAGATTGATCGTTAGCAAGGCTCTGAAATACACCGCTACCTGGCGAACCACAGTTAAATACGGCTTGGCCCAGCGTATGAAAGGCGTATGAAACCAGCCTTGAGGTCTGGCTGTGCGCGCTGGTAACAACCGTTAGGTGGCTAGTCGGTTTACACCAGCTGAGTTTCTAGGTTTGTTCGGGCCTCAGAGTAGGAAACAGCACCACATCACGAATTGAGGGTGCGTTGGCCAACAGCATAACCAACCGGTCAATACCAATACCCAAACCACCCGTTGGAGGTAAGCCATATTCCAACGCTCTCAGATAGTCTTCATCGACCACCATGGCTTCCTCATCGCCAGCCTCTTTGGCCTCGGCCTGGGCCTCCATCCGCTGACGCTGATCGACTGGGTCAGTCAGTTCGGAAAACGCGTTTGCCAATTCGCGGCCGGCCACTACGGCTTCAAACCGTTCGGTATAACCCGGGCGATCTCGGTGCGTTCGAGCCAAGGGCGAGACCTCTTGGGGATAGTCAGTGACAAACACTGGATTCCAAACGTTGGGCTCTACGGTCTTTTCGTAGATTTCCTGGATTAGCTTCCCTGGACCATCGATTTTGTTCCATGGAATCTGGTATCGATCACAGACGCCTTGGAGTTCACTGAGCGGAGTTTGTATCGACACTTCAAGATCAGTGGCTTCGGCAATTAGTTCTTCCATAGTGGCTCGTCGCCAAGGCACCGACAGGTCGAGTTCACGCTCTCCATAGGAAATGGTGGTGCTGCCTCGAAGCTCGGTCGCCAAGTAAGCCACTAGCTCTTCGGTAAGAGCCATCATGTCGTTGTAATCGGCATAAGCCTGGTACAGCTCGAGCATGGTGAACTCGGGGTTGTGCCGGGTGGAGATACCTTCGTTACGAAAAACTCGACCAATCTCAAAAACCCGATCGAAACCGGCCACCACCAGGCGCTTCAAATACAGCTCGGGAGCAATGCGCAGATACAAATCTAGATCAAGCGCGTTGTGATGGGTGGTAAAGGGTGTGGCCGTAGCACCACCGGGAATGGGATGCAGCACCGGAGTTTCGACTTC